>DASTSP010000042.1:0-43795 GCA_035760625.1 Minisyncoccota bacterium | reverse complement strand
GGACTCCGGCACCGGAGACGATGATGTCGGCGTCTCTCGTCTCCGCTTCGATGTCGGCCGTGTCCTTCGTGAGAACGCGCACCTGGGCGCCGACGGACCGAAACCACGCGCTCGCCGGCCGGCCGACGAGGCGCCCCTCGCCGACGACGGCGACACGCTTCCCCTGGGGCAAAACGCCATGGCGCGCGAGTATCTCCCGGATGGCACCGACGACCGGCGAGAGGACGGCGCTCTCGGGGTTAAGACCGTCAGCATCGCGTGAGACGGGGACGGCGGCGAGCACCCGGTCGGCATCTATGGACGGCGGGAGCGGGAGTTGGACGATGAGGGCATCGGCACGAGCCGCCTCGTTCGCGACGAGGGTCACGACGTTCTCCGTCGTCGCGCTCTCCGCAAGAACGATGACGTTCGTCTCGATGCCGACCTCGGCCGCGCGCCGCTCTTTGAGCGCGAGGTACTTCTTCGTCTCGAGGTTCGGGCTCGCGGTCACGATCGTGAGACGCGGCGCGCGCGAGAGAGACCGCACCCGCGTGCGGAGCGATTCGTAGACGCCGGAGGCGAGTCGTTTTCCGTCGACGTTCATAGAGAATATACGCTAGGCGATGCCGAACTCCTTCTTGAGGCTCGAAACGCCTTCCTCGAGCGGAATGGTCGGTGCCCAACCGAGAAGCTCCTTCGCGCGGCGATTATCGGCACGCGTGTGCTTCGGTTCGATGCGCGGTGCGACGTACTCGACCGGTCCGCCGATCATCTTCGTGAGCTCGTTGATGGAAACGTTCCGTCCCGCGCCGACGTTTATGACCTCGCCCTTCCCGACCTGCTCGCTCACGGTGGCGCGTACGACCGCGTCCACCGTATCGAAGACGTGCGTGAAGTCGCGCGACTGCTCGCCGTCTCCCGTCACCGTCATCGGCTTGCCTTCCTTGAGCTGTTTGAGGAATTTTCCGATGACCAAAGCGTACGCGCCCTCGGGATCGAAATGAGGACCGTAGACGTTGAAGAAGCGGAGGGAGACGGTCTCGAGACCGTGAATGTCATGCCAAAGTTTCATGAGAACCTCGCCGTAGTACTTGTGGAGTCCATACGGGCTCTTCGGCTGGGGCGGAAGGTCCTCGGAGAGCGGGAGGTTCTCTTGGTCACCGTAGGCCGAGCTCGACGCGGCATAGACGACGCGCTTCACACCCGCCTGCCGCGCCGCCTCGAGGACGGAGAGCGTTCCGTCGACGTTCACGTGCTGGGCCTCGAAGGGATGTTCGATCGAGAACTGGACGCGCGGGAGCGCCGCAAGGTGGACGACAACGTCGACGCCCTTCATCACCGCCGTAAGTGTCGCGGTGTCGCAGATGTCGAGCTTCCGGAAATCGACCTCCTTGGGAAGGCGCTCCGCCTTCCCCGCCGAGAGGTCGTCAACGACGACCACCGTCTGTCCGTCACGGACGAGTCGCTCGGCGAGATTGGTCCCGATAAAGCCGGCGCCGCCGGTGATGAGGTACGTGGACATTGGTCTGTGGTTAACGAGTATTCAGCGATTGTAACAAATCCCTCCTCCGTTACGTTCCGCTCCGGAGGACGAGCGTATTTATGGTCTTCAGCGCTATCTCGATGTCGAGGATGAGCGAGCGGTGCTTGAGGTAGTAGAGGTCGAACGAGAGCTTGTCGATCGTTCGCGGAATGTCGACGCCGCCTCGCGGTACGTCGAAGTTGTTTATCTGCGCCCAACCGGAGAGACCGGGCTTCGTGAGGTGCCGCATGTTGTAGTACGGGATGTTCTCCGCGTACACCGAAACGAGGGACGGTATCTCCGGGCGCGGCCCGATGAAGGAGAGGTCTCCCATGAGTATGTTGAGGAGTTGCGGCAGTTCGTCGAGGCGCGTCTTCCGGAGGAACGTACCGACCTTCGTGATCGTAAGCGTGCTCTTTAGCGCATCGCCCGAGGCGTCGCGGCCGGTCATCGTCCGGAACTTGAGAATGCGTATCGGTCGATTGAACTGCCCGACACGCTCGGCCTCGTAGAAGAACGCCCCGCGGTCTTCGAGGTAGATCGCGAGCATGATGACCGGAAAGAGGACGAGAGCCGGGACGAGGAGGGCGATGGCGCCCGCGAGATCGATGCCGCGCTTCAGCACATCGTACGCATAGTGAGGCGAACCGGCCGAGACGTTCTCGAGGAGCCAGCTCTCCTCGACGAGCTCCGGCGGCACGCGATGGTAGAGGTGTTCGTAGATCGCCGGCAGATTGAAGAACCTGATGTTCGAGTTCTCGAACGCGAGCTTATAGAAGTCGCGCGTAAGACGATTCGCGAACTCGTCGCGCATGTCGGCGATGACCATGTCCGCGGAGCCCTGATCGACGAAGCGAAGGAGCGACGCACGGAACTCATCGAAGTCCGAGATGTCCTTCTTTCGAAGGAGAAACGGCTTGATGTTCCTGAAGAACGGGTTCCCCTGGAACATGCGCGCGATGGCCAAGGCCTCATCGCTATCGCCGACCACGAGCGCGCGCATCGGCTTCCCCGTCGCGATCAGAGGGTACACGTAGAGCCTCCAGAGGACGATGAGGAGCGTCGATATGAGAAGGTAGATGACGAGGTTCGTCTTCGGTTCGATGCCGAACGGGAAGATGAAGAAGATGAGCGCGGCGAGGAGGATGTTGAAGAACTGGACCTTGAGGACGAGGGCGGGGATGCTCTTTCGAACGAGCGAGATGTACCGGTCGTAGAGGCCGGTGATGAGAAACGTGAGGACCCAGAAGACGAAGAGAACGGTGAACGCGCGCAGGTGCGTCGAAACGAGGTCGTGCGACGGCCACGCTTGGTAGCGCACGAAGAGCGTAAGGACGAGAGAGCCCGTGAAGACGATGAGGTCGCCGATGAGGAGTAGCACGGTACTACCGCGCACGAACATGTGCATGGAAGGTATAATACGAGAAGGGCGCGTTTACGCAAGCGGTCGCCGTCGTACCAGGGAGGTGGGTTCTTAAGTTATAGAAACGACGAGTACGGAAGACGCCATGACGACGAGCTCGAAAAGGAACACTATGACGACGAACGCAAAAAAACAAAAAACACTGTACATCATAACGAAGTCGAATTGAGGTGCTGGGGAGTGCGGGGCACTCCCCAGTTGTGCGCCACCCTCAAGGAACACTATGACGACGAACGCAAAAAAACAAAAAACACTGTACATCATAACGAAGTCGAATTTCGGTGGCGCTCAGCGGTACGTCTACGAACTCGCGACCGGGCTTCCCAGGGACCGCTTCGAGCCCGTCGTCGCGGCGGGCGGCGACGGCATCCTCTTCGAGAAGTTGCGCGCCGCGGGCGTTCGCACGGTCACGATAGCGAGTTTCGAACGGGACATCAGCATCACGAAGGAACTCCGATCGATGTTCGAGCTCGCTCGAATCATTCGACGCGAGCGACCGGACGTCGTCCATCTCAACAGTTCGAAGGCGGGCGGTTCGGGCGCCTTCGTCGCCCGACTCCTTGGCGTCCGTCAGATCATCTTCACCGCGCACGGCTGGCCGTTCTACGAGGATCGGGGAGCTCTCTGGAGAGCGGTCGTGTGGTTCTTCTCATGGCTCACCGCGCTCCTCTCCCATCGCGTCATCGTCGTCTCCGCGCGCGATCGCGCGGTCGTACTCCCCTTCTCACGCGAGAAGCTCACCCTCATACATACCGCGGTGCCGCACATCGATTTTCTCGACCGCGCGGACGCGCGCGGCCGCCTCTTCTCGGCGGGCGTCGTATCCGAGCACGAGCACGACCTCTGGCTCGTCACGAACGCGGAACTGACGAAGAACAAGAACCTCTTCACCGCGCTCGACGCCGTCTCGCGCTATAACGAGGTGCGCGACACGAAGATCTTCTACACGCTCATAAGCGACGGCGAACTGCGTCACGAGCTCGAGATGTACGTACGCGACCGCGGCCTCTCGCATGCGGTCCGGTTCACGGGATATCTCGACGATGCGCGAACCTACCTCCGGGCCTTCGACGTCTTCCTCCTCCCCTCCCTTAAGGAGGGTATGCCGTACGCGCTCCTCGAAGCGGGTGCCGCCGGCCTTCCCTCGATCGCGAGCGACGTGGGAGGCATACCGGAGGTCATCGAGAACGGCGCGACCGGCCTCCTCATCGACCCTCGGAATACCGACACCATCGTCACCGCCCTCGAGACGTACGCGCGCTCGATGGAAAAGCGCGACGCTTGCGGCAACGCGCTTAAAGAGAAGGTCGCGCGTGAATTCGATATCGCACGAATGCTCGAGCGGACGTTCGCGCTCTACGGAGATTAGCTCGCGAGGAGGTCCTCGCCGACATAGTGACGTTTCGTATAGCGGCCCATCGCGATGACCATGCCGACGCCGAGGAACTCGGTGAGGAGGTGCGACCCGCCGTAGGAGAGGAACGGGACGGTCGTCCCCGTGACCGGGAGGAGACCGATGTTCATGCCGATGTGGACGAAGAAGTGGCTGATGATGAGAATGGCGACGCCCACGGCGAAGAGGCGCTCGAAGTTCGTCGCGCCATGGACCGCGTGCGTGAGAAGACGCCAGATGACGACGCCGAAGAGGAAGAAAAGGAGGAGGACGCCGAGGAGCCCCCACTCCTCCGCGAACGCCGCGAAGATGAAGTCCGTCTCGTACTCCGGAAGAAACTGGAGCTTCGACTGCGTTCCGTAGCCGACTCCCTTCCCAAGAAGTTGACCCGAGCCGACCGCGATGGTCGACTGGTACGCGTTGTACCCCGTCCCCTGTATGTCCGCCAAGGGATGGAGGAACGTGAGGATGCGCTGTTTCTGATAGTCGAGGAAAATGAACTGCCACATGACGCCGAACGAGAGGACGCCTATCAAAAAGACGATGAGGAGGTGACGAAACTTGATGCCCGCGACGAGGACCATGCCGAACCAAATGGAGAAGAGGATGATCGCCGACCCGAAGTCCGGCTGGATGAAGACGAGTCCGAAGATGAGGAGCGCGTACGTTCCGGAGACGAGGATATGCCGAAAGTCGCCGATGAGCTCATGCCGCTTACTGAAGTACTTCGCGAGGACGGCGATGAGCGCGAGCTTCGCGGGGTCCGACGGCTGGAGCGAGAACACGCCGAGGTCGAAGCGGCTCTCCGCTCCCTTCACCGTCGAACCGACGAAGAGGACGAGGACGAGGAGGACGAGGACGCCGAGGTAGATGAAGAAGGTCGTGTTCCCCGTGCGGAGGAACCGGTAGTCCGGAACGATCGCGATGGCGAGCCCCGCGGTCGCGATGACTATCCAGGCGATCTGCTTCGTGAAGTACGAGTTATCGCCGTCGAACGTGTACATCGTGACGAGCCCGAGAAAGGTAAGGAAAAGTACGGCTGAAATAAGCCACCAATCGATGCTTTTGAAGAGTGTTCGGACGAGCGTCACGAGTCCATTATGCGCGAGAAGCGTATGCCGGTCAAAACTACTGGAACGAGGTCTTCGGCTTCGCGATTATCTCGATGACGGCCGGGCCGTCCTCGCAGATGTCCTTCTTGATGCCGGCGTATATCGACGAAAGGTCCTTCGCCGATGGCGCCTTGTGATACATCGATGGATTCGAAGCGATGGCGCGGAGGAAGTCCTCGTTCACGTCGGCGCCGAGCCCGATGGTGAAGAGAAGAACGTCCATCTGCTTCAAGTCCTCGGCTTCCCGTATCGCGTAGACCTCGGGATCGTCGGGCGCCGTCGCGAGCCCGTCGGTGAGGAGGATCGCGACCTTCCGCGCGTCGGCGCTGTGCCGGGTCGAACCGAGCTCGCTCGCTATCTTAAGGAGCGCATCGCCCGTGTTCGTCGACCCGGTCTGCTCCTTCGGGTCGATGGCGAGTTTCGAAATATCGTTCGCGACCCGCGACGACTCGTGCGTGAGGGGTTCGACGACCTCGGCCTTCGTCGCGTACGTGACGAGGGTCACCTGGTCGTCCTCTTTCAACTGCTTCGCGAAATCGGTCGCCGCGGCGAGGACGGAGCTTATCGGTTCGGGCGGCGTACCCCCATCGTTGTCCATGCTTCCCGAGAGGTCGATGGCGAGCGCGACGTCGGTCGGTATCTCACAACTCTTCACGGTCTTCGCGATGGGTTCCGGCCACGTGAAGACGACGTCTTCGCTCGTCCGCCCTGGGAAATACTTGAGGACGGTCCGCGCGGCGGTGAGGGGGTGCTTCTGTGAATCGAATATTGTCGCGACGATCTCGACGTCCTCTGCTTCGTCGAGCGACGAGTTCCGTAGGTTCGCCGTGAGCTTGGGAAGGCTATCGGCGTTTACGAGCTCGCGCTTCTCGAGCGTAAACTGGTCGCGCCCGACGCTCCCCTTTCGCCAGAGTATGTCCTCGCCGAACTCGATCGACGTGTACGCGGGCACGCGGTCGCCCGTCATGATGCGGCCCTCAAAGATAGGATAGACGCCATCGGGCGGAAGGACCGTCGTCCCCGAGCGCTCGGTGATGAGCGCTCCTTGCGCGTCGAAGAGCTTGAACGTGTACGAAAGCTCCGGAGACCCGATATCTTTGTTTCGATTCTCGACGTATGCGACAGCGTTGTACTGTCCATTGACGACTTTGAACGATTCCGCCCAGAGCGCGGTCGGCATCGTGATATCCATGGGACAAATACGCTGGCAGACGCCGCCGCAGTCGACGTTCCGTTCGTCGCCGTTTTGGAGGCCGTCGAAGCACGTCGGCGCCTCATACCCGTACATATAATAGAGGCCCGTACCGATACCGGCACAGAGGACGAGGAACGCGGCCCCGTACTCGACTCGACGCCAAAAGGCCCACCATCTCATGGAGGTATTGTAACAGATGCGGTTAGGCCGGCTCTTTCGATATCAAGAGCCGATGTACGCGCGTATCGCATCGCGGAGGGTCTCGATGATCTCTCGAAACTTCGCGTCGTCTCGCTCGAGGAGCGTGAAGCGGAAACCATCGTACGTCGAGTTGAATCCGGACGTGAGAGGAACGACGCAGATACCGGTCGCCGCGAGAAGGTAGTACACGAGGCGCTTGTCGTTCGTGACGCCGGTGAGGAGCTTTCCGAGCTCGGTGGCAATGGCCTCGTTCTCTACCGGAAGGGTCTGTCGGTCAGTGAGGACGCCCGCCTCGAAGACAAGGGACATATAGAACGCGCCGTTGGGCTCATGGATGATGACGCCGGGGATCTCCGAGAGTACGTCCTTCGCGAGCTTCGCTCGCTTCGCGTACCGCGCCGTGCGCTCTTTGAGCATCGGGTAGTAGCGCTCGTCCTTCATGATGCGCGGGAGCACGTACTGCGGGAGGGTCGTCGAGCAGACCTCGAGCATCTTCGCGTCGATCAGGGACTTACAAAAACGGTCGAAGTCCTCGTCCTTGTCGCGGTTGTAGAACTCCATCCAGCCACAGCGTCCGCCCGGCCAGGGGAACTCCTTCGAGACGCCACGCATCGCGATACCGGGGACGTCGTCGATGACCGATGCGAGCTTCTTGTGCTCTATGCCGTACGCGAGGTTCGAGTATATCTCATCGGAGATGATGAAGAGGTCATGCTTCTTCGCGATCGCCACGATATCGCGGACGACGTCTTGCGGGTAGACGTAGCCGGTCGGATTGTCCGGGTTCACGATGAGAATGCCGCCGATCTCCGGGTGTTCGACGATGGTCCGCTCCATCGCATCGAGGTCGGGCTTCCAACCGTTTTTAGGGTCCAAGGGGTACGTGAGGTGAGGGCCGTCGGCGTGCGCCGCTTCGGCCGAGGAATGCGTCGGATACGCGGGATTCGGCCCGATGACGCGCACCTTCGGATTGAGGCTCCGATACACCTTGGAGATCGCGTCACCGAGACCGTTCACGAAGAGGATGTCGTCGGGGGTTATCTCGATGCCGCCCTCGAGGTTCCGCTCGTTCGCGATGTACTCACGAGTCGCCTGAAGCCCCTTCGTCGGCGAGTACGCGTAGACGGCATTCTCCTTGACCGCCTCGACGACGTACTCCTTCATCCACGGGGCGACCTCCTCCCCTTTCGCGACCGGGTCGCCGATGTTCTCCCAGGTGATCGGCTGACCCAAGGCCTCGAACTTCTTCGCCACTTCGACGATCTCGCGTATCTCGTAGACGAGCTCTGACGCCCCCGGGTCGGTTATGGTCTGTCGCATTTCGCCACTATATCGTATTTGCATGAAATACAAAATATGCGCGCGCCGACCTACTGAGACGAGCGAGCACGGGGATGAAAGCCACAGAATACTTAAAGTGAAATGAAGCAACGAGCGAAGCGACTATGCTGAATTTCTGTCTCAGTTTCCTCTACCAGAGGAAACCGCTGGACGAAGTCGACAAAACTAATTCGTCACTTTAGGGACATCAAAAGAAAAAACTACCCAAACGGGTAGTTTTTTCTTTTGAATACTTAAAGTTGGCGCCGACCTACTCTCCCTTCCAAGAAAGTACCATCGGTGCAGAGAAGCTTAACTTCCGTGTTCGGAATGGGAACGGGTGGACCCTTCTCGCGAAAGCACCAACTTTAAATATTCAATTTTCAATCTACGTTCGTCGGTGCTCCTTACAGGAGCTGTACACCTTTCGCAGCAACTGCTCAAGGTCTTGCGACAGTCCCCCGGACTGTCTCACCCTTCTCGCTATAGCACCAACTTTAAATATTCAATTCTCGAATGAACACGTGCCTCCGCGGACGGACCGAATTTCGTCCGTCCGCGGGGTCGGGTCGGGGTGGTTGGATTCGAACCAACGACCTTCGGCCTCACGGCCGACGCGCTACCAGCTGCGCCACACCCTCGACATCGCATATTCCGTATCAGGTACAAACACTTCAAAAATTGTCAGCAGTCCAGCGTTCATGCCTCCATCGCGTATCGCCATGTGCAGCATTCCCTCCAACCGAGCGCGTGCGACGGTTGCTTTCGAATTCGAACGTATGTCCGAATCGGAGTTCTTGCGTACACGGCGCGTGTGCCATGTGCAGCATTCCCTACAGGAACTACGTCCTATTAGTACATCTCGACTCAACACATTACTGTGCTTCCATCTGATGCCTATCAACCTGATCATCTCTCAGGGGACTTAATGATTCCTCATCTTAGAGTCGGCTTCCTGCTTAGATGCTTTCAGCAGTTATCCGTTCCCGACATAGCTACTCTGCGGTGCCACTGGCGTGACAGCAGATAGACCAGAGGTCAGTTCATCCCGGTCCTCTCGTACTAGGGACAAATCTCTTCAAGAATCGACGCCTGCAATAGATAGAGACCAACCTGTCTCACGACGGTCTAAACCCAGCTCACGTAACTTTTTAATTGGCGAACAGCCAAACCCTTGGGACCTGCTCCAGCCCCAGGATAAGTTGAGCCGACATCGAGGTGCCGAACCGTGCCGTCGCTATGGACGCTTGGGCACGACTAGCCTGTTATCCCCAGGGTAACTTTTGTCAGATAATCTCTGGCCGCATCTAACGCGGACCATCGGTTCACTATGCTCTGCTTTCGCATCTGTTCGGTACTGACACCTTACAGTCAAGCTGGCTTATGCCATTACACTATCGGTACGGTTTCCATTCGCACCTAGCCAACCTTGAGACCCCTCCGTTACTCTTTAGGAGGGTAGCGCCCCACTAAAACTGCCTGCCACGCACTGTCTCTCGAAGGTTTTGCCAACGAGGTTAGAAACTGCCCAATTGAAGAATGGTATTTCACTGACGAGTCCACGTCCCCCGAAAGGAACGCTTCAACCTCTCCCATCTATGCTACGCATCAATCAAACAGCCTCAATACGAAGCTACAGTAAAGCTCCTGGGGTCTTTTCGTCTAATTGCAGGTAGGGGGCATCTTCACCCCCATTGTATTTTCACCGAGCAGGTCCTTGAGACAGTTTCCCAGTCGTTACGCCTTTCGTGCACGTCGGAACTTACCCGACAAGGAACTGCGCTCTTCTGTTCCTTTTTTCTTTTGCAAGAAGGACTCTATCTTCACCTCAGAGAGGTGTGTGACATTTGGTCTCTTGATGGTCACATTTGGACAATGCGTGCATCGCTGCGCGCAAAGGTAGCTTTATGCGTATCTGTTTTACACTCCCATAATCGTTCCAGTCCTACCGCGCGCGTCGTGGACGCGCGCGGTACCTTAGAACGATTATAGTTATCGCTGACATTGACCGGGGCTTACATAGCCCAGCAGTACGGACGAATCCGTACCACCTTCCATGTTTGACCTTCCGGCATTGGTCAGGCGTCACCCTCTATACATTGACTTACGTCTTCGCAGAGAGCTGTGTTTTTGTTAAACAGTCGCCAGGAAATCTTTCGCTGCGGCCCCGCCTCCTTGCGGAGAAAGGGCAGGCCTTATCCCGAAGTTACGGCCGCTTTTTTGCCGAGTTCCTTAAGGACCCCTCACTCGTTCGCCTTGGTCTTCTCGACCCTACCACCTGTGTCGGTTTGCGGTACGGAACCGTCCTGCTTAACCTTAGAAGTTTTTCTCGAAAGCGTGCTCCTCTCGTTCCCTCGGCCGTAGCCTTAGGTTCAGACTCTACTCGGAGTTAATGTCCGGCGGATTTGCCTACCAGACCTCCTCGTAGCTCCAGCACCAATCCAATAAGATGCTTCGAGTACAACGCTTCGTCCCTCCTTCGAACAGAACAGTGTGCAGGAATATTAACCTGCTATCCATCGCCTCCCCCTGTCGGGATCGGCTTAGGACCGACTAACCCTTCGCTGATCAGCATAGCGAAGGAAACCTTGGTATTTCGGCGGATGGGGTTCTCACCCATCTTGCGGTTACTTGTGCCGGCATTCTCACTTCTCTGTACTCCAGGGCGGTTCTCACCTTCCCTTCATCGCAACAGAGAACGCTCTCCTACCACTGTACGTTTCCGAAGAAACGTACAATCCGCAGTTTCGGTAATATGCTTAAGCCCCGATCATCTTCGGCGCGAGGACTCTCGATCAGTGAGCTGTTACGCTTTCTTTAAATGATGGCTGCTTCTAAGCCAACATCCTGACTGTTAGTGAATCCTCACCTCCTCAAGACGCACTGAGCATATATTTAGGGACCTTAACTGGCGATCTGGGCTGTTTCCCTTTTGACCAACGGAGCTTCTCCCCCGTAGTCTAACTGCCGCGCTCTAACTGCCTGGTATTCGTAGTTTGATAGGTCTAACGGGGTTTCCCCCTATTTAGACCTTCCAGTGCTCTACCCCCAGGAGGAACACGCGACGCCAACCCTAAAGCTGTTTCGGAGAGAACCAGCTATTACGGAACTCGATTAGCTTTTCACTCCCTACCACAAGTCATCCGAGGATTTTGAACGGTCCACCGGTTCGGGCCTCCACGGGGTTTTACCCCCGCTTCACCCTGCTCATGGCAAGCTCGTCCCGCTTCGGGTCGTATCCGTACCCTATATTCGCGCTATTCACGCTCGCTTTCACTGTGCCTCCGCGGGGTTACCGCTTAGACAAAGGATACAGATACACTCGCCGGCTCATTCTTCAATAGGCACGCCGTCGCCCCGCAGGGCTCCGACTCCTTGTAGATGTATGGTTTCAGTTCTATTTCACTCCCCTCTCCGGGGTTCTTTTCACCTTTCCCTCACGGTACTAGTTCACTATCGGTCTTCAAAGATATTTAGCCTTAGGAGTTAGTGCTCCCAGATTCATTCGAGCTATTCATGTCTCGAACTACTCAGGAACAGAAGCAAAAGAGTTGATGTAATTTCGCATACAGGACTATTACCTGCTAGGGTCGCGCTTCCCAACGCGTTCTGCTATCACACCAATTGGTGACTCTTCTCAACTAAATGACGCTCCTGCCCTACAACCCCATTCGTGTAAACACGAATGGTTTGGGCTCTTCCCTTTTCGCTCGCCGCTACTTAGGGGATCGCAAGAAGCTTCTTCCTGACCGTAATGGTGAGCCTTGCGGCCCTCCGATCAGAAAGAAACCTCCCTGTGTTGCTTTCTCTTCCTCCGGCTACTGTGATGTTTCACTTCACCGGGTGCGCTCCCTCTTGCGAGGGTACCTGCCGTAAGCAGGTGAGTTTCCTCATTCGGACATCGCGGGATATTACGATCGTTTGGCATCTCCCCCGCGCTTATCGCAGCCATACCACGTCCTTCATCGCTCTTTGAAGCCAAGGCATCCACCATACACCCTTATCGTTCCTGTAAGGAAGGCTGGACACGGCATCTTTTGTGCCGCGATAGTCTATTACACGAACGCTGTACACCGCTGTACAATTTTTGAGTGCGCTCACCTGAGATACAAGCTCAGGTGAGACTTTGTGTCGTGCATGCAGCGGACGAAAAGACCCTGCCGAAGCATTGTCCTCTTCGCTGCATGCGCTTACCTGGCGTCCGCTATTCTCTCGAATAGCGAACACACCTACGTGCGTCGAACACGTAGGATTTTAGAAACGAGACCTTATCAATCTCGTTTCCGGAATATGCAATTTTCAACGATCGCATGTTCCCGTGAGAATCTCTCCGAAGTCCATCCCTGAACTTTTTGACTAAAAAAGCCGCTCTCCGCGGCACACACTTCGCTAGGCGAAGATGGTCCGCTAGGTGGTTTCCTTAGTGATTCTCATAAACACGTAGGCGCCATTATATACGAAAGGATTCGAGAGTCAAGCGCTATTTCAGGTGTCGGCTCCGTTTCGCGAAAAACGGACGAAAAAAGCCCCTCACGGGGACTCTTTCCTTCCCTCTCTAGGCGAAGGCGGGGCGGCTCAAGAGCTCGTTTCGGACGCCCACGCGGTCGACGAGTATCTGGTGCGGGTAATCGAAGACGTCGCGCGTGAGCTTGTCGTACATACCGACGCGGTAGATGAGGTCCTCCGTCGAGAACGTCGCGTAGCGTATCTCGATGCCAAGCTCCGCCTCGAGCGCTCGGACCGCGATCTCGACCCGGTGCTCGTTCAATTTCTTCGTCGCGACGAGGAAATCGAGGCGGCGGTCGAACTCACGCATGAAGACGCCCGTCGACGCGAGAAAGTCGAGCGGTCCCGCCTTTCGAAGATGCTTGAGGAGCGTCGTACCGTTGATGGGCGCCGTCTCGAAGAAGAACGACTGGAGCGAATTGAGCTGGGGAAATTTGTCGTTGAGCACGTAGCCTTGCACGCGAAGCTTCGCGTCCTTCGTCGGATGCTTCACGTATATCATCTTTCGCTTGATGACCTCCGCGCGCTCGAGCGCGTTTATCTCGGTGCGTGCCGTGCGACGGACGAGTTTCGCTCGCCTCGAGATATCATCGAACGTGAATTCCTGCTTCGGATTGAAGAGGAAGAATCGGAGAAGTTTGACGCGTGCCTGGTTACCGAAGAGAATGGCGAGAGAGTCTTTCATGGGAGGAATTCCGTTGCCGCGATTATAGCACGCGGCTCATTATCCACATGTCTAGACAGGCAAAGCGGCGAGTGTTCCATTCCGCCATTGACGCATTCGAGATTCGTGGTAGTGTTTTTCCGGTTTCCACGACACGGGAGAACGCATGGCCACCCGCATGAGCGTTGATATGAAGGTCACCCTCGGCATCGCCGGGACCCTCCTCGTCATCGGCGGCGTCCTGATGGGGCTCGCCCTCTCGGGAACGCTTCCCCGCCCGCCCATCGAGGGCATCCTGGGCGGTGTGCTTCCCACCGTCCTTTCCGCGGCCGGCACGGCGTGCCTCTTCTTCGCGTACCGCCGTCCGCAACCGACGACCTAAACGACCACGACGCTCCGGCTTTGCCCGGAGCGTTTTTCACTGCCTTGCTCATTCCCCGTTTTTCGATACTATGAGCGCGGCCGTACATTTCAAACCGAAAGGACGAATCATGACGAGGAAGACCGTTGTGCGTATGGGCGCCATCGCGGCGACGTTCCGTCCTGGCTTCAAGGCGAGGCCGGCGCAGTCGGTCCTCGAGTACTACCTCCTCCCGCTCTCGAACCTCGTGAGCGAGGCGGTCGCGCTCGGCACGATCGACGTGAAGCTCCCTCAAACTGTGACGCGCCGCGTCCCCGGATATGCGGACGAACAGCAGCTCTACCGCGTCGATTCGGCGGTCATCGCGCGGGTCGCGTCCGAGCCGAGCTTCAGCGGGCACTACAAGCTCTTCGTGCGAATGACGGAGGGCGGACCGCTCTACCGTTACCGCTCCGACGGGAAGAAGGTGGGCGCGAAGACAAGACGGGCGAAAGGCGCCCTCAAGCGGACGCGGCCGACCGTGAGGGAGGGCGCATGAGGACGCGAAAGAAGCGGATGCCGGAGGAAAACGATGACCCCAACGCACCCGCTTGGCTGGAGATAAAGCAACTGCCAGAGCCGGTGGAAAAGCGGCTCGAACGACGGCTCCAAGAAAAACGTCTCTTGAGCTCTCACGTCCGCCTCGACCTCGTCGACCACGTGTTCTGGCGAACGACGAGAGGCGCCGCGAAGCGGTTCCTCAAGGGGCTCGCCGTCTCCGACGCGCTTTCGTTCCACCTCTACACGAAAGATGACCTCGGTAACTACATGCGGGTTTCCATCGAGCGTCTTCTCGAGCTCGAGTCGACCCCGCGCCCCACGCGATAGCGTGGGGTTTCTTTTTACTTACGTGTTACTTTACCGCTAGTTGCGAGACATACTATTTCGCTACGCTCGGAGCAAAAGTTACGCTCATATTTTTTTGCAAAACAAAAACACCCCTATTGGGGTGTTTTTGTTTTGTGAGAAAATTTACTTGAGCGTAACTTTCGCTCCAGCTTCCTCGAGTTTCGCCTTGAGCGCTTCAGCATCCTCCTTCTTCATGCCCTCCTTGACGATAGCCGGTGCGCCATCGACGAGGTCCTTCGCCTCCTTGAGGCCGAGGCCGAGAGCCTCCTTCACGACCTTGATGACGGCGATCTTCTGCGCGCCGCCGTCGGTGAGCTCGACGTTGAAGGAGCTCTGCTCCTCGCCAGCGTCAGCCGCCGCACCCGGAGCCGCTACCGCGACAGCCGCCGCGGACACGCCCCACTTCTCCTCGATGGTCTTCACGAGATCGTTGAGCTCGAGAACGGTCATCTTCTCCACTGCTTCGATGATTTGATCCTTATTCACAATACTGATAGTTAGTCGTTAATAGATTAGGACTTCGTTTCCGAAACCTTACTAAGCACCACCGCGAACCGCTGACGCGGCGAGTTGATGAGCTGTGCGAACATACCGCGCAAGACGTCGAGAGACGGTATCGACGCGATCTCCGTCATCTCTTCCTTCGACTTCCAGACGCCCTGGAACATGCCGCCGGCTATCGCGATCTTGTCCTTGAACTGCTTCGCGAAGTCTTTGACGTTCTGTGCCGGGAGGATGGCGTCGGTCGAATACGCGACCGCTATCTCTCCATCGAGCTCGGGCATCGTGCCCTCGTACGCCTCGCCGAACGCGCGCTTCATGAGGGTCTTCTTCGCGACGAAGTAACCGACACCCGCGTCCCGCATGGTGCGGCGCATGGCCGTCGTATCCTTCACCGTGACACCCTTGAAGTTCACGAAGACGATCGCTTCGGCGTCCTTCTTGATATTCTCGAGCTTCGCGAGGATATCCTGCTTCTTTGCTTTCGTTATTGCCACAGTAGACCGAAACGTACTGATTGCTAATGACGTCAGACCTCCCCATGGGAGAGACCAGAGTTCGACCGCCAAATACTAGGAGTAGTTGGACCTCGGCTGGCGAGCCAAACGGCTCATTATGGCTTCCCCTTTTCGGAAAGCGACCGGCTGTCTAGAGTCTGACCCGGACACTATACCAGAGTGCGCGAAAAAAGGAAGCGGCCTCGCGGCCGCTTCCTCTCTCCATGCCCTTCCCCGCTACATTCGTCCTTCGACGTTCTGCTTCGCCTCTTCGGCCTTCCAGCCGATGTAATTCGAAAGTATCTGGAGAAACGAGGCGACGCCGGCGAGCGCGATGAAGAGGACGGGATAGAAGAAGACCGGGCTCAAGAGATAGAAGAACGAGACCATCGCGGCCGACCAAATGCCGAAGCACCACGGGCACGAGAGGAGCTCGGCGAGCGTGCGGCGCGGCCCACTCTCCGGCTTCACGAGTATGACCTTCCCGCGCACCTCCTTCGCGTCGTAGAACTGCTCGCGGAAGAACGCGAATATCTTATCGTAGAGGACGGCGCGGATGATGCGAAACGACGCGAGCGTGATGAGGACGTAGTCCGTCATGGTGAGGTCGGAAAGCGGCTTCCACGCCTCGCTCTCAAGGATCACCGTCCCGAGGAAGACGAGGACGACGAAGAAGATGAGAAAGATGACGTTCCAGAAGTATTGATCGGTGATTCTCATGGTCGATGGCGATTATGAACCCTTGCTCCCGCCGACGAGGAGGATGAGAATGAGGGTCGACGCGATGATGGCGAGGAAGCCGAAGAGGAAGCGGTAGAAGGACCTGTTGAACATGAGGTTAGTATACCAGGGAAACGAAAAATGCACGCGCGATGCGCGTGCATTTTTCGTTTCCCTTCTTCTCTTTCCGAATCCATATACGCAAAAACTCCCCTTGCGGGGAGTTTTTGCTGACTAGACTAGATCCGAACGGATCATCTAGGCTAATTCGTGCGAATTAGCTCGTGATGAACGCCGGGTCAGTATCGTAGTCGGTCGACGGGGTAAGGGTCGTGCTGTCCGTAGCAGGATCAGCCGTAGCCGCGAACCCAACGCTGTCGAGTACACCGATGAACTGGCCAGCCGTCGTCGGGTTGAACGTGACCGTCAACTTGAGGGTCGCCGTCTCACCAGAATCGAGGCGGACATAGCCAGCCGTGCTGGTGTCGCCACCCGAGATACGAACGAGTGAAGCCGAGTTAGAGTCAGATGCCGTAACGGTCGTGCCGTTAGCGTCAGTGATCTTGTAGACTGCACCCTTCGTCGTCGAGCCCGATGCGGTCGTCGAAGCAGCCGTAAGCGGGATGAACACCTCGTCATCTCCGATCGTCGTAACGTCGAAGGTGAAGGTGAAGGTTCCGTAGCTGTTCGTTGCCGTATCAGAGGTCGTTACGTCGGTGTCTGCCGAGAAATCCTCGACCGCTACACCCGACGTGCGGAGCGTGTGCGTATCACCCGTCGCCGAGCCAGAAAGCTGGCCTGCTGCGAGATCATCTGCACCCGTCGCGTCGATCGCTGCGCGATCAGCCGAGCTGACCTCTGCGTAGATCGTTGCGCCCTCATCACCCGAAGCGAGCGACTTGAACTTGAGCTTGAGCTCTGCGGTAACGCGGTCGCCAGCGTTGATCGTCACATCGTTGTTGACGTCGAAACTGAGCGTTGCGTCGTTCGTACCACCGCCAGTGACCGTCACATCATCGATGGTCGTGCCATCAATAACGAGTTCAGCGTCGTCCACGAGACCGTTGTAGGTCGACGTGCCCGGCGTGTGAACGCCCACCTGGATGGTGTTGAGGTCAATGTCGTTCTCGGAATCCTTCGTGTCGAGGTCGAACGCGAAGACCGTGTACCAGTCAGACTTCTGGTCATCCTTGACCTCGAGCGTCGTAGCGTCCGGATCCTCCGACGAGGTCTTCACGATGATCTCGTCATCGTTACCCGCCTCGTTAATGGTGAAGTCAGCCGATGCCGCAGCTCCAACGCTGCCGAAATCAGAAACCTGGTCACCAACTCCGTCCTCGGTCGTCGCAACATCCTCCGCATCGAAGTAGCGGACAGAACCGACGTAGAGCGACCACGCCTCGCCGTCATTGGAATCATCCATGCCGGACTGGAGGTCAGCCGTTACGTCGATGACCACCTCATCGTCCTCGTTTGCAACGAGATCGAGATGCGAGAAGCGAAGTGAGCCCTCATCATCGTTAAGGTAGTTGTCTCGGTCAGAAGCGTCCATCGAAGCGATCTCATCGCCATCGACGGAGAGCATGACCTTGTCGAACGTATCCCACGGATCGGTCTCATCGTCACCGCCCTGAAGAGCGATGTCCATTCGATCGATGCGAGCATCGCCGTTCTTGAACTTAACGGTAATCTGGCCGATCTGAACGTCGTCCTGGCCCTCCTGGACCGTATCGTCGTCAGCATCGTCGATCTGAACGTCATCGAGGTCAGCCTCGCCCGAAAGGTTCGAGGTGCTACCGCCCTGGTTGCCGCCAGTCGAGCCGGTGTTGCCACCAGTCGAGCCGGTGTTGCCACCTGCCGACGCCATAGCGGAGTACTTAGCCTGTGAAACAGGACCGAAGTAACCAGCCGCCGGCGTGACGCCGTTAGCCGCCTGCCATGCAGCGACCGCCGCCTGCGTCACCGGACCGAAGTAGCCCGTTGCGCCTGCCGCATTGCTGAAGTAGGTCGGGGTGAGGTAGTTCTGGAGGCACTTAACGTCGTCGCCAGAGACACCCACCGTGAGTGAACGAGTAAAGGTGCAAGCCGCCGTGCTGCCCGACGTCGATCCGCCCGAGAGGGCTGCGATCTGCGCCATGAGCGCTGCGATCTGTGCCTGAAGCTCCTCAACCGTAGCCGCCTTCGCTGAAGGAGCCGCGAGCATGAAGAGCATCGCTGCTGCCACGAACGCTACGAAGAGCTTCGAGACAGCATTGTTTGCTGTGATGTTCATAACTGTTTACCAGTAACGAATTACTGTTAACCTAATAATAAGAATTAATTCTTATTTGCGAACGGCCCGTCGAAGGACCGTTCACGAATATCACTATTCCGCGGCGCGCGTTAACGGGTCGACACCCCACGCGCCGTGGCCTAGCTACAAGAGAGAAGGAATTTCTATCGTACGCAACCGTAACGGGAAAAGGAATTTCTGAAGCACCGTTCCCGAACAGGAAACGGCAAAGTGCGTCTGTGTCGTAGACGCCGTCGGTCCGCATCTGCGGACTTAGATATGAGATCCAGGTGTTTCCCCCGGGACCGAACCTCGCCTCCACCATTTTTTCATATGTCTCATGAAAAACGGATGTACATACATATGTACATGGCGTGTTCGTCTCTCAAAGAACGAGTATACGCGCCATTTGGTGGATACTTGGATGAACCGAGCTACCCTCCAAAACGTGGTCCCTTTTCCTTTCAAAAAAGAGCGCACTGAAGCGCATACGAATAGTATACAAAAGCGTTTCGCTTGTATACCCCGGATAGTGCGGCGATGTGTGCATAACTGCCTACGAATCAAGCCACAAAATCTGGATGAGAGCATACGTGCACGTCTTCATAAAGTCAACACGAACGCGCTCTCGCTACCGGTGATGACGCACTATGCGCGAACATCTTACGCACCGAAATGCCCTTAAAGGGCGGAAACACTGCGTCCTTTAGGACATCGTCCTGCGATGATAAAATGAGGAAGATATGGACAAATGATAACGTCTTTTATAACAAGAAAGGACATAACGCCACACGTTATGTCCTTTTTCTCTTGAGAGAATTGTCTTTGTCTAAACCAGGCTGTATTTGCTCCACCTTCTCTCTCCCTCGCGATGTACTATATTGTCTTTTATAAGACTATTGAGCTCTCGCTGGATTGTCTTTTCGCTCACGTCGGATACGACCTCTACTATGTCTTTGATACTCGCCTGTCCCTTAGTACGGATGACGTCGAGGACGCGGTCGCGCCTCCCCACGCTCGAGGGCGATGGTGCTCGCTCCGTAAGGGGCGCGTCGCCCACGGGCGCGAGGCTACGGCGCGGCGTTCTCCCCTCGCGCTCCCTCCTCTCGGGTGCCGTATCGCCAAGAAGCGGGTTTCGAACGTCCGTGCCCACGTACTTGCGGAGCGCACGATGGACCGAGTCGATCTCATGCACGAAGACATCGAGAAGGCCCTGGTCGATGAGCCGCGCCGCGTGCGCGACCCGGAGCTTCGACTCGAGGTTCATGAGCTCGTACGCGAGACTAAGCGCGCTCTCATGGACCGTGAGGTCGGTGCTCTTAAGAGACGCAAGGGACGCATCGAGAACTGTCCGAGATGCGGTTTCGAGGTCTAGGACAATCTGGTCGGTATGACGGATTGAAGTATCACCACGCAGCACATAAACGACAGCACACGCAATCTTTTCTGTCTTTTTAAAAATATATTTGAAATATTCGGTATCATTGACGATACGATGTCGACGTTCTGTCTCTAATACTGTCTCTTTGGCTTCCATGATGTCGTATACCTGACCTTTATAATAGCGGACATTCGTATCGGTCAGTATACGCCTTTTTGTCGCATACGCAACGCTGTTCGTCTCTCCTCATGTACGCATGGATCCGCTAATCCACACGGTTTCTCGGAGTCGCCGTGTGCTATCATGCAGAGGTTACAAATCTGTCATAGAGCGTGCGAGTTTTAGTCAAATGCTCGTTCGTCGCCGCGAGGCGTCAAGGAGAGACGCACTCGGCGACGGCTAAGATTTTATAATTCATTACATTCATAATAAAATCTAAGCATGGCCAAACGACGCAGACCGACGACGCCACCGCCCGCAGGCCCTTCCTTCTTTCATGACGTCTCGCCCCAGACGAAGCACGCGATAGCCGCCATCTTCTTCGTCGTCCTCGCGGTCTTCTTCGTCCTCTCGTCCCTCGGCTACGCGGGCATCGCGGGCGACATGACCTTCAGGGCGCTCACTTACCTCTTCGGCTGGGGCTTCGTCCTCGCGCCCGTCGCCTGTCTCCTCTTCGTATACGTCTTTATGAAGCCGCTCGAAGACAATCCGGTCTCCGTCTCCAAGCTCGTCGGCGTCACGCTCTTCTTCCTCGCCTCTCTCGGACTCATGGAACTCTGGTTTACGGAAGGCGGCGGCGCCGGCGCGCTCATGCTCTATCCGTTCGCGTCGCTCTTCGGCGGTATCGTCGCGGGTATCATGCTCGTCGCTATCCTCCTCATCGCGCTCTTCCTCACGTTCAATACGAGCTTCATGGACTTCCTCCATAGGAAGCGCGACGAGGAAGTAGACGAGGCGCTCGAGCCCGTCGTCACGATGCCGCTACCGGATTCCGGTGAGCCTCTGGAAGGCGCCGCGGCGGCCGCCGAGGCGAACGCCGACGATGAGAAGCCGAAGAAGCGTTCGCTCACCGAGAAGTTCCTCTCGAAGGCGGCCGGTGAGTTCGTCGTCTCGAGCTTTGAGGGCACGTACGCGCCTCCTCCCCTCTCCCTCCTCCACAAGGACAAGGGTACGCCGGACGTCGGCGACGTGAAGGCGAGCTCGAACACCATCCGCCGTACGCTGAAGAAGTTCAACATCGACGTCGAGATGGACTCGGTCACGATCGGTTCCTCCATCACCCGCTACGCCATCAAGCCAGCCGAGGGCGTGAAGCTCGAGAAGATAGTCGGCCTCCAGACGAACCTCGAGTACGCGCTCGCCGCGAGCCCAATCCGCATCGAGGCGCCGATACCCGGGAAGTCGCTCGTCGGCATCGAGGTCCCGAACCGCCAAAAGGCGATGGTCGGCCTCGCGTCCCTCTTCTCTTCCCCGGAATACACCGACAGCCCGAAGCCGCTCCTCGTCGCCTTGGGGAAGAACATCACCGGCGAGGCGTGGTTCGCGGACATCGCGCGCATGCCGCACGGCCTCATCGCGGGTACGACCGGCTCGGGAAAGTCGGTCGCCATCCATAACGTCGTCATCTCGCTTCTCTTCCGTAACTCGCCCGACCAGCTCCGCTTCATCATGGTCGACCCGAAGCGCATCGAGCTCACGCTCTATAACGGCATCCCGCACCTCCTCACGCCGGTCATCACCGACGCGAAGAAGGTCATCGTCGCCCTCCGCTGGGCGATCAAGGAGATGGAGCGGCGCCTCGACCTCCTTTCCGAGGCGAAGGTCCAGAACATCGCCTCGTACCACGACCACGTGTACCACCCCGCGAAGGAGAAGTTCGAGAAGAAGGGCTCTCCCGAGGAGGAGCGTGGCGAGCTCCCCGAGCCGCTTCCCTACATCGTCGTCATCATCGACGAGCTCGCCGACCTCATGACCGCGTACCCGAAGGAGCTTGAGGCGTGCATCGTCCGCCTCGCGCAGATGAGCCGCGCGGTCGGCATCCACCTCATACTCTCGACGCAACGACCATCGGTCAACGTCATCACCGGCCTCATCAAGGCGAACGTGCCGACCCGTATCGCGCTCCAGGTAGCCTCGCAGATAGATTCACGGACCATCCTCGACCAGTCCGGCGCGGAGAAGCTCCTCGGCCGCGGCGACATGCTCTTCCTCTCGGCAGAGAGCCCGAAGCCGACGCGCCTCCAGTCCGCGTTCGTGACGACCGAGGAGGTGAAGAAGGTCGTCTCGTACCTCAAGGACCAGAGCGGTATGGAGCTCGACACCATCAATCTCGACCCACAGGGCGATAAGGCCGACCCGAACGCGATATTCGCGGGTGGCCTCGAGGACGGGGACGACGACGAGCTCTACGAAGACGCGCGCCTCGCGGTCATGGAGGCCGGAAAGGCGTCGACCTCGTACCTCCAGCGAAAGCTCCGTCTCGGCTACTCGCGCGCCGCACGCCTCATGGACATGCTCGAGGAGCGCGGCGTCATCGGCCCCGCGGACGGCTCGAAGCCCCGCCCCGTCATCGCCGACGGACCAGAGACCGAAGAGGTCTAACCGTATGCGCGTCATCCTCTCGAACATCACCCTCGGCATCCTCCTTCGCTTCCTCGGCGTCTCGCTCCTCGTCATCGGTATCGTCGGGTACGTCGAGTTCCAGGCACGAAACCTCATTCACGGACCCTCGATAACGCTCACCGAAGAGCCTCCTCTCGTGGAGCGGGACCGCACGGTCACTCTCCGCGGCGAGGCGGAGAACATCGTCAAACTGACGTTAAACGGCCGCGAGATACACACGAACGAGGCCGGTGAGTTCGCGCAGGACCTGATCCTCGAGAACGGATTGACCATCGTCACCCTCGCGGCGAAAGACCGCTTCGGCCGGACGACCACCCTCACGGAACGGTACGTGTATGACCCAGAGTCCTAGGGTATAATGGCGAATATTATAAAGTGCGAAGCGTACTTCGCGGATAAGAAGATCTAGCATGCCCAAGAAAAGCACGAAGGGAGAGACGACCATCGAACGCGACGCGGAAGCGCCGGCGAAGGAGACGAAGGGTATGGGCGACATCGCGGAGACGCTCCGAAGCATCAAGACGAAGTTCGGCGACGACGCCATCATGACCCTCGGGAGCACGAGGAAGGTCGACATCGATGCCATTCCCTCGGGTTCGATCGGGCTCGACGACGCGCTCGGCATCGGCGGCTACCCGCGCGGCCGCATCATCGAGATATTCGGTCCCGAGTCCTCGGGCAAGACGACGCTCTCCCTCCATGCGATAGCGGAGGCGCAGAAGCAGGGCGGCATTTGCGCGTTCATCGACGCGGAGCACGCGATGGACCCGGAGTACGCCGCGCGCCTCGGCGTGAAGCTCGACGAGCTCCTCATCTCACAGCCGGAGAGCGGCGAGCAAGCGCTCGAGATAGTGGAGTCGCTCGTCCGCTCGGGAAAGATAGACATCGTCGTCATCGACTCGGTCGCCGCACTCACCCCGAAGGACGAGATCGAGGGCGAGATGGGCGCGACGCACGTCGGTAAGCAGGCGCGCCTCATGAGCCAGGCGCTTCGGAAGCTCACCGCGATCACCGCGAAGTCGAAGACCATCGTCATTTTCATCAACCAGATCCGCATGCAGATAGGCGTCATGTTCGGCAACCCCGAGACGACGCCGGGTGGCAAGGCGCTCAAGTTCTACACATCGGTGCGCCTCGACATTCGACGCATCGCCCAGATAAAGAAGGGCGATGAGGTCGTCGGCGGCAGACACCGCGTCAAGGTCGTGAAGAACAAGGTCGCGCCCCCCTTCCGCGTGACGGAGTTCGACCTCATCTACAACGAGGGCATCAGCCGCGAGGGCGAGCTCCTCGCCCTCGGCGAGAAGTACGGCCTCGTGAAGAAGTCCGGCGCGGCTTACTCGTACCTCCCCCCGGGAGGCGACCAGAGCGCCGAGGTGAAGCTCGGCCGTGGCTACGATGCGGCGCGAACGACACTTCGCGAGGACAAGAAACTCCAGAACGAGCTCCTCAAGCACGTTCGAAAGGCACTGAAGGACGAGGGTACCGCCGCGTAGGCGGATATGAAAACCGCCGGCCCTACGGGCCGGCGGTTTTCATATCGAAGCGCTAAATGCGCGCGAACGAGTACGCCTCTTCCCTTCGCGGTACGAGGCTGATACGAAGCGAGAGGAGCGAGAAGACGAAGAGTCCGATGAGGAGAAGCGTCCATATCTCCGTCGTACGCACCGCATTGTAGAGGAACGTGCCGACGTGCGCGAAACCGCCCGTCTCGAAGTTCGCGATGACGTGGCCAAGGGAGACGAAGCGTGTGAGCGCTATCATGATGGCGAGCATGAAGAACCCCTGGAGCACGCCCGGGAGCGAGACGAGACGAAGCGCGTACGCGTAGTAGATGCCTCTCATGATCTTCCGCTGAAGCTTTTTCATACGATGATAAAATTAGCGTTACGTTTATATAACGATGCTCTTACCCCAAAAGTGACGCGCCCTCCGCGCCCGCCTGCTTTCTAAACTCCGCCTTCGCGCGATGGATGCGGGCCTTTACGGCGCCGACCGACTCCCCCGTTTCCGCGGCGATGTCCTTGTGCGACCAATGCTCGAGGTAGTGGAGCCGAAGGACGCGCGCGAAGTGACCGGGCAATTTCTCGAGGAGCCGGTCGATCGCGTCCTTATCTTGCCGGAAGGCGTTGTGCTCCTTCATCTCGCCGAGCTGTTCCATGTATTCGGGGTCGATGAGCATGGTCCGCTTCCCCTCCCGCACGCACTTCTGGTATCGCGTGAGCGCCGTGTTTATGAGTATGGCGTATGCCCACGACGAGAACTTCGCGCGTGGTCGCACCTCGAAACGGTGCGCGTTCATGTAAATCTTCGTGAACGCATCCTGGACGACCTCCTCGGCGTCCTCGTTCTTGTGGAGGATGGTCTTCGCCTTCCGGAGAAAAGCAGCTTGGTAGCGTTCGAGGAGCGCGGTGAAGAGCCAAGGCTCCTGCTGTACGCGCGAAAGGATGGCCTCATCGGTGAGGTCTCGCGCGCTGTCTCCGGTTGAAAGCCCGAACATAACCTGTTACTATGCCTGCCTATTTACCCACATAGTACACCACTACCAAATGTCTGTCCTTTCCTACAACGAGATCACCCTCAAAAAAGTCATACTTTGGAACGATGAGCCCCATATCGTGCTCGCATCGCACGTCTTTCGAAAACAACAGCGAAAGCCTGTCAATATCACGAAGCTGAAGAGCCTCATCTCGGGACGGGTCATCGAGCAGACGTTCCATCAGAACGAGACCGCGGAGGAGGCGGACATCGAGTCGCGGCCGATCGAGTTCATCTACGAGAACCGCGGCGAGTACTGGTTCAATACGCCGGGTAAGCCCGCAGAACGATTCGCGCTCTCCGGCGACATCGTCGGCGACGAGATAAAGTTTCTGAAGCCGAAGACCGTCATCGACGCGGTCGTCTTCGACGAGAAGATAATCGGCGTGAAGATGCCGATCAAGGTCGAACTCAAGGTGAAGGAGGCCGCTCCCGCGGTCCGTGGCAATACGTCGTCGGGTGCCCTTAAGGAGGCCATCCTCGAGACCGGCGCGAAGATCATGGTTCCCCTCTTCATCAACGAGGGCGACGTCATCCGCATCAATACGGAATCAGCTGAATACACCGAACGGGTGGAGAAAGCGTGATCTTGCGCGTGAGGTATAAGAACCTTTGTTCGTCATTTTGAGGCGCTTCGAAGGCGCGCAAAATGACGGCCAAGAATTCTGATTCGCTTCGCTCTTAAGGAATTCTAGGCACCGAACGGGTGGAGAAAGCGTAAAACGAAAACCGCCGGCCCGTAGGGTCGGCGGTTTTTTGAGTGTGAAACTCTATCGAGCGTTCGATTATGGCGTCGGTTCAAGGCGTCTTTGTGGACGCATGCACCGACGGACTCTAGAATCATAGTCGCTGCGCTCGTTGATTCTAGGTTATTCCGAGACGTACGGGAGGAGCGCCATGAATCGCGCGCGCTTCACCGCAGTGGCGAAGACTCGCTGTTCGTGCGCGTTGTGGCCGGTTCGCTTCCGGCTCATCATACGCGCATGCGGGTTCATGTGCGCGCGGAGGCGCTGCACGTCCTTGTAGTCGTAGTGCTCGACGTTCGTCGTCTTCTGCTTCTTTTCTTTTTCCATATGACTCTAAAACGGTATGTCCTCGGGATTGATCTCCTCTTCCGGGTACTCGGGAGCGTTTCCCGCCGGTTCGGCCTTCGGGCTCGCACCCATCGGTGCGCCGCCGCCGGTCGACTTCGGTCCGAACTGGACGCGGTCGGCGATTATCTCGGTCCGGTACTGCTTCGCGCCGTCTTGCTCCCAGCTTCGGGTCTGGAGCCGGCCCTCGACGAACGCGCCCGCACCTTTCTTGAGGTACTGTGCGCACGTCTCGGCCTGCCGACCGAAGACCACGATGTTGTGGTAATCGGTCTGTTCCGCTCGCTTCCCGTCTCGGTCCTTGTACACGCGGTTCGTCGCGATGCCGAAGGAACACACCTGCATCCCGCTCGGCAGCGACTTGAGTTCCGGGTCTCTCGTGAGATTCCCGTAGACCATTGCCTTGTTAAGGTACATATCGATTCGCTAAAACCAATAATTACGATGCGGACTCCTCCTTCTTCTCACCCTCGTCCTTCGTTATCTTCTCGAGCGATTCGTCGAGCGCCGCCGCGGATACCTCGGCGCGTGCCTCGGTCTCTCGCGGCGCCTCGGGGAGGGCCTGCGGCTCCTCGTTCACCACTTCCACCATCTTCACCGATTTTCGGTTCTCGTGAAAGCGGAACGGCTCCGCTACCTCCTCGCGAGTGAGCTTGATGAGGAGATGGCGAAGGATGACGTTCACGGACGCGAGTTCCTCCTTCACGGCCTCGAGCTTCTCCGCCTCGAGCTTGAAACGTACCCAACCGAAGTACGCGCTCGCGAACTTTCGGTTCTTGCCCTCGATGGACTTCACGATGGGGTACGCGAGCTCGATTCGCTCGGGTGCCTCCTCTCCGGTAATCTCCCCCTCCTTCGCGATCTCGGCCTTGATGGCCTCGAAGGCGCTCGTCACTTCCCCTTCAGTAGCCGTTGGAAGTACGTGGAAGGCGAACTCGTAGTCGTTTCGTTCATCGTACGACTGCGCGGCCGCCTCGGCTGCTGGCATTGTTGATTCTGTCATAGTGAGTGTACGACCGTTTGATTATGGCCGCACCCGTAGACGTTATCTAATAATGTGGCGTTACCGTACCATAGTTACGCGGTCGATTCAAGGATGAGGGAATGCCGGATCGGCATGCTAGAATGGGAGGCACATGGTGGACCTCTCGGAACGGAAGCTAAGAATATGGCTCATATCGGGCGCCGCGCTCATCGTCGTGCTCTTCGCCGTTTCAGGCTACGAGCTCTACGTCATCCGGACGCTCGAAAGCGAGAACGCGAATCTCGGGAACGACCTTAACGCCGTACGGACGACCCTCTCGGAGCGCGAGGCTACCTTCGCCGACGATGAGGCGACGCTCGAGGCCCTCAAGGCCGCGTACGCGACCTCCGAAGCGACGGGTGCCGACCTGCTCAAGCAACTCTCCGAGGAGAAGAACCGGAACGAGGACTTCGAGGACCAGATACGGAGCATCACGAAGGACGTGACGAAGCTCGACAAACTGTCGAAACTCGACCCCGAACTCCTCAAGAAGTACTCCAAGGTCTACTTCCTCAACGAGAACTACAAACCTGCGAAGCTCGAGGAGATACCGGAAGAGGACCGTCTAAGAAAGAACGAACCCGAATACATCGAGAGTGAAGTGCTCCCCTTCCTCGAAGACATGCTCTCTGACGCGAAGGAGGACGGCGTCGATCTCCTCGTCCTCTCCGCGTACCGCTCGTACGAGGAGCAGAAGGGGCTGAAGAGCGCGTACACGGTACAATACGGCTCGGGTGCGAACACGTTCTCCGCGGACCAGGGATACTCGGAACATCAACTCGGCACCACCGTCGACTTCACGACCGCCGCGCTCGGCGGACTCACCGGCTTCGAGAATACCGCCGCGTACACGTGGCTTCAAAAGCACGCGTACCGGTACGGATTCGTCATCTCGTACCCCGAGAACAACGGATACTACGTCTATGAGCCGTGGCACTGGCGCTTCGTCGGGACCGACCTCGCGCACGACCTCCATGTCGACGACAAGTATTTCTACGATATAGAACAGCGGACCATCGATACGTACCTCCTCCACATCTTCGATTAAAAAAGAGGCGCCTCGGGTGAGGCGCCTCTTCGAAAGGTGCTAATGCTGGTGGACATGCTCGTTCTCCTCGCGAGCGATCGTCGCAAGCGCAGCGAGCCCCGAGAGGAGCGCGAGACCCTGCACGTACGACTCGACGTTATGCGACTCGAACCGAACGGGCCGCGTTCCCATTCCTTCTCGGACGAGATCAGGATAGACGCCGAGGTCGCACGCATCGCCGGGACAGTGGAGCACGAAATGCCCGTTGTCCCCGATGAGGAGGACTGCCCTCTGTGTGCCCTGCTTCTGCCTGCGATGTACGAGCGCGTTCCATACTTCGAAGATCGCCTGCGTGACCTTTCTCCGAACGGTACCCTGTTCTCTCGGTTCTCCGCCCTTCGCTCGAAGCCACATACCGAAGTGAGGGAGAATCCAGCCGCTCGGATTGTGTCCGTGGACCGCCTGCCTACAAGGCAGTGAGACGTCGACGTACTGGCTCTTCTCGCTCGGAAGTTCCGCCGTGCGCGTCGCCGGAAAGAACGTCCTCAACTCTTCGAAGGTCACCATGAGCGTGTACGCCACATGCCTCCCATCGAAATCGTAGAGCGGGAACGCGATATCGAGCGTCCTTCCCTCTCGCACTTCGCCGCACCCCCGGTAGCCGAAACGACAATTCGTCGGCGAGACGAAATTCGGCATTTCGCCGAGATACCGCTCCGCGTTCTCGGAATACCGCGTGGCGTACTCGCCGATGCCCACCTTGAACTGCGTGACGTGCTCCGGTTGGATCGAGATGATGATCTCCGGCGCGCCGCTATTCGAGACGTCTTTCGATACGAACGACAGGTCATAGACGCGCCGCATGCTCGTTCCTCCATCGTAATGGTCTCGGAAGATTTAACCACAGGATGTCAAAAAATCAAGACTGAACGTTCGTTCAGTCTTGGAAACCCTTCAGCTCCGCGTCCGCAGAGCCGAGAAGGTATTTCGCCTCCTCGTCGCTGACGTCGCGATAGATCTCGCACCAATCGTCCGGCTCATCGGACTGGCACATCTCGCAGCCGCACGTCCAATCCGTTTCGTAGGCGACGTAGCCTCCGTCGTCGCGCCTGATGAGGTGTTGGCCGAACTGGTGCCGCGGTCGAAGGCATTCGAGCGGTTCTGCCGAACCGCCGGTGATGTGGATGTCCGACGTAAGGACGCCGCAGGTCTCTTCTCCCGGTTCCATGGTCTCTCTCCGAAGTATGTCTTGAAACAAGGTAAGCGTTCAGGACGCCACTGTCAAATAAGGACGCCGAAGAGCCGACGGGCGTTCTCGAGAAGGGCCCGGCGCACTACTTCAGGGTCCTCGCTTCGAAGCGCCGCGATGCGCGCGTACACTTCGCGGACGTGCGCGGGCTCGTTCCGCGTCCCACGAAAGGGCACGGGAGCGACGTACGGCGCATCGGTCTCCGCGTGGAGCATGTCGAGCGGCGCGTTTTTAATGATGTCATCGTACTCATCTGCGAAGGTGACGACGCCGGTGAAGGACGTCGTGTACCCCATCTCCCAGAAGCGCTTCGCGATGTCGTACGTCCCCGCGAAGAAGTGCACGTTCCCGAGAACCTTCGCCTCGCGCTTCAGTATGGCGAGCGCATCCTCGTACGCGTCCATCTTTCCCTTCTCGTCGCGGATGTGGAGCATGAGCGGCTTTTCGAGCTCGTTCGCGAGCGCTATCTGCGCGCTAAAGGCCCCCTCCTGCTTCGCCTTCGTATCTTTCTCGACGCGAAAGTAGTCGAGGCCGCACTCGCCGATCGCGACGACCTTCTCATGCGCTCCGAGCGCCTGAAACGCCTCGTGGTCGAACGCCTCCGTGCCCTCGTGCTCCGATGCGCCGCTCGCGCGAACGGGATGGAGGCCGACCGTCGCGTAGACGCCGGCATTAAACGACTCTGCGAGACGAATCGCCGCCTCGCTTGTTTCCCGCGCGGTCCCTACGTTTATGTGTGCGACGCGGTCTTCGAGAGTCCTCGTTTCGACCGCCGTGCGATCAGCGTCGAACGCATCGAGGTTAAGGTGCGTGTGCACGTCGATGTATCGAAATTCACTGTCCATATTCCTTTTGATGACGCAGGGCGAGGTCTTCCTTCTGCCTCGCCTTGATGGATTCCCACAGCTCAGCGGAGCTTCGTAAAAATGCCGGCATACGCTCGGTATACTTCTCGTGCGACTGCATGAAGACCTCTTCGACCGAATCGATATACCCTCTATCCTTGAGAACTGCTAAGAGCCCCGCGTACACCCAGAGTATATCTGCGAGCTCATCGGCGAGATGTATCCTATTCCTTGGTTTCGTTTCATCCCTCACTTCTTCTACCTCGCCGCGAAGCCAATCGAGATAGATACCGATGATCTCATCGGCCTCCTTTTCGCGTACGTACGGATTCTCCTTCACGTTCCGTTCCGCTATCGCGTAGATGTCCTTGAAGGTCTTATGCTCCATAGGCGATTCGCTTCGCTTCCCTAATGAGCTCGTCCATGAGGGCGAGGACCTCCGGGAATTCCGCGCCGTACTTCTCCTCGGCGGCGCGCACCATCTGCTGGTAATTATTCCACATCGTCTCTTCATCCATGCCGCGCGACTTGAAGTATGCGCCGCCGTTCAGGATATGCGTCACCTTCGACAGGAGCTTGTCCGCGGTCTTCACGAAACGCGCTTCGCGGCTATCGAGGCGCTCGTACGCCGCGATGGTCTCGGGAATCCACGGGAACGTGTCCCGAAACTCGCGCTCGATGCGAAGGTACGCTTCGCGCTCTCGCTCGTCCTTCGCTCGCTTTGCCTCCGCGCTGATGCCAAAACTATCGGTGTCACAGGCGTACGCTTCGACGAGGTCGTGGACGATGGCGAACTCGGCGACTCGCCCCACGTCGAGCGAGTCCGGGTAGAGCTTCTTGGCGAAGGCAGAGGCGACGACGGAGAGCATGACCGTGTGGTCGGTGTCCGATTCCGGCGTCACGCCGTCCTCCATCGTCGTTGCGCGGTTTACCTTCGCGAACGCGAGGATGAGTCTACCGATGTCCACGATACCTTTTCCGTTCTCCGTCATTGCGAACCAGCATAGCACACGCTCTCCCTATCACAATCATACGATTAATCGTATGATTGTGATATGACACATGTCTCCAAACGTAAACTACCACATAAGAAGGAAGACCAACTCTTGAATCAGTTATACAAGGTTGTCGCGCAACTCGATTCGAAACGAGCGTCCGCGTTTCTGAGCGAACTATTCGGAGAGGAAGAGCGGCTCATGTTCGCGAAACGACTCGCGGCGATCATCCTCTACACCGAAGGCGTCTCTTCGTATCGAGTGTCCGTACTTCTCAATCTCAGCCCCTCTACCACCGACCGTATAAGGCTCAATTATGAAATTGGGAAATACGGCGCAATACGACGGTTCGTAACGGAAGACAAAGGCGAATACACTCGGATAGTGGAAACGCTGGAAAGGATCCTGCAGATGGGCTTTCCTCCGAGGGGCCGAGGACGCTGGAAGAAAACCTTGCTCAAATTCACAAGAGAATAAGAAACATACGATTAATCGTATGTTTCTTATTCGGCGCTATCGAAGTAATCGATGCTCTCGAGATACAGGCCGGTCTCGAAACCGCCTTTCTTCGCCTTCTTCGCGTCGCGTATTGTGAGAACTTCGTCGAGGGTCATGCCGTTGTGAAAGAGTATCGCGTCGATGACCTCGATGACGTCGGCGATCTCCTCCTTGAGGTGTTCCCTGTCCTTCCCGTACGCCTCGAAGACCTCCGCCACCTCCTCGAGGAGTTTGTTCTTTAATTCCTCCAAGGTCTCCGCCGGATTGAGGTAGCGAACGCTGTAATCGCTCGAGCTTATCTTGTTCTCGACGTCGTGCTTGTAGACGTCGATCATCTTGTCCCGAACGAGCTTGTTGTACACCTTCCTCATATCAGTCGATGCGCGCGAAGAGATTCTCCGGCTTCTTGTTCGCTTTGACCGCCTCCTCTATCGTCACGGCCGTCGCGGGCATGAACGGCCGGAGTTCGATGGAGAGCCTGTAGAGGTCGGCGCGCAGTTCCTCGAGGATCGCCTTCGCACGTTCGGGTTCCGTCTTCACGAGCTTGAAAGGCTCGGTCTCGGCTATCTTCTCATCGAGCGCCTGGATGCGCGACCAGAGGTAGTCGAGCGCGCTCTTACAGTCATACTCCTCCATGCCCTTCATCTCAGATATGAAGTCGTGGGCTTCGAACGCGCCGAGGTGCGTCTCGGACATCTTGAGGATGCGCGCGGTGAGGTTCCCGATGCCGTTCACGAGTCCCGCGTTGTACCACTCGTCGAGGCGCTCCCACGTGACGTCAGTATCCTCGAAGGGATGGACGTGGCGAAGGAGGAGGTAGCGTGTCGCCTCTGTGCCGTAGCGCGAGACGAGCTCGAAGGGACTCACGACGTTCCCCAATGACTTCGACATCTTCTGACCTCCCGAGGTGATGAACCCGTGGTAGAGGACCTTCGCGGTCGGCGCGAGACCGGCCGATTTGAGCATCGCCTGCCACATGACGGACTGGAAGCGGACCTGGTCCTTCCCCGCTATCTGCATCGGTTCGCCGCTCTTCCAGAATTTCTCGTAGTTTCCTTCAGTATCCTCGGGCCAGCCCAAGGTCGAGACGTAGTTCGTGAGGGCGTCGAACCATACGTACATGACCTGGTTCTCATCGCCCGGGACCGGAATGCCCCAATCGAGACGCGCCTTCTCGCGAGAGATGCTGAAGTCCTCGAGACCCTTCTTCACGAAGCTCCGCGCCTCCTGCCGTCGCCACTCGGGGACGATGACACCGTCCCGAGAGAGGTATTCCTCGAGGTACGACTGGTAGTTCGAGAGCTTGAAGAAGTAGTTCTCCTCCTCGATCTCCTCGAGTTCGAGGTTCGGGTGATTCGCGCACCTGCCGTCAACGAGCTCGCTCTCCTTTACGAACATCTCGTCGCCGACGCAGTAGAGCCCCTTGTACTTCTTCTTATAGATGTCGCCCGCGGCCTCGCACCGGCGCCAGAGCTCCTCGGCCGCCTTCTTGTGGCGTTCGTCGGTAGTACGTATGAAATGGATGTCCTCGGAAACGCCGAGGGCCGGTATCAATTTTCGAAACTCGTTCGCGTAGTGGTCGACGTACGCCTGGCGGCTCTCCCCCTTCTCGTCGGCCTTCCCGGCTATCTTCTGACCGTGCTCGTCCGTTCCCGTATTGAAGAAGACGTCGTCTCCGGTCGCCTTCCAGTAGCGGACGAGCGCGTCGGCAGCGACGAGCTCGTACGCGAAGCCGACGTGCGGGTCGGCGTTCACGTACGGCAGCGTCGTGGTGAGATACTTGTTCGCCATAATGAAATTTACGCGCTCGTGAGGTGCGACACGAGGTCTGCGATCGGGACGCGCACCTGTGCGCCCGTGTCACGGTCGCGAACGGTCACCGTATCCTTCGTCTCTCCCTCGATGGTCTCGAAATCGATGACGATGCATGCGGGCGTACCGATCTCGTCTTGCCGCCTATAGCGCTTTCCGATGTTGCCGTTGTCGTCCCACGCGACGTTCCCGAATTCCTGCTTGAGCATGGAAAAGACCTCGCGTGCCTTCGTGACGAGCTCGGGTTTGTTCTTCAGGAGCGGTGATACCGCGGCGCGGTACGGCGCGAGGTGCGTCGGAAGCTTGAGATACGTACGCACCTCGCCGTTCATCTCGTCCTCCGTGTACGCTTCCGCGAGAACCGCGATGAACGCGCGACCGAGCCCGAAGGAGGGCTCGATGACATGGGGGATGAACCGCGTGCCATCCGGCTCGATATACTCGAGCTTCTCGCCGGACGCCTCCATATGCGAGCGGAGGTCATGGTCGGTGCGGTACGCGAGACCGAGGAGCTCGGCGAAACCCTTCCCCGGGTAGTCGTACTCGAAGTCGACGGTGCGCTTCGAGTAGTGTGCGAGGTCGTTCGCGTCGACCTCGAGCTCGCGAACGTGCTCGCGCGCGACGCCGATGTGGTCGATCCACTTCCACACGTCCTCGCGCCACGCCTCGAAGAGGCGCTCCCAATCCTCCGGTTTGAGGAAGTACTCGATCTCCGCCTGCTCGAACTCGCGGACGCGGAAGAGGAATTCGCGGGGCGCGATCTCGTTTCGAAACGCCTTCCCTATCTGCGCGATACCAAAGGGGAGCTTCGGGCTCATCGAGTCGAGGACGTTCTTGAAATTGACGAAGATACCCTGCGCGGTCTCGGGCCTAAGATACGACTTCGCGTCGCCCTGTGCACCGACCTTCGTCTCGAACATGAGATTGAACTGGCGCTCCTCGCCGAGCTTCCCGCCGCACTCCGGACACGTCTCCTTGTTCTCAAGGTGATCTGCGCGGAACCTACGCTTGCATTTCTCGCACTCGACCAAGGGATCGCTGAAGCCCGCGCCGGTGTGGCCGGACGCCTCCCACACCTTCTCGTTCATGAGAATGGCGGCGTCGAGCCCGTACATATCCTCCCGCGATTCGACGAACATCTTCCACCACTCGCGCTTCAGGTTGTTGTTGAGAGCGACGCCGAGGGGCCCGTAGTCATACGCCCCCGCGAAGCCGCCGTATATCTCGGAGCCTTGGAACACGAACCCACGCCGCTTACAGAGCGACACGATCTTCTCCATCTTTTCGGCGCTGTGTTCCATGGAAACGGGATTACCGCGTAATTCCTACACTATATAGAGATATGGAGCGGCGAGCAAATGCGCTACTCGCTCGCGCGAACCCTGCCATCCTCGGCGGCAGAGTCGGGCTCATTCGTGAGGCTCGTCGTGACGGCCGGATGCTCCGCGCGGACGACGGTACCGGTGAACCGGTCCGTCGCCTTGAAGCGCTGGGCTTCGAGAATGGTCGGCATCGTCCCGACCTGCGAGAGAGACGGCTTGAAGGACACCTGCATCGACGTCTCCTTCGTCGTGTTCGCGTCGACCTTGCCGAGCGTCCATTTCACCGTTCGCGTCGTCGGATTGTACGAGACGTCGGCTCCTTCGGAGACGAGGTCGAGCCAGCTCACGTACTGCGGGAGCGCCGCGGTCACCTCCGCGCCGGTCACGTCGTTCGCGCCGGTCTTCACGCGGAAGGTGAGCGTGTACTGCGTGACCTCTTCGGCGACGGGCGGTATAGGACCAGTGTTCGTGAACGGTCCGGTCGCATGGTACGCGGCGGCATCAACCGACGAGATGCTCTCGATCTTCACGGTACGCTCTGCGATGCCCGAGAGCTTCTCCGGCGCGCGGTCCTCGAAGACGCGCGAGCCCTCCGCCGTGACCTTGAGGTGGATCTCCGGCGCGGTACCGACGTTCTGTTTCGGCTCGAGCGTGAATCCGAGGATGACGTCCTCGCCTGGCAATATCTCCTTGAGGTTCTCGAACTCGGCGCTGTCCCATGTGATGGTGTTCTTCGAGGAATCGAAGAATCCGCCCGCCGACTTCACGTTGAACTCGTCGAGCGCGTTCCCCGTGAGTTCGATGGTCACCTTGCCGTCGTAGATCGCCGTATCAAGGGAGTTCGTGAGGGTAACGCGCGCGTTCGCGACCTCGGTCGCGTTCATGATGACCGGTTCCGTCTCCATACCGTTCACCGAGAGGTCGACGCCGAGGAACGACTTCTCTATCTTCACGTCCGCGGTCGCGGAGGCGAGCATCGATGCGATATGGCTGATGTCCGCTCCGGCGGGAACGCCGGCCTCGACGGTGATCGAGCGCGTTTCGTCCTCGTAGCCCGTCATGAGCCCCGTCACCTTGATGACCTTCTTCTCTCCCGGCTTCAGCGTATCGATGCCCCACGTATCCTCGCCCGCGAGCGTCTCGGGCTTCGACGACGTGAAATCGAAACCGTCTGGGTACGTCGCCTTGAGGAGAAGATTCGAGAGCGGCGCGGGCGAATTCGATTGGACGGTGATGGTGAAGTCGAGTTCCTGTCCCGAAGAGATGGATTTGAGGCCATCTATGGTGACAACGACGGGTGACGTGCCGACCTTGAACGAGAGCGGCGCCGCTTCCTTCTCGAACGTCGCGTTCGAGCCTTCGACACGGTACTCGACGGAGACCTTGATCTCTTTTTCGTCGTTCTCCTCACCGAAGATACGCGCGCGAAGCGGTATGTTCACGATCTCACCGGAGCCGATCGTATCGAGCGGCTGACGAATGATCGAGACCTCCGCATTGGGGTCGGTCGCGCTGTGCGTCCCCGCGGGATATTCGACAATGAGGGTCGCGGACTGGATGGGGACGGTGTTCTGGTTCGCGATCGATACCTGGAAGGGGTACTCCCCGCCGCCGTTCACGGTAAGCGGTCCGGTGACGTTCACGCTGATGTTCTCGCCCGAGACCGAATGGGTGCCGAGGAACATGAACGCGGCGGAAAGCCCGATCGCGATGACGAAGAAGAGGAAGCCGAATATGAGGAATTTCTTACGAAACGAACTTCGCATGCTGTTTGCGGCCATGGGTCTAGTATACGGTACCGTCTGCTCTTCCCGAGGCTTTTCCGCTCGCTCCGTTTCAGGTTCGGGCGCGGGCCGGGCCGGCTGGATATCCGAGCGGAGCGGCTCATGCGGGCGCTCGGGGAGCTTGTGCCGTACGTCCGTGGGCGCATCGCCACGCGCGTAGAGACGTTCGCGAAGCTCTTTGATGCGATCCTCGGGGACTCGACGCGGGTCCGACGGCTCGGGTTGTTCTCGTCGCGCTTCCTCGTTCGACATATCTACGAGTATAACACAGGGCCTCCGGGTCAGAGGTGGCTCTCGACGAGCGCGCGTTCGACCGCGCGCTCGAGCGCTTCGGCGGTCTCGTCCTTGAGGTCACCGACCGCGGAGAACGGGAACGTCGGCGAGAGGAATAGGTCATATTCCGGCGAGGGGGCGATGTATCCGAGCGCGTGGAGAACGCGGAGCGAGAGCACGCTCCCCAGGGTCTCATAGCGATGGTCATGCATCCGCTCGAAGGACGCGATGACATCGTCGAAGACGCCAGCGTGCGGCGTCTCTCCGTGCATGACTCGCCGTATGAGGAGAATGGCGTTCTTGAGAAGCGCGCGCGCTTCGCGCGTCCTCGCCATCGCATAGAAATTACGCACCGGCTCCGCGCCCGTCACCCTCCAGCCGGCCTTTCCGCGAACGAGCGTGACGCGCGCCTCGGAACACTCTTGGAGCGCGTACCGGTGTTTCGAGATCTCTTTGCGAACGCCCTTCGCGCTCGCAAAGAGCATCCCCGCTTCACGGGTAAAAAGAAGGAACGAGCGGTCCGCGCTATGGCTGTCGAACCCGGCGCAAACGAGCGCGTTCGTGATGTACGTCTTATAGGCCATTATCGCTTCGCGATGGAGAACCGGAGCGGTTCTCCCTCGGTCTTCACCTCCTTCGTCGTCTCGCCCACCGCGATCTCCTCGGCGCCGACGACGTGCGAGAGCTCCTTCTCGAAGCCCATGAGGAGGTCGCGCGTGCGGCCGTCGACATAGAGGGTCACGCGATCGCGCGGGTCGAGCCCTTCCTCCTTGCGCGCGTCTTGGACCGCGCGGATAAGCTCACGCGCATCGCCTTCGCGTCTAAGTTCGGAGGTTATCTCCGTATCGAGTTCGACGTCGACCGGGAGATCTGGCGTGATCTCAAGTCGCTTTACGTTGAGTTCCGCCTTCACGATGTCCGCGAGATATTCGACGCGAGCGTTCGCCCGAGCCCGAAGCAGCGCGAGCGGTTGGCGCACCTTGATGTTCGCCTTCGAGCGTGCCTCAAGACCGAGAGACGTGACGCGCCGCGCCTCGGCCATGTCGGCGATGATGTGGCCGTCGGGCTCCACGCTAGCGGGCCAATCCATGAGGTGAACGCTCTCCCTATCCCCCGCCTCTCGCACGCGCCCGAAGAGGTACTCCGCGTAGAACGGCATCGCCGGTGCCATGAGGAGCGCGACGGTGCGGAGCGCGTAGCGAAGCGTCGAGAGAGTGCGCGCGCGGTCCTTCGCGTCGATGCCCTTGAGACGCTCGCGCGAACGGCGAAGATACCAGACGGAAAGGTCGTCAATGAGTCCCTCGATGGGGCGCGTCGCGCGGTCGAGCTCGTACGCGAGGTACCCGTCGGTCATCTCCTTCGTCGCCTCGCGAAGGCGCGCGACCATCCATCGGTCGAGGACATTGTCCGAGGAGTCCGACGCCGCGGTGCCGTCGGCGTACATCTCGTACATCGCGAGGACGTTGTGGAGTCGGCCGATGTTCTTCCGCTCGAGCTCGCGAACCTCCTTCTCGGAGAAATTGAGGTCCTCGCCGCGCACGACCGGCGACGAGAGTAGGTAGAACCGCATCGCATCGACGCCGACGCGGTCGGCGAGCGCCATGGGGTCGGGGTAGTTCTGAAGCCGCTTCGACATCTTCTTCCCGTCCTCGGCGAGGACGAGCCCGTTCACGATGACATGGCGATACGGCGCGCGCTTGAAGAGCGCCGTCCCGAGGACGAGGAGCGAATAGAACCAGCCGCGCGTCTGGTCGAGCCCCTCGGCGATGAACTCGGCCGGATATCCCGCGCCCTTCCCCGGGTCGAACGCGTCGAGGTTCTCGAACGGGTAGTGATTCTGGCCGTACGGCATCGAGCCGGACTCGAACCAGCAGTCGAAGACGTCACGAACCCGCTCGAGCTTCCTGCCATCGGGGTCGAAGAGGTCGATCTCGTCGATGTACGGTCGGTGGTAGTCGAGTTCGAAGTCGTCGTTGTGGGGCATCGGCGTGAACGCGAGATCAGAGAGCTCGGCGTTCGCGACGTCGTACGCGTTGTCGTCGATGCGCTTCGCGGTCGTCGCTCTGTCGTCTCCCGCCGCCGCGGCGCGAAGCATCTGAATAGGACCGTTATGCGAGACGATGAGAACGCGCTCCCCCGTATGCTTCGCGTCGATATCGTAGAGGAACGACCCCATGCGACGCTTCAACTCGGTCCACGACTCGCCGCCCTCCGGCCTCTTCGTGAGGCGTTCATGCCCGTCCTTGAAGTACGCGTGGTATTCGTCGATCAGTTTCCCCTCGAACTCGCCGAAGCGAACCTCACCGAGTCGCTCGTCTTCGATGACGCGCTCCCTCGGCATACCGAGCGCCTCGGCAAACATGTCCGCCGTCTCCCTCGTACGACCGAGCGGAGACGTGTAGATGACGTCGATGCCGCGCTCTCGAAGCGCCTTTGCGGCATGCTTCACCTGTTCTCGGCCCGTGGCGCTAAGCGGGTTCTCCGTCTCTGCGAGCGAGCTTAGGAGCGACTTCGTATTGAACACGGATTCGCCATGGCGCGCGATGACGTACGTATTACCGCTCTTTCGAACGCGTGCCTGAAGTTCGGCCAAAGAACCGATGACTCGATGTTCCTTCGTCTTAGGATTCCTCCAAATGGGTAGCGGTGCGCCCCAGTAACGCTGACGCGAGATCGCCCAATCGCGCGCTCCTTCGAGCCAATTGCCGAAGCGTGCGCGCCCGACGTACTCGGGAACCCAGCGTATTTTCGCGTTCTCGGCGACGAGGGTATCCCGCATCTCGGACACGCGAACGAACCACGACGTCGTCGCGAAATTAAGGAGCGGCGTATCACAGCGCCAGCAGTGCGGGTAACTGTGCGTAATGTTCTCCTTCCTGAAGAGACGACCCCGTTCCTTGAGCGCTTTCACGACCTCGATGTCCGCTTCGAGATGCGTCACGCCGGTCGCGTCATCGTCCTTCGGCTTCGCGAGGCGCCCCTTGAAATCGGTGATGACGTCCTTGAAACGGCCATCCTCTCCGACGTGGTGGATGACGGGAATACCTTCTCGCTTCGCGAGCTCGAGGTCCTCCTCGCCGTAGGCGGGCGCGAGGTGGACGGCACCTGTCCCCTCCTCGCCGACTTCGACGTAGTCCGCGTGGTACACCTTCCACGCGTGCTCCTTATTCTGAAACTCCTCGTGCTTGTAATAGTCGAAAGGCGGCTCGTAGCGGAGACCGACGAGGTCCTTCCCTTTCATGGTTTCGAGAACCTCGTACGCGTCGGTATCCAACTGCGCAAGCCGCTCCTTCGCGAGAATGACGACCTCGTCACCGTCTTCTATCGGAACGCGGACCTTCACGTACTCGATTTCCGAATTGACCGCCGCGGCCATGTTCCCCGGGAGCGTCCACGGCGTCGTCGTCCAAACGAGGAGCGACGTATCCGTCACGTTTCCATCCGTACCGAGGAGCGGGAGTTTGACGGTGACCGCGATATCCTTGATGTCCTTGTAGCCCTGGTTCACCTCGAAATTGGAAAGCGTCGTCCCGCAGCGTGGGCAAAGATGCATCGATTTGAAACCCTCGTAGACGAGACCTTGTCGATCGAGCTCCGAGAACGCCCACCATACGGACTCCGTATACGTCGAGTCCATCGTCTTGTAGTCGTGCTCCATGTCGACCCAGCGTCCCATGCGCGGCACGACCTCCTTCCAGTCGTCCTCGTATTCGAGGACCGCCTCGCGCGCGGCCTCGTTGAACTTCTTCACGCCAAGCTCCTCGATGTCTCGCTTCGTCGCGAGTCCGAGCTTTTTCTCGATGATGTTCTCGAGGGGAAGCCCGTGGCAGTCCCAGCCCCACTTTCGCTTCACCCGGTAACCGCGCATCGTGAAGAATCGCGGTATCGCGTCCTTGATGGTGCCCGCGAGTATGTGCCCGTAGTGCGGCGTACCCGTCGCGAACGGAGGTCCGTCGTAGAAAACGTAATCGCCTTTCGGCGCGTCCTTCGTAAGGCTCTTATGAAAAATGTCGCGCTCCTTCCAGAACGCGAGTACTTCCTCCTCGCGACGCGCGGCGTCGCTCTTTTCATTGTTTTCCATGGCGCTATGTGTATCAGACATATATAAGCGTACGCATATCAGGCGTACCCGGCTATCATAGCACGAATACGAAAACGGGCCGCGGTCGCGGCCCGTTTTTCACTTCGCGCCGTAGGTCCGGAGGTCCGTCGCGCCATACGTCGTGAACGCGGTATGGACCGGCGGTACCTCATCGGTCGTGACGGCGACGAGGACGTCGCCCGCGAGGATGCGATTCTCGTACTCCTTCGCCTCGACGTCGGGTGCCCCGAGATTGACGAGGGCGCCTATCACGCCGCCGGCGACGGCGCCGGTCGCCGCTCCCACGGCCGTCGTGCCGACGGCGCTCGCCGTACCGATGCCGAGCGCGGCGACCAAGGGGCCGGCCGCGAAGATGGGTCCGATGACGGGAATGACGCCGATAGCGGTCGCGATGCCCGCGAGCGCGCCGACGGACCCGCCGACGAGCGCGCCGGTCGCCGCGCCGGAGGCCGGCGTGTGCGCGTCCGTCGCCGGAGCGGCTTCGACGTCGCCTTCCGTGTTCCGATAGATGTATGAGATATCATCGGTTCGTACGCCGAGAGATTCCGTGAGATGTCTAATGAGCTCCTCGGCGCGGGCGCGCGAGGAGAATAGTCCGAGCACGACTTGTTTCATGGTGCTAGCGATATTATGCGAGTAACTCCGTGAAGCATACGGGAATACGAGTGAAATCCACGTGAACCGCGCGCCATCCGCGAAGAAACACAAAAACGGCGATGGGTTCGCCGTTCTTGCGTGCTCTTATCGACGTTTCGATGTTCGATTCTCCGCCTACCGCTTAGCGGTTCCCATGCTGGCGGTCGTTCTTCTTGTCATCCTTGCTGTTGTCCATAGCCGCACGTTAATTTATAAAGCGGAAGACAGTCTGTCTCCCTTCCGCCCTATCGTACCGGAGAGGCCATGAAGCAAGCGTGAACCTACATTCGCTCCGGAGCCGCGATACCGAGAAGCGCGAGCCCGTTTCGAAGAACGACGCGCGCGGCTTTCGTGAGCGAGAGCTTATAGGGGGCATACGGGTCGCCGTCATCGACGATCTTCTCCACGGCGTAAAAGGCGTTAAAGCGACTCGCGAGTTCGGTGAGGTAGACGACGAGGTGGTGCGGCGCGCACTCGTGACCGGCCCGGAGAACGACCTCGGGAAAGCGGTAGAGAAAGCGCTCGAGAGCGTACGGCACCTCTGGTGCGTCCGTTCCCGCGTGCATACCCGCCGCCGCGGCCTTCTCCTCGATGGAGCTCATGCGTGCGTGCGCGTACATTAGGTACGGGCCGGAGTCTCCCTCAAGCGAGAGCGCGCGCTCTTTATCGAAGACGATGTCCTGCCCTGCGGCCTGGCGGAGTATCTGATACTTGAGCGCGCCGACAGCGACCTCTTCGACGAGCGAGGCAAGGTTCTCCGCGCGGCTCTCCGTCGCTCGCTTCTCTACCTCCTCCATAAGGCTCGCAAGAAGCGACTCCGCGGTGAGGACGTTTCCCTTCCGCGAGGACATCTTCCCGGTCGTGAGCGTGAGAAATCCCGTGGGGATGTGCGCGAGGATCTTATCGGCAGTGTCCGGGAACACCCTTCGCATCGCCTCGAAGAGAACCATGAAATACTCGCGCTGTTCCCCGCCCGTCACGATATACGAGTGCGTCCAATGGGGGTACGCACGTTCCTTCCGCGCGAAGTTACCGAGGTCCTTCGCTTCGTACGTCGGGAGACCTTGCGAGTTGAGGAAGACGCGCGTATGGAGTCCATATTGCTCACCCGGGAAGACGACCGCGCCGTTGCTCTCCACGAACACGTCGCCCGTATGCGTCCGAACGAGCTCCGTGCCGATATCGCTCACCTCGCTCTCGCGTATCTCGAGGTCGAACGACGTCCCGAGCATGCGGCAAAGCTCCATAAGGTGGCGGTGCGACGTCCGAAGCCCCCTCTCGCGAAGCGCTTTTAGTCCTTCGTCGTCGCCCGCGTAGAGCGCGCGGTTCACCGCCTCGATCTCCGTCTTCGCGGTCTCGTCGGTTTCATACGCCTCGTTTCCAACCCGGTACGCCTCGCCAATGGCGTTGATATCTTCGGGGTCGCCGCCCGTCTTCTTAAGGCCCCAGACGCCCTTCGCGACGGTTAGGCCGATGTCCGACGGGTAATTTATGCGACGGAGCGTCGCACCCTCCGCTTCGAAGAGCCGCGAGACGGACTCACCGACTATATTTCCGACCAGATTCCCGACATGGAGCGGCTTCCATAGGTTCGGACTCGTGTACTCGAAGAGTATCTCCTGGCCCTTTCGCGTATCGTTCGTTCCGTACGCGTCCCCCTTCGCACGTGCGTTCGCGACGGCTTCCGCGAAGAAGCTCCGTGCAATGTGAAAATTGATGAACCCGGGTCCTGCGACCTCGATGGATTCAATGTTCGGCGACTTCCCCGCCATCTGGGCCACGAGGTCTTCCGCGAGCGCGCGAGGATTCGCGCCCAGTCGCTTCGCGGCGACGAGCGCCGCGTTCGTCGCGTAGTCGCCGTGCGACTCATCGGCCGGGTGCTCGACGGTAACGGCGACGGCGTCGAGACCCTTCGCGGCAAGCGCGGCGTCGATGAGCTCTCGTATCTCTCCTTCCATACGCATCACAATATACTAGGGGCGCGCCTCGTGTCCATCTCAATCGGTCCGGCGGACGAGCTCGCGGGCAGGACCCTCTTCGAC
>DASTSP010000041.1:0-3536 GCA_035760625.1 Minisyncoccota bacterium | reverse complement strand
CTTCCGTTTCCCTTGTTATCGTACAAAGCCGTCTCCTTCGCAGGTTAGACAAGACAACTCGTTTTCTGCGCGAGACTATAGCACGACCACGATATTTCGAAAACGGCTCTGGTACACAGACTCGATAAAACCGGCCTAAGGGCCGGTTTTGTCGAGAACCCCGTAAAAGTTCTCTAGTCGATCACCTTCCCTTCTTACAGAAGCCGTATACCTTTCGCAGCAACTGCTCAAGGTCCGTGAAGGTTCTCTAGTCGATCACCTTCACGCCCATGCTGCGGCAGGTGCCTTCGATGATCTTCATCGCGGCCTCGACGTCGTTCGCCGAGAGGTCCTGCATCTTCTCCTCGGCGATCTCGCGGACGAGCGCTCGCTTGATGGTGCCGGTCGGAGACGCGACGTTCTTCCCCGACGCCTTCTCGATGCCCATCTTCTTAAGGACGAGGCGCGATGCGGGGCTCGTCTTCACGATGAAGTCAAAGCTTCGATCGTCGTAGACGTTGATCTCAACGGGGACGACATCACCCATTCGCTCGCGCGTCTTCTCATTGAACTGATTGACGAACTCGCCGATGTTGATGCCGGCCTGGCCGAGCACGGGACCGAGGGGCGGCGCGGGCGTAGCCTTGCCGCCGACGGCCTGGACCTTTATCTTCTTAACTACTTTCTTTGCCACGGTATTGATTTGATTACTGTTTGTAGGTCCCGTTCCATAGCCGGGTCCTCACTGGAAGCCCGCGTATCGTACAAGAAAAATCTCGACTGTGCAATGGTTTCGGAATCGTTTCGGAGATTGCTCGAATGCGAGGCGCCGCCGTGCGAGGATGTGAGTCGTATAACGATACGGTGAACATCCGAGCGACCCACAAAGCAGTCGGGGATCTCCGGGACGATTACATTTTCTTCACTTGAAGGAAATCAAGCTCGACCGGCGTCTCACGCCCGAACATCGAGACGAGCACCTTCACCTTTCCGCGCCCCTCGTCGATCTCGCCGACCTTGCCTTCGAGCTCCTTGAACGGTCCGTCGACGATCATGACGAGGTCGTCGATCGAGAGGTCGACGTGGTGCTTCGGCGCGTCATCCTGCATTCGCGTCATGAGCGCCTTCAGTTCGTCGTCGCGAAGCGGGACCGGCTGGGTGCCGCTTCCGACGAAACCCGTCACTCGCGGTGTGTTGCGGACGACGTACCACGAGTCGTCGGTCACGATCATCTCGACGAGAACGTATCCCGGGTAGATACGCTCCTCCTCGGTCACGCGCTTCCCTCCCTTCACGCGTATCTTCTTCTCGGTCGGGACGACCACGTCGAAGATGCGGTCCTGCATGCCGAGGGACTCGATACGCTGTTTGAGGTTACGCGCCACGGCGTTCTCGTATCCCGAATACGTGTGGATCGCGTACCAGTGCCGTTCGCCGTTCGCTTGCTGTTTTGCCATGCCTAGTTTTTCTTAATGAATGTAATGAATTTAGGAAAAGTCGGCCGTGATTTCGTGCGCCCCATAGCGCCTCGAAATGACGAACGAACTCTGTCTCACTTACCTAATGAGCCAATTGACCGCGCGCTCGAACACGAAATCGAAGAACCCGATGTAGAACGCGACGACCGCCGAGATGGCTATGACGAGCGCCGTGTAGACGACCGACTGGCGGTTCGTCGGCCACGTGACGTGCCGAAGTTCCGCGACGGTGTCCTTAAGATAGTTGATAAAGTGGCTCATGGTATGTGGTTAGCAAAATTAAAACGCCCCGGGGGCGATCACGACCATAGTACTACGCTCCGAGGCGTTGTCAATGCAACGAAAAACCGAGGCTTTCCGCCTCGGTTTTCCTTCCTTTCGGTTCTACCGGATCTCGTAGTTCAGTGTCACGTTCACCGTAATGGTGTTCTCTCCCGTCGGAAGTTCCGCCGGTCTCGGAGCCACCTGGTCGACCGCGGCCGATTCGACGGCGCCACCCTTCCCCATGCCGTAGATGATAGGACCGCCGTTATCCTCCCAATACCCGCTCATACGAACGATGTGGGTCCCGAGCTCGTTCGCGAGCACCTTTCCCTTCGCCTTCGCGTCGTCGATGGCCTTCGCGCGAGCCTCGGCACGGAGCGATTCCGGGTCGTCTATCGTGAACGAGAGTCCGCTCACGTTCGTCGCGCCCTTACCGCCGACCTGCGAGACGATCTCCCCCGCCTTATCGAGATCCCGCACCTTCACGCTCACCGTCTGGTCGACGGCGAAGCCGATCTGCTTCGGCTCCTTCGCCGGAGGACAGTACGTCACCGTACAGACCTGCGACGAGTACTCGTAGCGCGGCGAAAGGTTGTACGAGGTCGTCTTGATGTCCTTCTCGTCGACGCCGGCGTCCTTGAGGTACGCGGTGATGCCGTTCATCGTATCGGCCGCCTTATTCTGGGCGGTCACGGCGTCGGCTTCCTTCGTGCTCACCGTGAACGAGAACGTCGCGACGTCCGGCTTCGCGAAGACCTCGCCCTTCCCCGAAACGGAGATCACCGTCGGACCGTGGTACATGTATTCGGCCTGTTTGAACGCCTGGTAGGAGTAGGCGACGAGCGCGACGATGCCCACGATGCCGAGCGTGGCGAGGATGCGGCGCATATAAAGCTCTTGGAACATAGTGATGAAAACGTGAATTAGCGATTACACGAGTATCCTACCGCGCCGTCGCGGTTTCTCAAAACGTCATTTTTTCGCGAAGCGCGGCGAGGAATTCCGCCGGCGCGCTCTTCTGCGCGCACACGGCATCGAACTCGGCGATATCCTCGGGCGTGAGGCCATCGTCAACGGCTTGGTCCTCCATGAGGCGATACATGATGGAGCGCTTCCCATCGACGTGGTCGAGCGAGAGCGCGTGGCCGAGCTCGTGGGCGAGAACGAGCTCGAGCTCGTCTTCGGAATTGAACTGGTAGACGTTGATGGCGTCACCCGTGTAGTCTCCCTGCGTGAACTCCCCGGCCTCGGCCACCTTGTCGTTATATTCGGCGACGACGGAGTTGTAGTCGGTGATGAGCGTGTTCCCCTTCGCCCCGATCGCATTGAGTTGGTCGACGAGCGCATTAAGCTTCTCCGCGTCCGCCTCGAGCCCTTCCTGTTCGGCTTTAAGGGACGCCGCATCCGCCTCGAGCCGTTCTATCTCGGATTCCGGGGCTCCCCCCTTCGCGTTCCAATCGTTCACCGTGTCATTGTACGCGGCAAGCTTCGTCTCATAGGAGCGCACGCGCGACTCGTACGCCTTCTTGAGGGAACGGAACTCACCGATGAGCGCATCGTACTGCTTCGCGACGGCGTCGTTCATGCCTGCCTTCGCCTCGAGGTCATCGCGTAGGTTCTCCTCTATCTCCGCGTTCTCCTGCCGCTCGTCGAAAACGAGGTTGATGGGGATGCCTCGTCTCTCGTCGTACACGAAGAGTTCCCGACCAAGCTTCCCCTCCCAAATGGCCTCCGCCGCGGCGGCGACGCGCTTCACCTCTTCGGCGTTCGCGTCGAAACGCGGGTCGATGTTCCCGACTCGGTAGCGCACGGGTA
>DASTSP010000040.1:0-2108 GCA_035760625.1 Minisyncoccota bacterium | reverse complement strand
AAGCCAGCTGCCGCTCGTCTACCTCTCCGGCCTCTTCCTCATGCTCCTTCTCCATGGCATCTACTATCGCATCCAGGTCGGCAAAAAGGCGTGGGTGCTCGCCATAATCACGTTCTGGTTCAACACGGTCCTCCTCATGTGGCAGCTGCCGTGGGCGATACTCACCATTAAAGACTCCCGATGGGGGACGCGATAATCGTACCGATAGATATATGTACTTCTCGCACGCACCACTGAAGATACTCGGCATCGCGGCACTCGCGATCGTCCTTATCGCGCTCGCACTAGGGACGTACGACTACAAAGAGGCGCAGTATGGCCAGTCGAAATGGACGGAGATAATCGCCCGCACCATAGGTGGCGAGGTGAACGCGTTCGGCTACTCGCTTCGGAGCCTCGTCGGCCTAAGCGGCGTCTCGTACGAGCGCAATCGCGACGGCAGTGAGACCGCTCGCGCCATTCCGGTCCTCACGTACCACGCGATCGTGAGCGATAACGACAAGGAGAACGTGAGCCCTGAGTCGTTCGAGGGGCATAACGTCGGACAGCGAGAGTTCGAAGACCAAATGTTCACTCTGAAACGAAACGGATGGCATACGGTGACGCTCGAGGAGTTCGACGCGTTCATGCGCGAGGGGAAGTCGCTTCCCGCGAAGTCGTTTCTTCTCACCTTCGACGACGGAGCGAAGGAGAGCTACTACCCGGTCGACCCGCTCCTCAAAGTGCTCGGGTATAGCGCCGTTTCGTTCATTCTGCCGGCGTACTCGAGCGGAGAGGGTACGCACTACTATCTCTCGAAGGCGGAGATAGGACGAGCGCTTGCGAGCGGTCGGTGGGAGATAGGCTCGCACGGCGAGGATATCCACCGCTTCGTACAGACCGACGACGCATCGTCGAGCGCACCCGCGCTCGCGAATCGCGCGTGGCTTCCCGCGGAGGGTCGACTCGAGACGGTCGATGAATACGAGACGCGGGTGAAGGACGACCTGGTGACGGCGAAAGAGCAGCTCTCGAACATCTTCGGGCGACCTATCACCGCCTTCGCGTTCCCGTTCGGTGATTACGGCCAGCTTACGAGCAACGTCCCGAACGCATCGGATTTTCTGAAGGCCGCCTCTGCCGGCGTCTACGACTACACGTTCTATCAGTGGTACAAAGGTGAGGGTTACACGTACAACTACCCGGACATGCGCGGGTCGATGGTGAAGCGCATAAGCGTCCATCCGGACTGGAGCGGCGCGGAGCTGCTCGCGCTCCTCGAAAACGGACTCCCGAAGAACCTCCCGTATGAGGACGATTTCTCAAGCGACCAAGGCTGGCTCGACTCGTGGGGTACGCACGAGGTCAAGGATGGCACGCTCACGCTTCGGGCGGTCGGCGGCGAGGCCGGCGCGTCGGCGATACTCGATGGCACGGGCGATTGGCGAGATTATGATGCGCACATCACCGTCGCCTCGGCGAAGAACACCGGCGTGTTCGTGTTCGTCCGCTTCAAAGGGAACGACGACTATGCGGACTGCAACATCGGCAACGGCTTCGCACACGTCGAACAAATGGTCGGCGGCGACTTTCGCGTCATCAAAGGTAATCGCTCGGGGGCGATCGTGATCCCGGAGGGGCCGTTCACCGTCGACGTGCACGTGCGAGGCAGGGAAGTGACGTGCGGCATAAACGGGACGACGCTCGTCGACAGCACCTTCCTCGATGAATCGCTCGATCGAGGCGGTATCGGGTTCAAAGCGTGGGATAAGGTCCCGAACATCGCGACGCTCGTTCTTGACACACTATCGGTTTCGCGGTCTACTGAATAATCCGTACGAAAAAGAGAGCCGAGAGAAGCCACAGTGAAGATTTTATGACGTAGTTAAGCCATATTTTCTTGACCGGGTGCTTCGGGCACTGATACGATGTGCCCCGATGACAAAAACAATACAGCAGTACGTACACAGAGGTTTATTATTTATGAGCGTCACGAGTGCCATAGTCATAGGCTTACTGACCGTCATGTACTTCGCGTCGACGAGCGCTTGGCTCGCGTCGCGCGTACCGTCCGAGTTCAAGGCGGCGTCCATCTTTGCCGCGACTCCGGCACGTGCGGTGTCCTCACC
>DASTSP010000039.1:0-7002 GCA_035760625.1 Minisyncoccota bacterium | reverse complement strand
CCGCTTCGCTACGCCTCGACGACGAACGTCACCGTGAAGGGGAGTCTCTGGCCGACCGCCGCGCCGTACCCCAATGGCGATGCGATACTTCCGTTCAAGCGCATCGTCGCGTACTACGGAAATTTCTACTCGAGGCAGATGGGTATACTCGGCGAACTCGAACCGACGGACATGCTCGCGCACCTCGCAGAGAAGGTCGCAGACTGGGAGAAGGAAGACCCGACGACGCCGGTCCTTCCCGCGATCGAGTACATCGCCATCGTCGCACAGGGGAGCGCAGGTGCGGACGGCATGTACCGCGCGGTCATGCCCGATAAAGAGATAGATAAAGCGTACGAACTGGCGAAGGAGATACACGGTGTCCTCATACTCGACATCCAGGTGGGCCTTAGCCCGCTCTCCACGGAACTGCCGAAGTTCAAGAAATACCTCGAGCGGCCCGACGTGTTCCTCGCCATCGACCCGGAGTTCTCGATGAAGGGAGGACAGCGGCCGGGGACCGTCATCGGCACGTTCGACGCGACGGACGTCAATTACGCGATCGACTACCTTTCGACGATCGTACGAGACAATGAACTTCCGCCGAAGGTCCTCATCGTCCACCGCTTCACGGAGGAAATGGTGACGGGCTCGTCGCGCATCACTCCGACGCCGGAGGTGCAGGTCGTCGTGAACATGGACGGCTGGGGCCCGAAGGACCTGAAGCGCGGCACGTACGGCCAGGTAATCGCCCCTGAACCGGTCCAATTCACCGGCGTGAAGCTCTTCTATAAGAACGACCTCAAGACACCGTCGACCGGTCTGCTCACGCCCGCCGAGGTCATGGCGCTCCACCCGAAACCCATTTACATCCAGTATCAGTAGCCGTTCACGCCTCCTTCACCGATGCGGTATCATGATTGAGAGATTACCAATCTATCGATCCTCACTATGCATTGGCTCTATCAAAACGGGTGGAACGGAATGGACATGCTCGGTATCGGCGCATTAGCGGTATTTTTGCCCATACTCGTCCTCTGGTCTATCGGGTGGAAAGGTTGGGCGCTCTGGCTCGCCGCTCGTCGCCATGAACCCGTGTGGTTCGTCGTACTCCTCATCGTGAACACGCTTGGCATACTCGAGATCATCTACATCTTCGGCATCGCGAAGCGGAAGGACCACAAAGAGGAACGACCGACCACCACAGCGGGGAGCGTATAGCGAGTGCTATACTTTTCCCATGGGTGAGACGAACGAGTTCTCCTTCGTATTGAAACCGGCTGCGCATGGCGTCGGTGTTTTCGCTACGCACGGCATCGCGAAGGGTACGCACCTTCGCATGTTCGGTGACGGTGAGACCGTGAGCAACCGGAGCGTTGTCCGAAACAAGGAGGACGTACCCGAACAGTTTCGGGAGTACTGCGCGGATAGAGGAGAGAAGCTTCTCTGTCCGGCTGACTTCGGGCAAATGGCCGTCGGCTGGTATTTGAACCACTCGCGAGAGGCGAACGCCATTCCTGACGAGGACTACAAATGGTATGCCGCGAGAGACATCGAAGCGGGCGAAGAGATAACGATCGACTATAATTCGCTCGGTGAGCCTGCGGAGGCGCGCGAGGACTACTACTCGAAGTGAAGTCTATGTTCCCGAAGAACTCCGCGGAATATAAATTCCTTAAGAAACTCAACACGCCCGAGAAGGTGCAGACGTTCCTCGAGAAGCTTCCGTTCAATCACGAGAAAGGCGGCGAGACGTGCATGTCGCCTAAGCGCGTCCTTCAAACGAGGACGGCACACTGTCTCGAGGGCGCGCTCCTCGCATGCGCCGCGTTCATGCTCGCGGGCCGCAAGCCCTATATCGTGAACCTAAAGGTTCACGATTCCGACATCGACCACGCCATCGTCCTCTTTACGGAGAATGGCCGCTATGGAGCCATCAGTAAGACGAACCATGCGGTCCTTCGCTTCCGCGACCCGGTGTACCGCTCGCTTCGCGAGCTCGTCATGTCGTACTTCCACGAGTACTTTCTCTATGGGAACGGGAAGAAGACGCTCATTGGCTACTCGAAGCCGCTGAACGTCCGCCGCTTCGGCACGAAATGGATAACCGCCGAGGAGGACCTTTGGGACATGGGCGGCGCCATCTTCGACGCGCCGATAACGCGAATCGCTCCGCCGCGAACACGCCTTAGAAGGGCACAGCCGTTCGAGCGGAACCTTCTCAAGAAGCAGGAGTGGCCGGAATAGGGAAAAGTCGATCGCCGATTCGAGGCGCGTGCTAGAATGAGGCGCAAGCATTTTAATCCACTAATCTCATACTCATGATGATCGAATGGAACCGTGTGACCTGGTACTCGCGCATCGGCGCGCTCGTCCTCTTCTTGGGCATCGTTCCCGCGCTCGCGTTTTGTATCGGTGCGCGGTACGGAGCGGTCCGCCAGCAGAGCGCCGACCTCGACCTCATCGCGCCGGTCGTCGAGACGCCGGCGGCGGGGTCAGAGGGCGGTACGCCCATCTCCGGGAAGATAGACATAAACGCGGTTTGCGAGGGAGCGCTCGCGTACATGACGTTCCCCGATGCCGCGAGCGCGGACGCGTTCGTCGCGGAGTGTAAGGAAGGGAAGCATCCCGAGGTCATCGAGCACTTCAAGGCCGACATGAACCTGGGCGACGACGCCGCGATCTAGAGAAACCGTAAAAGCGGCGTCGCGACGACGCCGTTTTTTCGCGCGTGCACAGCCGCTCACGAATTATTCATTTTTCCGCGGTATGCTATTGTTATGAAACCTCACACTCGCGGAAACGCGCTCATCGTCGTCGTGGTCGTCATCGCGATCGCGCTCATCGCCGGTATCTATATCTACGGCGTGAGAACGCCGAGTCCGAGCGTCGATAGCGGGACCGAGAGTCCGGCGGGAACGTCGACGGCGGTAACGCCGGTCGTCCCCACGGGATGGAAGACGGCGGACGCGACGTCCTCGAACGCGACCTTCAGTTATCCCGAGTCGTTCGGTACGACGTACGTCGAAGCGTACGACTGGCCGCCTGTCCTCACCATAGAGAACCAGTCCTACTCGTGTACCGAGGCGGGCTCTCCTGACGCGTCCGGCGGACGAACCGAGAAGCGTATCATCGACGGGAAGGAGTATTGCGTGACGACGGAAATGGGAGGTGCCGCGGGAAGTGTGTATAGCCAGTACGCGTACGCGACCGACCTCGCGGGTAAGGAGGCGATCCTCACCTTCACCGTGCGGAGCCCGCAGTGCGGCAACTACGAGGAGCCGCAGAAGAGCGAGTGCGCGAACGAGGAGGCGACGTTCGACCTCGACTCCCTCATCGGCGACATCATGCAGACTATCGGTTTCAAGCCCGCGGCATGAGCGAGAGAGCGTACTACGCGGTCGCCCGCACGTTCCATTGGATAGTCGCCGGCATCGTCGGTTTTCAGTTCCTCACCGCGTGGATCATGCCAGGGGTGAGACGGAGCACGAACCCCGCGTACCTCGTGAACATTCACATGACCTACGGCGCGATACTCCTTCCGTTCGTCGCGCTCTTCTTCGCCTCTCGTTTCTTTCGCCCGGCGAGCCCGCCGTACCGACTTTCGAAGCTCAACGAACGGCTCGCGAAGGCGGTTCACCATTCCATTTACGCGCTTCTCTTTCTCGTGCCGCTCACGGGACTCGCGTACGCGACATGGCGCGGATGGACGGTCACCATCTTCGGCGCGTACGAGCTTCCGCATCTCTTCGCAGGGTCACCGTACCTCCGCCTCCTCGCGGAACTCCATGGCGGTCTCGCGACGATCCTCGGGTACCTCGTGCTCGGGCATATCGGCGCGGCGCTTTACCATCACTTCGTTCTTCGTGACGAGGTCCTCGTCACGATGCTTCCGTGGGCGAAGCGCTCTGTACGCGGATGACGCGTTTATATCCACTAGCTCATACCACTATGACCATTTCCGTGAAAAGAGTATACGATGCGTATGAAAAGAAAGACGGCCTTCGCGTGCTCGTCGACCGGCTCTGGCCGCGCGGCGTCACGAAGGTTAAGGCGCACATCGACGTTTGGGCGAAGGAACTCTCACCGTCGACGGAACTTCGGCAGTGGTTCCATGAGGAGCCCGAGCGCCGCTACGAATCGTTCAGAACGAAGTACGCGAAAGAGTTGAAGAGTGAAAAGCATCGTGCAGTCGAACTATTGAAGGGCGAGAAGAATGTGACGCTCGTAACGGCGGCGAAGGATATAGAACATTCGCACGTACCGACGCTTCGGTCCTTCCTCACTTCGCTCGCGAAATAGGTGCCGCGTGCTACTATGGCGCCATGAAAAAGCCGGCTAAGACCTCATGGGGCAAGGAAGCGGCGTGGTACGCGGAGCACCTCACTGACGCGGATACGTACCATGCGAAGGTCATTCTCCCGAACATCATGCGGCTCGTCGCGCCGAATAAAGATCAGACCGTTCTCGAGATAGGGTGCGGCGAGGGGTACTTCGCCCGCGCGCTTTCTAAGGAGGGAAGCATGGTCACCGCCGCGGACATCTCGCCCGAGCTCATCGCCGAGGCGAAGAAACAAGGAGGCGGCGTCGCGTACGTCGTTTCCCCCGCGCAAGACCTTTCCTTCGCGAGGGACGCGTTCTTTGACGTCGTCCTCGCGGTCCTTACGCTCCAGAACATGGAGCGCCTCGACCTCGTCATGAAGGAGGTCCGGCGCGTCCTCAAGAAGGAGGGCAGATTCCTCTTCGTCCTCAATCACCCTGTCATCCGCGTTCCGAAGCTCTCATCGTGGGGATATGACGAAGGCTCGAAGACGCAGTACCGCCGACTCGACGGCTACCTCTCGGAGCGACGTACCGCGATCGACATGCACCCCGGCGAGAAACGGAAATCCGTCACGTACTCGTTCCACCGCTCGCTTCAGGAGTACATGAAACTCCTCCGTGGCGCAGGGTTTTCGATCACGCGGCTCGAGGAATGGATATCGCACAAGACGAGCGAGCCGGGACCTCGCGCGAAGGCGGAGAACGTCGCGCGGAAGGAGTTCCCGCTCTTTATGATGCTCGAGGCGATGTAGGGACACCGAGTTTCTCGCCGTCCATGTCGAGAACGAGGCCGCCCCATGTGAATTCGTGCGCGCCGTATCCCTCGCCGGTCTCGGCATTGTAGAACTCGCGGAACCCCGAGCGATCGAGAAGCTCGATCGTGCGCTCGCGTATCGTACTCGCGACGTCGTCGTAGCCATAATTGAGGAGACCCTTGTATATGAACCAGTTCGCGGCGGCCCACGTCGGTCCTCGCCAGAGGTCATCATCGGTGTACGAGGGTTCGCGCCGCGAGACCGAGGGGACGGGATACTTCGTGAAAAAGGAACGCTTGTCGAGGAGCGCAGTCTCGATGAGCTCCTTCGCCTCCTCGGGGTGGAGGAGTTCGGCGAAGAGCGGCATGAAAAGGGTCCACGTATCGACGATGACCTCTTCCTCCGACTCGCCCTGGAGCGAGTAGTACCGCGTCCCGCGCTTCATGTGGAGTTGCATCGAGGTGCGAAGTTGCTGGGCGGAAAGGCTGAAGAGGACCGCGTCGTTCACGTCGCCTATCTCGCGCGCGATGCGCGAGAGCGCCTCGAGGCCGCGGATGGAGATGGCGTTGAACGAGACGTCCTCGACCCAGAAGCGGTGGACCATGCAGTTCTGTACGTCGAAGTTGCACGCGACGTGCTCGCGGACGCGTTCGATGCGCTTCGAGAAGTTCTCGACTGGGTCGTGCCGCGGCGGAAGACCCTGGAGCGAGTCGAAGCGGGGTGAGTTGTCCTCGCCGGACTCGTCGGGGTTGATGATGCCAAGGAGCCCGCTCGGTCCGAAACTTCGCTCCGAGAGGAGCGCGAGGTAGTGCGCGCGGAGCATCGGGTAGATCTCGCGTATGAACGCGGCGTCGGGTTCGCGGACGTGGAGCTGCCACACCGCGGTCGCGATGACCGGCGGCTGGGTGATCGAACTCACGCCGTGGACGCCCCAGGCTGCGGAGAGGAGGTCTCCCTGCTTCTCGCGCCCCCACTTCACGCCCTCGTACGAGTCCTCCCAGTAGATCATGTGGGGAATGAGACCGCTCGCGAGCGGCTTCGCGAGGACGGAGCGGAGCTCGGCCCGCGCGAGCGCCGGGTCGAGGTGAGAGAGGATGATCGCGTGGAAGCAGGAGTCCCAGAGCCACTGGAACGGGTAGTGTTCGGGCGAAGGGACGGTGTACATGTGCTCGCCGGCGACCCTGCGGTTCTTCCGCATGAGTCCGTCGACCCGCTCCCGTAATGCCGCCGTCGTCATATCCCTATTGTATGCACGTCGTACGGAATCGCGGGCCCCACGGGTGGATAAACGGTCACGCTTCATTTTCTTGTCACATTTCGCGAGTACGATACAATAGTGTCCTACGGTAACGGCAGACACGAAATTCGACTCATTATGAGGACGGGCGGCGGGACTTCCCGCGCCATAACGAAACGATGCTATGAACGAACCAACGATGCCGGCACGCGTGCCGGAAGTGACCCTAAAGACGCGCGTTCGCGACGAATCCGTTGAGGGGCCGAATCCCTATCGCTGGCAGGACGTTACGACGGACGAGCTCTTCAAGGGTAAGAAAGTGGTGGTCTTCGGGCTTCCCGGAGCGTTCACGCCGACGTGCTCCTCGACGCACCTTCCCGGGTACGAGGCGAAGTACGACGAACTCAAGGCACAGGGCGTCGATGAGGTCTACTGCGTCTCGGTCAACGACGCTTTCGTCATGTTCCAGTGGGGCAAGGCGCAGGACGTGTCGAAGGTTAAGCTCATTCCGGACGGGTCGGGAGACTTTACGCGCGGCCTCGGCATGCTCGTAAAGAAGAACAATCTCGGATTCGGCGACCGCTCGTGGCGCTACAGTATGTACGTCGAGGACGGCGAGATCAAGAAGGCGTTCATCGAGCCGGGATTCGGCGACGATTGCCCGACGGACCCGTTCGAGGTCTCGGACGTCGACACGATGCTTACGTA
>DASTSP010000038.1:0-28825 GCA_035760625.1 Minisyncoccota bacterium | reverse complement strand
TCGCCGTCGACGCCATCAAGTACTCGGAGAAGGTCGACGCGATCGTCATAGCCTCGGGCGACGGCGACTTCGTCCCCCTCGCCGAGTACCTCCGCTCGCACGGCTGTCAGGTCGAGGCGATCGCCTTCGGCAAGTCGAGCTCGCAGCGGCTCCGCGAGAACGTCGACGACTTCATCGATATGGACCAAACGCCACAGCAATTCCTCATCGGGAGGCGCGGAGGGGTCTCACGGCACCGCCGAACGGTGAGCCGAGTCGTCGGCGCCGATACGAACGACTAACGAGAGAGACATCCGCCAGAGGGCGGATGTTTTTTCGTTCCGGTTTTTGCTAGACTGGGCGTGTTATCAGAAGGGGTCCGAATAGGTAGATTTCGACTCGTTTGAAATCTAGAATTCGGACCGCTAAGGCAATCGCAGCATGGAGAAAAGATCATACAGTATCGACGTGAGCGGGAAGGCGCTCACCGCGACGTTCACGAACCTCACGGGCCAGGCGCACGGCTCCGTCCTCATGTCGATGGGGGAGACCGTCGTCCTCGTGACCGCGGTCATGAGCGAGCGGACGATGTCCGGCATGACGTACTTCCCGCTCTCCGTCGAATTCGAGGAGAAGTTCTACGCGACGGGGCAGATACTCGGGAGCCGCTTCATTCGCCGAGAGGGACGCCCTTCGGACGGCGCGGTCCTCTCCGCGCGCATCGTCGATAGGACCATTCGACCGCTCTTCGACCATGCGCTCCGAAACGAGGTGCAGGTCGTCGCGACGGTCCTCGCCGCGGGCGAAGACGACCCGGACGTCCTCGCGGTCATCGGCGCGTCGCTCGCGCTCTCGGTCTCGGACATTCCGTGGGATGGCCCGGTCGGCGCGGTCCGCATCGGAAAGCGCCGCGACACGGGCGCCATCGTCGTGAACCCGACGTACCCCGAGCGGGAAGAGGGTATCCTCACGTACGAAGTTCTCGCGTGCGGAAAGGACGGTGGCATCAACATGATAGAGACCGCCGGCTTCGAGATAGCGGAGGCCGATGTCGTCGAAGCCCTCGAGCAAGCGGTCGTATTGAACACCGAGCTCGAGGCGTGGCAGGCGCGGATCATCGCCGAGATCGGTAAGACGAAGCGCGCGATTGCTCTGCCGACGCTCTCGCCCGAAGCGATCGCGCTTTTTAATGAGAAGATCGCACCGAAGCTCGGGAGCACGCTCTTCTCGAACCGCTCGGGGAAGACACACCTCTACGAGCTCAAGGACGAGTGGCTCACGCTCCTCCGAGAGACCATAGCCGACGCGGACCAAGGTCTCGCGGGCGAGTACTTCGAGCACGCGCTCGATGACGAGCTCCACCGCGGCATCATCGACGACAACGTGCGTCCCGATGGCCGCGGTATGGACGAGGTGCGGCCGCTTTTCGCGCAGGCGGGCGGCGTTTCGCCCGCGCTCCACGGTTCGGGCATCTTCTACCGCGGCGAGACGCACATCTTCACCGCGCTCACCTTAGGCGGCCCAGACGACTCGCAGGTCCTCGATACGATCGAAGAGAACGGCACGAAGAAGCAATTCATGCACCACTACAATTTCCCGCCCTTCTCGGTCGGCGAGACGGGACGCGTCGGCGGACAGAACCGCCGCATGATCGGGCACGGCGCGCTCGCGGAGAAAGCGCTCGTCGCGGTCATCCCGCCGAAGACCGACTTCCCGTACACGATACGCCTCGTCTCGGAAACGATGTCGTCGAACGGTTCGAGTTCGATGGGTTCGGTGTGCGCATCGACCCTCGCGCTCATGGACGGCGGCGTCCCGATCGCGCGCGCGGTCGCGGGTATCGCCTCCGGCGTCATGATGCGGGACCATGACCACTACAAGCTCCTCACCGACATCCAGGGGCCCGAGGACGAGCACGGCGACATGGACTTCAAGGTCGCGGGAACGCGCGTCGGCATCACCGCCATGCAGATGGACGTGAAGGTCGCCGGCGTTCCTGTTCGCATCCTCGCCGAAGCGCTCGAGAAGGCGCGCCTCGCGCGACTCCACATCCTCGACACGCTCGAAGCGACGATCGCGGCGCCGCGCCCCGACATCTCGCCGCGCGCACCGAAGATACTCGTCCTTACCGTGAAGCCGGACCAGATCGGTCTCGTCATCGGCTCGGGCGGGAAGACGATAAACGGCATCAAGGAGGAGACCGGCGTCGACGAGATCACGATCGAGGACGACGGCACCGTCTACATCACCGGACGCGGTGACGCGCCGGAGAAGGCGCGCGAACGCATCGCGGACATCACCCGAACGTACGAGGTGGGAGAACGGCTCGAGGTCGAGATCACGCGCATCACGACGTTCGGCGCGTTCGCGAAGATGAACGCGCACACGGAGGGCCTCATCCATATTTCGGAGATCGTCCCGTGGCGACTCGAGTCGCTCGACGGCATCCTCACGGTCGGCGAGAAGGTCACCGTCGTCGTCTCGAAGGTCGAGGGAGACAAGATCGGGCTTTCGATAAAGAAGGCGGAGACGGACTTCCTCGAACGGAAGGGACTCACGCCACCCGAGCGGAAGTAGTGGTACGAGGCCACATGTGGGCGACCGCATGTGGCCTTCGTCGATCCATGAGATACTACGGGTAGCATGGCAGAGGAGACCGTACGTCAAAACGAAGAGACCGAGCTCGGCATAACCTTCCACACCAAGGCGCCTGAACCGGCCGCGTCGGCGCCCGCCGACAAGAAGCAAAAGGACGTCATCGACGAGATGGCGGCAACCGCAGAGGTCGCGAAGAAGGCCGGCGTCTTCGACGTATCGAAGGCCGAAAGCGCCGAGCACGAGCTCGGCACCATCGTCACCGACCGGAAACTCCATCGCGCGACCTTGGGCGAGAGCATGCAGTCGGCGTTCGGAGAGTGGTGGCACAACCTTCGTACGTCCGCGAAACCGGTCATCGAGAACCTCAAGAAGCCCGACGTCGGTCCGACCGTCGCGAAGGTCGAGACGCGCGTCGACGTCATCGAGAACGCGGCGAAGCATGCGACCTTCGCGCCGAAGGACGATCACCACGCCGTCGTCGAGAAGATCAAGACGTTCAAGCGAGACGTCGCTCGTGCGACGGGCGCCGCGTTCGTCGTGAAGGAGGAGCGGCGAACGGAGGATGGCGCACCGCGCTGGACGCACACGCTCGACGAGCGGAAACAACCGGCGCTAAGGCGGGAGCCGCATCCCGACCTCGCGCCGGACCTCCGAAAGACGATGGTCGCGCCGGTCGTCGAGAAACGCATCAAGAAGGACCCGAGCGACTACGCGAAGCGACCGAAAACGCAGCCATCGATACTTCGAAAGAGCGCGTCGCCTACCGAGGTCGCCTTCATGCACATCCCGGGAACCGTCGAGCGAAAGAACGTACCGAAGCCGACGCCCGCACAGATCGCTCCGGTCGTTCGTGGCGGCGCGAAGGAGGAGCCGACGAAACACGAAGCGTCTCCCACGAGAGAACAGGTCGGCTACGTCGCGCGCGAGGAGGTGAAGCGAGCCGCGGCACACGTGGAACCACCCGCCATACCGGTCTTCGGCGCAGAGGCGCTCTCTCCCAAAAAGGGCTTGGACACGACGCCAGCACCCGCGTTTCACGCCGGCACGCCCGTCTCGCAGAACGTCGAAGCGAGCGCGGAACCGGCCGCACCGAAGAAGAGCTCACGCGTGTACACGACGCCATCGACCTCATGGTACGAGTCGCACGCGCGTCTTACGTGGTCAGTCGCGTCGGGTGTTCTCGTCATCGCGGCCGTCCTTTTCATAGTGCTCCGGAGCGGCGGTCCCTCGCCAGCGGCGAACCCTACGCCCGGTGAGGGTGGCACTGGCACCGTTCCCGCGGTCACGTCCGTGCCGTCGTTCTTCGACGTCGATGCGGCCGTACCCATCGCTCTCACCGACGACCGCAGTGGGTTCTTCGGAGCGCTCCAAAGCGCCGTCGCATCGGCGCAAACCGGCGTTACGCAGTTCTATCCGACGATAACGGAGGTTGGCGTCACGCGCGTCGCTGGGTCGGCCGAGATCTTCACGACGCTCGGACTTAGCCTCCCCGCCTCGGCCACGCGCTCGCTCGACCCCGTCATCATGTTCGGCAGCGTGACCGTGGCGAAGAACGAACCGTTCGTCGTTCTCCGCGGAAAGAACTTCGACTCCCTCTTCGCGGGACTCCTCGCCTGGGAGCCGCGCCTCCGGAGCGACCTCTCGCCCCTGTTCGACACTTCGTACGTCGAGCGCGACGTCTTCGAGGATGCCGTGAAACAGGGACGCGCCGCGCGCGTCCTCCACGACGCGTTGGGTTCGGAGGTTCTCCTCTATACCTTCGTCGACGATACGACGGTCGTCATCACCTCGTCCGAAGAAGCGCTCACGAAGGTCATGGCGAGGTTATGACCTTCATCGCCCGCCGAGCCCCGCGTGCTATACTTTTTTCTATGAGAGACAACATCGAAACGTACCGCGCGAAGCTCGATGAGCTACTCCGCGATGTCGTCACGGAATTGAAGAGCGTCGGTATCCATAACCCGGAGAATCCCGCCGACTGGGAAGCGGTCCCCGAGGGCGACATCGAGGAGCCGGACCCGAACGACCACGCGGACGTCGTCGAAGGATGGGACGAACGCCGAGGAATCGTCGCCGCGCTCGAGGGACGGTACAACTCGATCGTCGCCGCGCTCGGCCGCATCCATGACGGTACGTACGGCGAGTGCGTCGTTTGTGGTAGACCGATCGAGGACGAACGTCTCGATGCGAACCCCGCGGCCCGCACGTGCATCGAGCACCGGGAGGAGGACGCGCTCACCTAGCCTATGTCGGTCGCACGCGTCTTCGGAGCACAACCATCCGTGACCGGCGCGGACATCGTCACCATTGAGACGGACCTCTCGCGAGGTCTGTTTTCGTTCGCGGTCGTCGGCCTCCCGGGAAAGGCGGTCGAGGAGGCACGCGATAGGATCGGGAGCGCCATCAAGAACTCCGGCTTCAAGTCGCCGAAGAGCGAGAACCACAAGGTCGTCATTTCGCTCGCGCCCGCGGACCTCAAGAAGGAGGGTCCGCTCTTCGATCTCCCGATGGCGCTCTCGTACCTCATCGCGGCGGGCGACATGGTGGCCGACGTCTCGAAGACGGTGTGCATCGGTGAGCTCTCGCTCGACGGTGAGCTACGACCGGTGCGCGGCGTCCTCCCCATCGTGCGTCGCGCGAAGGAGTTGGGCTTCAAAGAATGCATCGTACCGGAAACGAACGCCGCGGAGGCCGCGCTCATCCCGAACATTCGTGTGACGCCGGCGCGGACGCTCATGGGGGTCGTCCGCCACCTCGACCTGAAGCGCGAAGACCATGAACCGCTCCCCGAGGCACCCGTCACGCAGATACCGAACCTCTGGGACGAAGGGACCGTCCGCCTCGAAGACGTTCGAGGTCAGGAGTCGGCGAAGCGCGGTCTCATGATAGGTGCGGCGGGACGACACAACGTCATCATGGTCGGACCGCCGGGAACGGGAAAGACGATGCTCGCGCGGGCGTTCCAAACCATCCTCCCGCCACTCTCCACCCAAGAGGCGCTCGAGGTGACCTCGATACATTCGATCGCGGGGACGGGCGAAGGCATCTCGTCACGACCGCCGTTCCGTTCACCGCACCATACCGCCTCGTACACCGCGCTCGTCGGCGGTGGCACACAACCACGTCCGGGCGAGGTGACGCTCGCGCACCGCGGTGTCCTCTTTCTCGACGAGTTCCCCGAGTTCGAGCGACGCGCCATCGACGCGCTCCGCCAACCGCTCGAGGACCGGGTCGTCTCCATCTCGCGCGTCCACTCGAACGCGCTCTTTCCGGCGGACTTCATCCTCGTCGCCGCGATGAACCCGACGCGCGCGGGCGACGAGCGTGGCGACTACGCCGCACAGATGCTCGAAACGTACCGGCACAAGATATCCGGTCCCATCCTCGACCGCATCGACCTCTGGCTCTCCGTGCCGCACGTCGATTTCGGCACGCTCACCGAGCGGCGAGAACCCGTCACGAAGACGTCGGAGACCGACGAGGCGCGCGCGAAGATAGCGCGGGCACGAGAACGCCAGCACGCGCGATTCGCGGGAACGGGCATTCACACGAACGGGGAAATGACCGCGCGCGACATCGAAGAGCGCGTCGAGCTCTCGAGTTCCGTCGCCGACCTCTTACGCCGCTCGGCCGAGAAGCTCGGACTCTCGCCGCGGAGCTACCACCGACTCGTGAAGGTCTCGCGAACCATCGCCGACCTCGAGGATTCCAATGACATCAAAGAATCACACGTCCTCGAAGCGCTCCACTTCAGAGTGAAGGCATAGGTCGGCGCTCTTCCTTACAGGACCCGTTCAGGACGTTTCATGGAAACTTCATGCGAGCGTGATACGATGGGCGGACTTCTCTATGTCACGAACGAACATCATCTGGGTTCTCATCCTCGCGATCATCGTCGTCGTCATCGCCATCGTCTTTTTTATGAAAAGCCCGGCGACCACGCCAGCCGACACGGCGGCGATCGGGACGACGACCACGACCGTCGCGCCAGAGACGGTCGAGTCGTACGTGACCGCGAATCTCGACGATTTGATCGCGGAGGCGACGACGTCGACATCGAGCGCGACCGCGTCGTACGACATAACCGGCTATGAGGCGCACGGCGGTGCGGGGACCGTCCGATACACCGATGGAACGACGACTCACACAGCCGATTTCACGTACAACGTCGACGAACGAGGCTACCCCTCGGTGACATCGTTCACCATACGGCAGTAGCGGTGAATAGGAAAAACCCCCGCGACCGAAGGTCGGGGGGTTTAAATGTTTCCATTAGAACGGGTTTCGCGCGCCGCGCACCTCGACGTGACAGTGCGGTCCCGTCGAACGGCCGGTCGAACCGACGTACCCGATGAGCTCGCCCTGCGCGACCTGCTGACCGACCGTGACGGCTACCTTCGACATGTGCGCGTAGAGGGTCTGCACGCCGTTCGGGTGACGGATGACGACGTAGAGTCCGTAGCCGCCGTTCCACCCCGAGGTCTTCGCGACGATGACCGTTCCGCCCGCCGCGGCGCGAATGTGCGTGCCGATCGGTGCGGCGAGGTCGACGCCGTTGTATCCATGGATGCCTTGTGTCTTCACTGATCCGGGGACCGGGTTGATGAACCCTGAACTGCCGTTCCCGGTCGAAACGCCGCGCGCCTGCGACGTCGGGTGGGAGGCGAGGACCGGCGCGGGAGTCGGCGTACTGATGACGCCGTTCGGGACGACGAGCGTCTCTCCGACGGAAATGTCAGACGCCGACGAAAGCTGGTTGTACGCGATGATGTCGTCGACGTCACCATCGTATTTCTTCGCGATCGTCTGGAGCGTATCGCCCTTCTTCACGACGTGGCGAACGCCCGTGATGGGGAGGATGACGAGCTCGTCACCGGGATGGATGTTGTTCGCGCTCGAAAGATTGTTCGCCCAGAGAATGGTCTTCGCCGAGACGTCGAACATCTCCGCGATCTGCGAGAGCGTATCGCCCTCGCGGACCGTATAGAGGCTGATCTCGCCGTTGTTCGACTTCGCGGTCGATTTCTGGTCGGAGAGCGCGGCGCCCGCCGGGACGAGCGCGCCGTCCTCGACGATGATGTCGCCGCCTCCCTTCGCGGGATTCGGGTCGGAGTGCGTCGCCGCCCGAAGGAGCGGTACGAACTGTGCGCTCTGATTCTCCTCGAACGCGGTCTCCGTGGGAGCGGCGGCCGCCTCGCGGTTGAAAAGCGAGAGGACGCCGGCGTTCACGATGGGAACGGCGACGACCCCGTAAATGGCGATGAGCTCGAGAACGAGCCGCTTCACGCTTCCGTATGTCATCTGTCGCGTCGTCCTGCCCTTATGAGCGCGGCCAGAATCTTGTGAGAACTGTTTTATATACGTGTGTTATGGTCTCTCCGCAGTGCTTCCGGTACGGTATCGCTGAAACTAAAAAGAGCAGACGTCTCGTCGCTCCCGGCGAACTGTCACTTTCACCGTGTACCATCATAGCCAAGCGGGGAGGGGGGTCAACCTTGCCAAAGAGCGTTGTCCACAGGATATTTATGAAGACGATTTTAGCCCGTTGCCGAGCCGCGATTTAGGTCTTCCCAGACAGGCACTTTTATTGTGTAATGGTAAGGCAGCGTATGAAGCGGCTATGAAAACGGGTGGGGAGAGGTTCCGAGGTCGCATGCTATAGTTGATGCCTAACGAACGGATATGCACGATGAACATCACCTCGAGGGCTTAAATGCGGCTCAAAAGAACGCTGTTTTGACGACCGAAGGACCGCTCCTCGTCCTTGCCGGTGCGGGCTCCGGGAAGACCCGGGTCATAACCCATCGCATCATCCACCTTATCCTTACGGGTACGGCACCCGAGCGCATCCTCGCCGTCACGTTCACGAACAAGGCGGCGAAGGAGATGCACGAGCGCGCCATGGACCTCCTCAGGCGATACCGAGGGAGCGAGCGCGCGTCGTGGGACGCGGTGCCGACCGTGACGACCTTCCACGCCCTCGGCGTCCGTATGCTCCGGGAGCATCACGAGGTCCTCGGCATAAAGAAGCACTTCACCATCTACGATCGGAGCGACTCCTCTGCGGCGATGAAGAAAGCCCTCGTCCGCGCCGGATACGACCCGAAGGAGTTCGAGCCGCGACGCATGCTTAGCATGGTGTCCCGCGCGAAGGGCGACGCGATCTTGCCCGCGGAATTTCTCGAGAAGGCGAAGAGCTTCCCCGCACGCGTCGCGGGCGAGGCGTGGAAGCACTACGAGGACATCCTCCGCGAAGAGCACGCGCTCGACTTCGACGACCTCCTTTCGAAGACGCTCGCGATGCTCCGGAACCATCCGCCGATCCTCGCGTCGTACCGCGAGCGGTACGCGTACGTCCATGTCGATGAATACCAAGATACGAACCGCGTGCAGTTCGAGATCGCGCGTCTCATCGTCGGGGAGCGGGGGAACCTGTGCGTCGTCGGCGACGTCGACCAGAACATCTACAGCTGGCGCGGTGCGGACGTGAAGAACATCCTCCAGTTCGAGCGACACTTTCCCGCGGCGAAGGTCATCATGCTCGAGGAGAACTACCGCTCGACGCAGACCATCATCGAAGCGTCGAACGACGTCATCGAGAAGAACGTGAATCGCCCCGAGAAGAAGGTCTTCACGCGGAACCACCCCGGTGAGCTCATTTCGCTCTACGCGGGAATGGGTGGTGCGGACGAGGCGGAGTATGTCGCGGGGACGGCGAAAGAACTCATAAAAAATGGCGCAAATCCGAGCGATATCGCCGTCCTCTTCCGAACGAACTTCCAGTCGCGCGTTCTCGAGGAGGCGTTCATCGCCTACGAGGTGCCGTACCAAATGCTCGGCACGAAGTTCTTCGAGCGAAAGGAGGTGAAGGACGTTCTCTCGTACCTCCGCTATGCGATGAATCCCGACTCGACCGCCGACCTCGCGCGCATCATCAACACGCCCGCACGCGGTATCGGCAAGGTGACCGTGCTCAAGGTCGTCGAAGGGAAGGCCGAGACGCTTCCGAGGGCGACGCGCGAGAAGGTCGAGGCGTTCGAGAAGATCATCGAGGACATCCGAGCGTACGCTGCGGAGCATCCCGTTCACGAGACCATCGCGTTCATCATGCGACATTCGGGCATCGAAGAGAGCTACAAGAAGGACGGCGAGGAGGGACAGGAGCGACTCGAGAACGTGCGCGAGGTCGTGTCCCTCGGCACGAAGTACGCGGAACTTCCACCCGAGGAGGCGGTCGAAGCGCTCCTCGAGGATTCCGCGCTCGGCTCCGACCAGGACGAGCTCAAGGAGAGGGAGGAGTTCGATGCGGTCCGCCTCATGACCATCCATGCCGCGAAGGGACTCGAGTTCGCGTACGTCTTCATCACCGGACTCGAGGAGGGGCTCTTCCCCCACGAGCGTCTCGACGCCGAGGGCGTCGACGAGGAAGAGGAGCGGCGCCTCTTCTACGTCGCGCTCACGCGCGCGAAGAAGAAGGTCTTCCTCTCGTACGCGCACATGCGCACCATCTTCGGGAGCCAGCGGGTAAACGTTCCCTCGTCGTTCCTTAGCGACATCCGGAGCGAGCTCATCGAGAGCGCGAACCCCGGTGAGTCAGGGTTCGAGCGAACCATCTGGCTCGACTGATTTTCGATTTCCGTACCGAGGACCTATACTCTCCGTATGCCCGAAAACCCTCCCTCCATTACGGCGAAGAAGTCTCTCGGCCAGCATTTTCTCAATAATCCGAACATACCGCGGAAAATGGCCGACGCCGCCTCCGTCGGCGCGGGCGACACCGTCCTCGAAATAGGGCCGGGGACCGGCGTTCTCACCCGCGACCTCCTCTCGCGCGGGGCGACGGTCGTCGCGATCGAAGCCGACCGGCGCGCTATCGACGCGCTCCAGGAGACGTTTCCAGGGGAAATAAAGGCTAAAAAACTAGTCATTTTTCACGACGACGCGCGTTCCCTCGTGCTCGACGACTACGACCTCCCGAAGGCGTACAAGGTGGTCGCGAACATTCCGTACTATCTCTCCGGGCTCCTTTTTCGCGCTTTTTTAGCGGCCGCGCACCAGCCATCCTGCCTCGTGTTCCTCGTCCAAAGAGAGGTCGCTGAGCGCATTGCCCGCGACTCGAAGGAATCGATTTTATCCTTATCCGTCAAGGTTTTCGGCGAACCTCGATACGTCGAGACGGTGAGGAAGGGGAATTTCACCCCCGCGCCGAAGGTGGATTCGGCGATCATCGCGGTCACCGATATCTCGCGGGAACGCCTCGGTGATCTCTCCGAAGCGCTTTTTTTCGAGGTCGTACGCGCCGGATTCGCGTCTCGCCGGAAACAGCTCCTCGGAAACCTCACGGCCCTCCTCCCGCGCGAAGAACTCATCCACATCTTTTCCACACTCGGCATCCCGGAGAACGTCCGTGGCGAGGACCTCTCGCTCGACGGGTGGCTCGCCCTCGCGAGCGCCGTCTCCGTGCACCCGAAGTGACGAGAATATCCTTCGGTTAACCACAGGTTATCGCCATTTTACCCACAGTTTATCCGCGCAATTGCTATACTTTATGAGTATACAACTTTCGTGTGAAAGGAACGTTTCGTATAGGAGGCGCGGTCGTAGTCGGGGTGCTCATCATCCTCGGCGCTTTCCACCTGCGGTCCGCCTCTGGTGACGAACCGGCGGGCGGCGCCGTCGTCGTGAAGGCGCCCGAGCGCGCGGCCATCCCGATCGAGGACACGGACGGGGATGGCGTCGCCGATTGGAAGGACGGGCTCGAGGCGCAGGTCTTCTCGGCCATCGCGACGCCGACCCCGCTCTCTGCGGGCGAGGACGCGACGTACACGCCTCCGACGACCTTCACCGGAAAGTTCTCCGAGGCGTTCTTCGCGGACTACCTCGACGGGAAGATAAAGGGGGAGGATTTCAAAGACCCGTCGAAACTCGTCGGGAACGCGGTCAGTGCCATCAACGCGAACACGAGGAGCAAAACGCATTCGCGAAGCGAGCTCACGACAACGCCGACCTCTCCGGAATCCGTCCGCGCGTACGGGAACGCGCTCGGCGACGTTCTCAAAGCGCACTCGCGAAACGGCGACGATGAGATGACGATACTCGAAAAGGCGCTCTCGACGAACGACGCCTCGCTTCTCGACGCGCTTGGCCCCATTCGCGACGAATACGCGGGCACGATCGCCGACGCGCTCCGCATGAGCGTCCCGGACGACCTCGTCGCCGAGCACCTCGCGTTTCTGAACGCCGTCGAGGGCCTCAAGACCGACGTCGAGGCGGCGTCGGTCGGACTCACCGACCCGCTCTACACGCTCGCGCGCGTGCGCGGCCACAAGGACGTGCAGACGGCGCTCGGGACGTCCTTCGAGAACATCGCGAAGAAGCTCACCGCATACGGCGCGACCTACGGCGCCGACGAATCGGGCGGATTCTTCTACCTTTTCCTCAAGTCATGATGCGCTTCCTTCGAAAAAAGAAGCTCGTATCAGCCGCCGTCGCGGGATTCCTCACCGTCTCGCTCCTTGCCACACCCGTCTCGCTCTCGACGCTCCGTCCGCAGAAGGCCGAGGCGCAATTTGCTGTCATCGATATAACGAACTACATCGCCAACTATGGAAGTTGGATAGCTGACGCTGCCTCGGAAGCGTACAACGCTGTATCATCGTTTGCCGCAAATTATCTCCAAATCAAAGAGTCGACGCTCGACTCCATCGCGTGGCAACTCGTCAATGCGGTCATCAAGGAGATGATCAAGTCGACGACCGATTGGGTGAATCACGGCTTCAAGGGGAACCCGACGTTCGTCCAGGACATCAACAAGTTCACGAGGGACGTCGCCGACCAGGCCGTCGGGAACTTCATCTGGAAGAGCGACGACCTCCAATTCCTCTGTTCGCCGTTCGCGCTCGACGTGAAGATCGCGCTCGATACCCAGTACCGCGATACGCGAAACTACCAGGCGCAGTGTACGCTCACCGACGTCGTGAAGAACGTCGACGGCTTCCTCAACGGCGACTTCCTCGCGGGCGGCTGGGACGGGTGGTTCCAGATGACGCAGACGCCCTCGAACAACCCCTACGGCGCGCTCCTCGAGACGAGCGGCGTCCTCCAGGCGAAGGTAGCGGGAAACCAGGACCGTCAGCTCGCGCTCCTTAGCTTCGGGAACGGGTTCATGTCGATGAAAGACCCGACCTGTAAACCGAGCCCGGACAACCCCGACGGTTTCGACGAGAGCGCGTGCCCCATCGTTACGCCTGGGACGGTCATCGAAGACCAGCTGAACAACGTGCTCCACAAGCCTGGCGAGCGTCTCGTCGTCGCGGATGAGGTGAACGAACTCTTAAGCGCGCTCTTCTCCCAGCTCGTCAGCAACGTCTTCAGTAGCGCCGGCGGGCTCGCCGGTCTCAACGATTCTGGCTCCGGCTCGTACTTCGACCGGCTCGACCACGAGACGGACCCGACGGTTCCGGACCAGGGCTCGCTCTCGGTCTTCGATAACCCGATCAAGGAGGAGACCGAGTACCGAGATCTTGTCCGTCAGGAGATATCGATGCTCCTCGACGCACAGACGTACAAGGACCGCACGTACGGTGACGGCAACTCGTGCCACAGCGAGGACATCCCCGACGACCTCATCGAGGCGCTCGCGACGGCGCGTACCGCGCTCTCGGTCTCGGAGAGCGCGATCGGTCGCCTCAACGAGTTCAGGAGCGACTTCCTCCTTCTTCAGAGTTCGACGACGCCGCAGACGGCGCTCGACCTCCTCTACGCGAAATACAACGCGAACTCGACGCCCGACGCGAAGACGACCCTTATGTCGCGCTTCATCGCGTACCAATCGTCGGGCGCGCTCCACTCGCCGAGCGATACGGTCACGCTCCGCATCGGCACCATTCGAAGCCTCGCGGACGAGATCGCGGGCCTCAAGGACGACATCGACCACGACTGCGATGGGAGGACGCCGACCCCCGGCGCGACGACGCAGTACTCGCTCACGCCCGCGGACGGCAACAAGTCGGTCGCGGCGAACGGGAGCGAGGTGACCGCGTTCCTCGTCAATGTTCCCTCCGGCACGAAGCGGACGACGCTCACGCTCGCGAAGACGGGCGCGACGCCGTCTGGCGTCTCGTACGCCGCGTGGCCGTCCGATACCGCGGGCGGCGACGCGTTCGCGCCCTTCGTCTCGTGGCCCTCGGCGGGCGGCACGTACACGCTCTGCCGGAACGCGAGCGCGACCGACACGTCGTGCATCGCGACGTCGACGCCGAGCTCGTTCTTCTTCAACGTCCGGCCGACGGATATGACGAGCTACACCATCCGCGTGAACCTTTCGAACTAACGTATGCCGCGCTTCCCGAAAAACCGCATAGTGAAGATCTGGCTCGTGAGCGCGTTACTCGTCATTGTCTTGATGCCGACATCTGCACATGCCGATGTCCTTGGGTTTGGCTCAATGGCGATAGATGCGATCGTTAGTTTCATAGGCAACATCTTTCTGTCGTTCTCGGCGGTCATCACGTGGATGGGAGGACAGCTCTTCGAGTACGCACTGAAGTTCACTGTCTTCGAGATGGGCACCCGTCTCGGCTCCGGAACTCCTTTCGGAGATACGATAAGTAATTTATGGTCCCTGATTCGCGACATCTGCAATCTCGCGTTCATCTTCGGGTTCATCTACGTCGGCATCCGCACCATCATCGACCCCGATAGTGCCGACACGAAGCGCTTTCTCTCGCGCATCATCGTCGGCGCGCTCCTCATCAACTTCAGTCTCTTCTTCGTGAAGGCGATCGTCGACGTCTCGAACTTCACATCGGTTCAAATCTACAACTCGCTAACCACCGGCACTGGTCAGATATCCGAGACGCTCACGTCGCAACTTGGCATTATCACGATATACAATGCAAAAGGGGGCACCATCTTACCGGAATTGTTCGCTTCCCAGAAAAGTTTCTCCTTCTTCCTCCTTGGCGGCATATTCATGCTCATCACCGCGTTCGTGTTCTTCGCCGCCGCGCTCCTCCTCGTCGTTCGCTTCGTCGCCATCGTTTTGATAATGGTCGCCTCGCCGGTCCTCTTCGCGGCGACGGTCTTCCCCCAAACCGAGAAGTTCGCGTCAGACCTCTGGTCGAAGCTCATGAGCTACTCGTTCTTCGCGCCGCTCTTTCTCTTGCTTATGCTCATATCGATAAAGATGATAGACGGCCTCAAGCTTGGAATAAGTGCGGGTGCCGGAGGGAGTAAAGATGGTTTCGCGGACGTAATAGCGGCAGGGAGCAATAATTTCAGTACTATTCTCAACTTCACCGTCATCATCTTCTTCATGATAGCGGCGCTCATGATCGCCTCGAGCATGAGCGGAAAGGGAGGCAAGTTCGCGATGGGCATCGCGAACACCGCTCGGGGTAAAGTGCAGAGTATTGTGGGCCGAAACACGGTCGGCCGTGCTTCGCACTATCTCAAGGAGAAGTACGAACACCTCGACGCCGAGGCGAGCAAGTCGAGCTGGAAGAGCTTGCGCGGTGCCGGCTTGAAGACCGCTCGATTCATTGCCGCCGCACCTGCGGGCGGTGATAAGGGAGTCCGCGAGGCGCTACACCATGGAGAAGAGGCGAAGTTCGGTGGTTCCGATTCATATGAAAGCGTGAAGAAGTACGACAAGGAGAGGGCGGCACGCCAGGCGAACATCAACAAGATATCGGAACTTCAGGAAGCGACCGATAAGGCGACGGGTGTCAAGCTCCACGGCATCCCCAGACTCGCTGCGACGAGCTTTGCGAACGATCAGGAGCGTATCAAATTCGAGCGCATGGTCGCCGAAGCGACCATCAAGGACTTCGAGGAGATGGAGCAGGGACAGCGCGAAGCGATCGTCGCGTTCATGACTCAAAATCAAGTCGACGGCCTCATGAAGAGCGATAAACTTACGGATAAGGAGAAGGCGGACCTCGGTGCGAAACGCGCGAAGCACCTCGCTGAACTCTACATAGACAACAAGCAACTCCTTTCGAAAGCGAACGCGGATCAGCTCGACGCGCTCGGTCAGGCGTACCTCTCGGAGGAGGAGCACGCGGTACGCCTCACCGGCTCACAGATGGACGACCTCAAGAAAAAACTCACGCCGACCGAATTAAAGTTGGTATCCGACGCTCGAGAGAATGCTCTCGCAAAGTTGGCAACGGGCACGACCATAAACACTAAAGAGAAGGGGGAACCCAAGACGCTCGATTCGAGCTTCATCTTGAGTATGAAGCCAGGCGACATGGCAAAGTTACCAAAGAAAGTTCTCAAGCCACTCGCAACAAAGTTGCCTGTGCAGGTGCTCGATAAAATTAGAGCAGACGGTACACTTTCTATCGGGGATCAAAAAGAAATACGAGAGGCATTTATGGATCAATACAAATCGGTTGAAAGTGCTGATTCTGACCCAACGTATGATTGGTTGACTACCAGCCCATATGGTAAACAATTTGGTGTAGGCGTATAGCATATGACAATAACAAATGACATGCGGATGGTTGCCCTTCAAAAGATCTCTCCGAGTCTTCAAGAGGCATATAGATCGGTCGAGACAGCCCGGCTTTTGAAGGTACTCATGACTGAAAATGGTATTCAAAATTTTGATTTTGTGGATTTGGTCGGCGATGTCATGCTTGGCTTTTATTCAAAGTCGCAGCTTCGAAGCCTCCTCATGCAGCAAATCGGCCTCTCTGAAGAAGTGGCTTCAAATGTAGATAACAAATTGAGGATTTTTTTCTCTCGAGTAGAAGGAGTTCCAATTGCTTCACCCGAAGCAAGAGAAGTGAAGGAGCGTCTTGAATTCAGGCCCGAGCCGCCCGTCGGCCCTCTTGGGAGAAAGCCGCTCACCCGCGAGGAGGTTCTCCGCGCGATAGCGCCGCGGCGCACGATGCAGAGCGACATCGAGTCGGTGAAACAGTCGAAGGGACCGGGCGCCGCGTGACCTTCCACGGTCGCCGCGGCTCCGCGCGCCATGAGTAGGGTACAATGAGCATATGCGATTCGAAGTTCCACAGTTCATCGAAATAGAGGACAAGATCATTGGGCCCCTCACCTGGAAACAGTTCGTGTACGTCGCGGGCGGCGTCGGCATCCTCGTCATCCTCTGGGTATCGCTCCCGACGCTCCTCTTCCTCCTTTTCGGACTACCCTTCGGCATCCTCGCGGGCTCGCTCGCGTTCCATCGCGTCAATAATCGTCCGTTCTCCATATTCCTCGAGTCCTTCCTCTCGTACGCGGGGAAGGGGAAGCTCTACCTCTGGCGAAAGGACGCCGAGCAATCGGTCATCGAACGGACCGACACCTCCGACGTCGCGGTCCCGAAGCTCGAGTTCGCGAACCGCAACTCGATACACGAGCTCTCCCGAAAGCTCGAGACGCAAATACCCGCAGATCCCCATGGCTAAACAGAACGCTTCACAACAGTTCGTTCCCGTCCGCGACATCCATGACGATGTCGTGGTCCTGAAGAGCGGTCAGATGTGCATGGTCCTCCTCGCATCATCGGTGAACTTCGCGCTCAAATCGCAGGACGAACAGCAGGCCATCCTCTCGCAGTACCAAGCGTTCCTCAACTCCATCGATTTCTCCGTTCAGATATACGTGCAGTCGCGGCGTCTCGATATCCGGCCGTACCTCGAGATCCTCCGCGCGCGGGAGGGCGAACAGTACAACGACCTCATGCGCATTCAGCTTCGCGAGTACATGGAGTTCGTGAGCTCGTTCACCGAGCAGGTCGACATCATGACGAAGAACTTCTTCGTCATCGTGCCGTACACGCCGGTCAATCTCGAGGTCGGCGGCATCTCGAAGTTCCTCAAGCCGAAGACGACCGCGGCGCGGGACGACAAGTTCTTCGAGGACCGGACCCAGCTCGAACAGCGCGTCTCGGTCGTCGAGCAGGGACTCGCTAGGATCGGCATCAGGACGGCGCCCCTCGGGACCGAGGAACTGGTCGAGCTCTTCTACCACATCTTCAATCCGGAGGACCTCACGAAGGCGCCGCAACGTTGACCATGGGACTTTTCGATTTCATACAACAGAAGAAGACCGAGGCGGTGGGCACCGCGGCTGACGCGGTACTCTCGCTCCCGGACGTCATCGCACCGTCCGCGATCAGCATCAACCCGCGCTCCATAAACGTGAGCGGGAAGCTCTCCCGCGTCTTCTACGCGGTCTCGTATCCCCGCTACCTCAACGACGGCTGGCTCGAGCCGGTCCTCAACATGGAGCGCGAGATAGACGTCTCCATCGTCATTCATCCGATCGACACCGCGGAGACACTGAAGAAGTTCCAGAAGAAGGTCGCCGAGGTGCAGAGCCAGATCAACGAGCGCGCCGAGAAGGGCATGGTCCGCGACCCGCAGCTCGACGCCGCGTATAGAAACCTCGAGGAACTTCGCGACAAGCTCCAGCAAGCGGAGGAGAAGCTCTTCAACGTCGGACTCTACATCGCGATATACGCGGACACGGAAGCCGACCTCAACAAGGTCGAGACGGAGATACGAGGCATCCTCGACACGCGTCTCGTGTACATCAAACCGGCGCTCTTCCAGCAGGAGGACGGGTTCATGAGCGTCATTCCGACGGTCACCGACAAACTCCTCGTCCACAGCAAGTTCAACTCGTCGCCCCTCTCGTCGTTCTTCCCATTCACGTCCTTCGACCTCACGTCCGACACGGGCATCCTCTACGGCATCAACCGCCACAACAGTTCCCTCGTCCTCTTCGACCGCTTCAAGCTCACGAACTACAACTCGGTGACGTTCGCCACCTCCGGCGCGGGAAAGTCGTACACGACGAAGCTCGAGATACTCCGCTCCCTCATGTTCGGGACCGAGGTCATCGTCATCGACCCCGAGCACGAGTACGAGTACCTCGCCGAGGCGACGGGCGGGCGCTTCTTCGACATCTCGCTCTCGTCGACGCACCACATCAATCCGTTCGACCTTCCGATACCGCTCCCCGACGAGAACCCGAAGGAGCTCCTTCGTTCGCACATCATCGAACTCGTCGGGCTCTTCAGGCTCATGCTCGGCGGCCTTTCGCCGGAAGAGGACTCCATCATCGATGCGGCGCTCCACGAGGTCTACGCGCTCAAGGACATAACGGGTTCGGGCGACTACCGCGACCTTCCGCCGCCCTTACTTTCCGACTTCGAGATGGTTCTCGCCGGCATGGAAGGGAGCGAATCGCTCGTGCAACGGCTCCAAAAGTACACGTCGGGAACGTGGTCGGGCTTCATGAACGAGCCGACGAACGTCGATATCAACCAAAAATTCGTCGTCTTCTCGCTCCGCGATATGGAGGAGGAGCTGAAGACCATCGCGATGTACATCATCACGAACCACATCTGGGGCGAGGTGCGACGGGAACTCAAAAAACGCCTCCTCGTCATCGACGAGGCCTGGTGGATGCTCAAGTCGGAGGACACCGCGGCGTTCCTCCACAATATAGCGAAGCGCGGACGCAAGTACTACCTCGGCCTCTCGACGATCACGCAGGACGTCGACGATTTCCTTCGCTCGCCCTACGGCGTGCCGATGATCACGAACTCGTCGATACAACTCCTCATGAAACAGTCGCCGACCGCGGTCGATACGCTCCAGAGCGTCTTCAATCTCACCGACGAGGAGAAGTTCATGCTCCTCGAGTCGGGCGTCGGCGAGGGTATCTTCTTCGTCGGCCTCAAGCACGTCGCGATCAAGGTCATCGCCTCGTACACCGAGGACCAGATCATCACGTCCGACCCATCGCAACTTCTGCGCATCAAGGAGGCGAAGAAGGAGCTTGGTAGCGACGCCGCATAACCATGGCAGAGAACGCACGAGAGAACGCCGACGAGCGCGACAGAGCGCGCGGCATCGAGAACGCGACCTCGCGCTTCAAGCGCGAGCACGAGGCGCGCCTCACGAGCGCCGACCTCATTCGGAAGGCGGAGGCGCGCCGCGGGGGGACGGTTCCGGAGGGAGAGCGAGCCCGAGCGGATGATGGTGCAGCGAGACCGCGGGCGAGCTCTCGCCGGCGTGAGGAGGAGGCGGCCCTCGCCGACGAGCTTCGCGCGCTTTCCGACGCCGGTATCGCGTACGACGAGGGAGACGAGCGACTCCTTCTCGATACGCCGCCCGATACGCCTTCGTTTCCCGGCGTCATCCTCGTCGTCGCCGCAGTGAAGGATATTCTCGATGGGCTCGACGTGACCGGCATCGGCGTCGTCGTCGCGACCGCGCTCTCGTTCCTCATGTCCCTCGTCCTCTTCCTCTGGACGCTAAGCCGCCAGCAAGGCGGCTGGTGGAAGCAGAAGGGTTCGCGCTCGACGTGGTCGCGCTACGCGGGGGCGACCATCGTCGAGTTCATACCGTTCCTCCAGATGCTCCCCGCGGAGTCCCTCTACGTCGTTATGACGTACGTAAGTGAATCGAAGCTCGGCCGCTCGCTCCAGAGCGCGCTCGAGCGGGCACGCATGGCGAAAGGCAAAGAGTAGCCGTGCTACACTTATACATATATATGAGACGTTCGTTGATTCTCGCCACTCTTTCCGTCGCATTCTTCACATTTTCGGTCTTTTTCACGTCCCCGGGACACGCCTTCGCGCAACTCGCACCGTCCCTCGTGACCCTCCTTAAAGCTCCGGCGTTCCCGGCGCCCCATGAGAGCGTCGAAGTGTCCTTGAGCGACTACGCCGTCGACACCGTGGGCGCGGACATCTTTTGGTACGTAGACGGCGCCGAGCTCCCGAACACCCGAAATGCGCGGAGCGTCATCGTGACCGCGGGAGCGATCGGCGAGACGAAGACCGTACGAGCCGACCTCGTCCGAAAGAACGCGCCGACCCTCTCGGCGGCCACGGTCATACGACCGGCGGTCGTCGATCTCGTCCTCGAAGCGGCGACGTACGTCCCCGACTTCTACCGCGGGCGGGCGCTACCGAGCGACGGTGCGCCGATACGCGCCGTCGCGGTCGTGAACGACGGTACCGATGCCCCCGAGAGTTCGTACACGTACAAGTGGTCCGAGAGCGGCGATGTCCTCCTCGGCGGACCGGTGAAGGGGAAGAACGTCCTCGACCTCACCATGACGCGCTACCGAAAAGAGACCTTGAGCGTCGAGGTCATAAACGACGACGGCGACACGATCGGCAAGCGAACCATTCCCCTCGTTTCAGCGGAGCCGACGCTCATCTTCTACGAGCACAGCCCGCTCCGCGGCCTCCTCGAACGGGCGATGAGCGACGTGAATCCGCTCATCGGCGACGAGATGACCGTCTACGGCGAGCCGTACTTCCTCGATGCGAGAACGACGCGAAATGACGGGGACTTCACGTGGACGATAGACGGCACGGAGGCCCCCGCGGACGGCGCGCCGAACGCGCTCACGCTTTCAAAAGAGGGCACTACGGGAAGCGCGTCGATAGACCTCCGCATCGTGACGAAGCGCGCCATCCCGCAACTTCTCCGCGGCGGCTTTACCATCTTCTTCGATTAAGCCGACCGTTCGGGGTTTATAATAGAGACATGACACGACGACGACATTCAATCCTCACGATCGGTTCGCTCGCGGCGTTTCTCTTCGTCCTTACGACGACGCTCGTCTTCGCAGCCGACGACGGGAAGAAACAGTATGTGCCGCTCGTCGGTATCCCGGGCCTTACTGACAAGCAAAATCCATCTATCGCCGCGTACATCAACTCGATCTATCTCTTCACCATCACCGTAGGGGCGATCATCGGCGTCATCAAAATAGGCATGGCGGGCGTGAAGTACTCGATGAGCGACGTCATCACCGACAAGTCCGAGGCGCGGAAGGACATCCTCGGCGTCTTCATGGGCCTCGCCATCCTCCTCATCCCGTTCGTCGTCCTCAATACCATCTACAGCGGCCTCACGAACCTTGATGTCCTCGAGAATAAGAACGTGAAGGTCGACCTCAAGCCTTCCGGCGGAGCGGATCCGTCGACGCAGACGAGCGGTCAAGACTTCATCGCGAGCCTTCCGAAGCCGCCGTTCGACAGTAACGGGATATGCCAAGAAGGCTATGACTCGAGCTCCGCGGACGGGGCCTCGTGCGCGACGACGTGCGCGGACCAATGCGCGTCGCTCGGTGGTACCGCGACACGAATAAGCACCGACCCCGCGACCGGGTGCGGAAAGATCCGGTGTTTGAAATGATATGAAGCGTCCGCTCATCATCGCCATCATCGCGCTTATCGTCATTCTCCTCATCGGTGCATGGGTGTACCTCTTCGTCCACGGGTCGCCGAAGAGCGCGGGCGACGTCTTCACGCGCTTCGGCTTCGGTGACGCACCCCCTCCGGAGATGCCTGGCACGCCGACCGTCGACGTCGCGCCGGTCGACGCCTCGGGGACACCCGAGCGCCTCAAACAGCTCACGACGCGGCCGGTAGCGGGCGCCGCGTTCACGGCCGGCGGCATCGAGTACGTCGAGCAGGGGACGGGACACGTCTACTCGATCGACCTCGGAAGCGGCGAGGAGAAGCTCGAGAGCGGCACGACAATCGCGGGCGCGGAGCGCGCGACGTTCTCCGGTGACGGAACGTACGTCGCCGTGACGTCGCTCCAAAACGGCGAACCGAACACCGACGTCGGCCGCATCGACGGTCTCTCCGGGAAGCTCGAGGGCGTGTCGCTTCCGCCCGGGGCGCGCGATATCGGCTTCGGCGCGGCGTCGACGAGCCTCTATTACCTCCTTCCGGGTTCGGCGGGCTCATCCGGGTACGCGTACGACCTCATCGAGGGGAAGGGCGCGGAGATGTTCCACATCCCGCTCCGAGACGTTCATCCGATTTGGGGAGAGCCGCTCTACGTGTACACGACGCCGACCGCGCACGCGACCGGGTACGTCTACCGACTCGATGACGGCAAGCTCACGTACGTTCACGATGGCGCGACCGGCCTCACGGCGCTTCCGTATCCGGGCGGCATCGTCACGACGTTCGCTCGTTCGGGACGCGTTACCTCGGTCGCTCTCGCGGCGGAAGGAGAGACCACGCTCGATGAACCGCTCATTCCCGAGAAGTGTGCCTCGACCCCCGCTTGGGGAAGCGTCCTCTACTGTGGCATACCGGACTCGCTCGATGCGGCGGATTTCCCGGATGCGTGGTACATGGGGACCCTCTCGTACCGCGATTCGCTCTACCGCGTCGATGTGGCGCTCGGTACGTCCGAACTCGTATCGGATATGCTCGCCGAGAGCGGCCGCGAGGTCGACGTCCTCACGATGGGAGCGAGCGCGGATGGCTCGAAGGTCTATCTCATAAATAAGAACGACAACACGCTCTGGATGTACGACCTGGGGAACCGAGCGGAAGAGACCGCGACGAGCACATGAAAAAAGCGGGTACCCCCGCTTTTTTCGACCTCCTAGTGCTTCGCCTTCAACCCCTTGTGCCGAAGGACGAACTCCTGGACGATCGCCATGATGTTACTGATGGTGAAGTAGAGCGCGACCGACGCCGCGAGCGTGTACGCGACGAAGCCGATGAGGACCGGCATGACGTACCGCATCTGGAGGTGCATGCTCCGCGTGAAGTCGTCCTTGAAGCTCGGCGCGGCGCTCTCCTCGCGCGGCTTATGCGGCGGAAGCGAGAGGTGCGTGTGGAGGAACTGCGTGAAGCCGGCGAGCGCCGCGAGCGCGAGACTCTTCTTCGTGATGTCGAGGAATCCGAGGAATATCATATTGACCGTCTCGGGCGTCGGCACGAACGAGTAGAGGATGGCGGTGTTTATCTCGGGAAGGGGAACGCCGCCGCCTCGTGAGACCGCGAAGTAGAGGGCGATGACGATCGGTATCTGGACGAAGAGGAGTACGATGCTCGAAAGCGGGTTTACCTTCGCTTCCTTGAAGAGTTCCATCGTCTTTAGCGCCTGTATTTCGCGATTGTCCTTGTGCGTCTCCTTGATCTCGGCGAGCTTCGGTTCGAGCTCGCGCATGACGAGCTGTGTGCGAGCCGCCTTCAAAGAGATGGGGAGGATGATGGTCTTCACGAGGATGACCGTACAGATGATGGCGAGACCGACGTCGCCGCCCGGTATCGCGTCGATGAAGTAGACGAGACTATTATAGATCGGGTTGAAGAAGATGGTATGCCAGATCGCGCTCATATATGTATAGGGTGGTTATCGGCCGCAGGCCGCAGTGATGAGGCCGATGACCTCGTCGCGGAGCGCGCCAAACGGCATGCGAAGGGCCGGCGCCTTCGCGAGGAAGATGAACACTCCCGTCGCGCCGACCTCGTCCCGGTGACGTCTCACGATATCATAGATTCGCCTTCGCATCACATTGCGGTCGACGGCGCGTCGCGCGACCTTCTTCGGAACGACGACCGAGACGTGGAGCGACGGATAGGGCGTGTAGACGAGTCCGAGGGCGGGGGAGTTCCGCCGTTTCCCAGACGAAAAAAAACGACTGAAGTCCTCTCTGCTCAATCGTTCTTTTTTCGGCAACATGCGGTTTTGCGGCTTATACGCTCAACTTCGCGCGGCCCTTGCGGCGGCGCTTCGCGAGCACCTTCGCACCGGACTTCGTCCTCGAGCGGACGAGGAACCCGTGCGTCGTCGCTCGCTTGCGCTTCTTCGGTTGGTAGGTTCGCTTTGGCATAGATGAATATTCGCTATCGCCACACTCTACACTACATTTTCGGCGATTTCAAGAATATCGTTCGCGTTCGCCGAAGACCATTGACCTTTCGCGCATACATTGCTCTCCACACGTTGTGCACACGCTCTGTGCGCTCCCGCCGCGGAAACCGCGCATTTGCGCGTTCGGTTTACAGTTTTCCACAGGGACGTATAATGCTACATGTTATCCGCAGCTATCTAGAGGTATGAGTTCCATATCAAACATCGCTACCAGCATTATCCAAACTGAGCAGATCGATGTGAAGAAGTTATGGGACGACGTACTCGTCAATATAGAGCTCTCCATCACGTCCGCGAACTTCAAGACATGGTTCAAGGACACGCACATCGTCTCACTCGAAGATGGTACGGTCACCCTCGGAGTCCCCTCGGTCTTCGTCCGCGATTGGATCGCGGACAAGTTCCAGGGGCTTATTTTAAAGACGCTTCGGGAACTCACGCCTCACGCGCGCTCGCTTGAGTACGTCGTCGTCCAGCGGAACGAGCGTAAGCAGGAGGCATCGAAGAAGCAGACGGTGAACGCCGCACTTCCCTTAGAGGAGTACTACATCAATAAGAGCGACAACCTCAACCCGAAGTACACGTTCGACAGTTTCGTCGTCGGGCCGTTCAACGAGCTCGCGCACGCGGCGTCGATCACGGTCGTCAACAAGCCGGGTATCGCGTACAACCCGCTCTTCATCTATGGAAAGACGGGTCACGGGAAAACGCACCTCATCCAGGCGATAGGGAACCAGCTGAAGCGAGGAGGGAAGAAGGTCTTCTACGTGACGAGCGAGCGCTTCACCGTCGACTACATGAACGCGCTCCAGAACGGCACCGCGAACGGGTTCAAGGATAAGTACCGCCAGTACGACGTGCTCATCATGGACGACGTCCAGTTCCTCATGAACAAGGAGAAGACGCAGGAGGAGCTCTTCCACCTCTTCAACGCGATGCACGACAACAACAAGCAGATCGTGTTCTCGTCGGACGTTCACCCAGCCCTCATGTCGAACATGGAGGCACGCCTCCAGTCTCGTTTCTCACAGGGAATGATCGTCGACATCCCACAGCCCGACATCGAGTCTCGGAGCGCCATCCTGCGCTCGAAGGCGGCGCAAAATACCCTTACGTTAAGCGACGACGTCGTCGACCACCTCGCGAACACCATCGAGGGGAACATCCGCGAGCTCGAGGGAGCGCTCAATACGATCCTCTGTCAATCCCAGCTCCTCGGCCGTGCGCTCTCCCTCGATGAGGTGAAGCTCCTCATCAAGAACAGCACGCGACCGCGGAAGTCGCTCGCCGTATCCGACGTCGTCGACAAGGTCGCGCGGTACTTCGACATCGAACCCGCGAGCATCTATGAGAAGACGCGCCGTAAGGAGGTCGTGAAGCCGCGCCAACTCATCATGTACATCCTCCGTGAGGATTTCCAGGTATCGTACCCGGCGATCGGACAAAAGCTCGGCGGCCGCGACCATACGACCGTCATTCACTCATGCGAGAAGATAAAGCGTGAGCTTAAGGAGGACCCAGAGCTCGAGGAGGAGGTATCGCAGGTGCGACTTCTCCTTAAGTAGTCGTAGCTGTTCTTTACCCCGTGATGACCTTGTGGAAAACGCGCCGCGGTCAGTTGTGGACGTCGTGCGGATAGGGACTTAATCCGCTCTTCATTCGGTTCTTAATCCGGACTTCATGAAGAACCGATTAATTCGATACATCGTTGTCCGCGCCGCTATCTACAGGTCTGTACGGGAGTGGGTTTATGAAAAACGAGTGAAAATGGAAGTATAGTGGACCTATACACACATCCACATACGTAATAGTAGTGAGTATGAGGAATTCTTAAAAAAGAAATAAACGATTATGCACATACAGATCGACACGAAGGTCTTCCGAGAAACGCTCGACGTGGTGTCGAAGATAAGTACGAAGCACAGCACACTCCCCGTACTCCAGTGCGTACTCCTCGAGGTGAAAGGGACGGAGCTCACATTGAAGGCGACGAACCTCGAGATAGGTATCGAGGGAACCCTTTCCGTCACCTCCGATGAGGATGGGACGATCGCCGTTCCCGCGCTTATCCTGCTTCAAACGGTGAATCTCGTGAACCAATCGACGCTCACACTCTCGACGGAGGGCGACCTCCTCGTCGTCGAGGCGAAGGCGTCACGGACGGAGATAAAGAGCATACCCGCGGCTGACTTCCCGAGTATTCCGCGCGTCTCCGGCACCCCCTTCACTGTAAGCGGCCCACTCTTCACGCTCGGTGTGAAGACGACCGCGTTCACCGCGTCGCAATCTTCAATCAAGCCGGAGCTTGGGAGCATCTACATCTTCCAAAAAAAGGAGCACTCGCTCACATTCGTCGCCACGGACTCGTTCCGCCTCATGGAGAAGACCGTACCGCAAAAGAACGTCTCGCTCGGTGAATCCATTCTCATCCCGTATAAGAACGCGCTAGAACTCGCACGCGTTACCGAAGGAGCGTCAGGCGACGTCGAGCTCTTTATAAACGAGAACCAGTGCGCGCTTCGCGTCGGTAAGATCTACATCACCTCGCGGCTCGTTCATGGGACGTTTCCCGACTACGAGCAGATCATTCCGAAGGAGTATAAAACGAACATCTCGCTCCTCACGGGCGACCTCTCGCAGGCCCTGAAGAAGACGAGCATCTTTCTCAATAAGTTCATGCAGCTCACGCTCACCGCGGGGAAGGGAGCGCTCACGCTCTCCGCATGGAGCGGTGAGGCGGGCGCGACGACCGAATCGGTACCCGCGAACGTCGACGGCGAGGAGATTACCCTTAATTTCAATCAACGGTACATCACCGAGGCGCTCCCCCACGTTCAGGACGACAGCGTCATCCTCAAGTGCGCGGGCGTCGGCCGACCGATGGTCATCGAGAACGCGCATGACCGCTCGCTTCGGTACCTCGTCATGCCGATGAACAAATGAGGCTACCGAACGACGCACGCGGTAACGGCAGTGAACCGAAACGACGGCGCGGCACGGGCATCGTGAAGGTCGGCTCGCTCTTCGAGAAGTACCGAAAAACACTCCGTGCGCCTCAAAAGAGCGTCATCGCCGCGTTCTGCGCGGCGCTCGAGGAACTCTTCGAAATACGACTCTCACCGGACCGGTGTTCGTACAACCCACGGTCGCGGACGCTCTCCGTTCAGGCGTCGGGTATGGTGAAGACGAAGGTCGCGATCGAGAAGCGCCATATCCTCAATTACCTTCGCGAGACGCTCGGCGAGCGAAGTGCGCCGAAGGACATTCTTTAAGAACTAATATCCGGCCGATTGGAGCATCTGCTGTTTCCAGATGGAGACCGGGTACTCCCACAGCGGGAATTGGGGGTCGTCGTTCGGGTTCGAGGGTTGCGGCCCTCCAGGATCGCTCTTATCGACGAAATAGAGTATCGAGTGCGCTCCGGCGACCGCATTGAGGAGGTTCATGGACGACGAGGTGAGGCCGTTCACGTCGGCGGATGCGAAGCCGCTTAGGTCGAACCAGACGCCCCGGAGGACCGGCTTCGCCGTGTCAGGTGTGCGCGGCGCTTGCGCGAAGGATTTCGGTTCGACCTTCTTCAGCGCCTCGTCCATGAACGCGCGCCAGAGCGGCGTGACGACGAGTCCCGATATCTCGCTCATCGGACTATTGTCGTTGTTCCCCGCCCACGCGCCGACGACGAGGTTCGGCGTAAAGCCGAGGACCCATGCGTCGCGCTTGTCGTTCGTCGTTCCGGTCTTCGCGGCGACGTCGCGTCCGGGGAAGTAGAGAGGCGAGTTCGGACCGTAGAGCGGCGTTCGCGCGACGTTGTCCGAGAGCACGTCGGCGATCTGGAGCGTCACGTCGCGGTCGAGAACGCGCTTCGACTCGGGCTTGAACTCCTCGATGACGTTCCCCGAGCTGTCCTCGACGCGAAGGATGCTCTGGAGCTCGTTCTTCACGCCCTCGTTCGCGAACGCGCCGTACGCGCCCACCATATCGACGAGACGCACTTCGCCGCCGCCGAGGACGAGCGTGAGGCCGTAGTGGCCCGCGTCGCCGAGGGTCGTGATACCCATGTCACGCGCGAGCTTCAATGAGTCGTTCAGTCCGGCGAGATAGAGGACCTTCACGGCGGGAACGTTGAGGGACTGCGCGAGCGCGTTTCGGAGCGACACGGGGCCGCGGAACTTGTGGTCGTAGTTGTCCGGAGAGTAGCAGTTCCCCTCGGAGGTGAAGTTATCAGGCTTACAGGCGGTCGAGAACTGCGTGCGGAGGTCGAAGACGACCGTTTCGGGGTAGTATCCCTTCTTGAACGCCTCGGCATACACGAACGGCTTGAACGCGGAACCAGGCTGTCGCTCGGCGAGCGCGATGTTATACGCCCCGTCGATCTCCTTATCGAAATAATCGCGTGAGCCGACCATCGCGAGGATCTGTCCCGTCGATGGGTCCGCGGCGACGATCGACGCGTTCGACGCGTTGTACGTCTTCTCGTTCTTGAGGGCGTACTTCTTCGCTATCTCCTCACCCTTCTCCTCGAGCTCCCAGTCGAGGGTCGTGATGACCTTGAAGCCGCGTTCGGCGAGCGCCTCCTCCCC
>DASTSP010000037.1:0-4362 GCA_035760625.1 Minisyncoccota bacterium | reverse complement strand
ACCGGTGGTTCCCAGGGAGCGGAGCGCGTGAACCAGCTCATACTCGACTCTCTCGATGAGCTTCTCCCTGATTACACCATCGTTCACCAAACGGGGAAGGCGAACTTCGAGGTCACGAGACTCTCCGCGGAGACGCTCATCACCAACGAGAGTCTCAAGGCGTACTACCGGCCGACGCCGTTTCTCGATGCCGCGACGCTCAATGACGTCTATGGCACCGCTGACATCATCGTGTCGCGCGCGGGGAGCACGTCGATCTACGAGATAGCGCTCCACGGCAAACCCGCCATTCTCATTCCCATTCCGGAGGAGATAAGTCACGACCAGCGGTCGAACGCGTACGCGTACGCGCGCGCCGGTGCGGCCGTCGTCCTCGAGGAAGCGAACGTAAGCGACGCCTTGCTCCGGGCCGAAATTGACCGTATCATGCAGGACAAGCAGCTCTACGACGAAATGGCGGCCGACGCGAGGGAGTTCGCACTGCCCGATAGCGCCCTGAAGATAAGCGCGCTCGTCATGGAGGTAGCACGAGAACACTAAACGGATACTATGTCAATTTTCGAGAGGCAGAAGGTCGTGACGCGCATGGCGCCGAGCCCGACCGGCCACCTCCACATCGGCACCGCGCGTACCGCGCTTTTCAACTATCTCTTCGCGAAGCGACACGGCGGTGTTTTCATACTCCGCACCGAGGATACCGATAAGGAGCGAAGCAAGAAGGAGTTCGAGGACGAGATCATCGAGGGGCTCGATTGGCTCGGCATCACGTGGGACGCCTTCTACCGCCAGTCGGAACGGGCCGCCATCTATCGCGGATACCTCGAGAAGGCGATCGAGAACGGCAAAGCGTACGTGAGCAAGGAGGAGAGCAAGATGCATCCCGGCACGGAGGTCGAGGTCGTTCGGCTCAAAAACCCGAACACGACGATCACCTTCATGGACAAGATCCGCGGCGAAATAACGTTCGACACGACCGAGCTCGGTGATTTCGTCATCGCTCGCTCGCTCGACGACGCGCTCTACCACTTCACGGTCGTCGTCGATGACCACGAGATGGAGGTCTCACACGTCATTCGCGGGGAGGACCACATCTCGAACACGCCGCGCCAGATACTCATTCAGGAGGCGATCGGCGCGGAGCGGCCCGTCTACGCGCACCTTCCCTTGATACTCGCGCCCGACCGCTCGAAGCTCTCGAAGCGGCACGGCGCGGTCATGCTCTCCGAGTACCGGAGACAGGGTTACGTGCGCTCGGCCCTCGTCAATTATCTCGCGCTCCTCGGATGGAATCCCGGCACCGACCGGGAGCTCTACGAACTCGATGAGCTCGTGGAGTCGTTCGACCTCTCCGGCATCCAGAAAAGCGGTGCCATATTCGATATCGAGAAATTGAAGTGGTTCAACAAGGAGCATATGCGCACGTGGAGCGACGCAGCGTACTTCGACTACGTCGTCGAGCGCATTCCCGAGCGCGTCACCTCGCTTCCCGAATGGAGCGAGGAACGGCTCCGACGCCTCATTCCCGTCATCCGCGAGCGAACGAACGTCGGCGATGAGATCACGGCTGACTGCATGGCGGGGGAGTACGACTTCGCCTTCGCGGCGCCTAAACCCGACCCTGCGCTCCTCAAGTGGCGAAACGACGCGACCCCCCGCCAGACGCTCCCGCGGCTCCAGAAGCTCGCCGAACTCGTCGCGCGCATTCCCGAATCCCTGGAACCGGAGGAGATCAAGTCCTACATCTGGGACTACGCGCTCGAGGCGGGGAAGGGCGAGGTTCTCTGGCCGCTTCGCGTCGCCTTAACCGGGAGAGAGCGCTCACCGGACCCTTTCACGGTCATCCACGTCATCGGCTCCGCAGAAGCGTACAAGAGGATAAAAGTCGCCTGTGATACAATATTGATGGCCGAATAGGCCGTATATCGCAATGCACCACAGGGTCCGCAATACGAACTCTCGACGTCTTTTGATATGCCTCGCCATCGCGGGGACCATTTTCGCGTCGGGCGCCGTTCTCCGTTCGACCGCCCTCGCGCAGTCCCAGATCGATGAGCTTCGGAGTCAGATAGCCGACCGAAACAACAGACTCGCCGAGATCGAGAAGGAGATCGCGACCTACCAGAGCGAGCTCAAGAAGGTCGGGGGGCAGAAGGCAACCCTACAAGCGGCCATCGATCGTCTCGAGCTCGAGCGTAAGAAGGTGCAGGCGGACATCCGATACACCGAGAACAAGATCGGCGCGACCGACCTCGAGCTTTCGAAGCTCGGGCTCGAGATAAAGAGCACGGAGACGGGGATCGAGCTCAATCGCCAAGCCATCGCAGAAACGCTCCGCTCGCTCGAGGAGACCGACCAGGACTCGATGGTCGAGGTACTCCTTTCGAACGACAATCTCGCGGCCTTCTGGAAGAAGATAGACGACCTCGAAGAGATACGCTCCGTCATCGCGGACCAGGTATCGACGCTCGAGTCCGAGAAGGCGGCGCTCGGCGAGAAGTACGACCTAAGCTCGAAGAAGCGCGCCGACCTCGTCGACCTCAAATCCCAGTACGCCGACCAGAACGAGGTTCTCGTCGGCAACAAGGCGGAGAAGTCGAAGCTCCTCGCGGCGACGAAGAACCAGGAGACCGAATACCAGAAACTCCTCAAGGCGAAGCAAGCGGAGGCGGATAAGATACAGAAGGAACTCCGGGACTTCGAGTCGCAACTGAAGTTCATACTCGACCCGAACACGGTGCCGACGCGCGGCACGGCGGTCTTTAGGTGGCCGCTCGACAGCGTCATCATAACCCAGCTCTTCGGCGGCACGGAGTTCGCACAGCAGAATCCGGGCGTCTACGGACGACCGTACCACAACGGCGTCGACATCAGCGCCCCCATCGGTACGCCCATTCACGCGGCGCTCTCCGGTGTCGTTCGGGCGACAGGCAATACCGATGCGGTCGCCGGATGCTACTCGTGGGGCAAGTGGACGCTCATTGACCACGCGAACGGGCTTTCGACCTTGTACGCGCACCAGAGCGTCATCAAGGTCGTACCGGGTCAGAGCGTTTCGACCGGCGACGTCATCGGTTACACCGGTAACACCGGCTACACGACCGGCCCACACCTCCACTTCACGGTCTACGCGAAGGCCGGCGTCTCCATCAAGCAGTTCAGCGACTTCAAAGCCGTGACGAGCTGTGGCGCGGCGACGACACCGGTAGCGGCACCCGAGGCGTACATAGACCCGATGGCGTACCTACCAAAGCCCTAGAGAGAGTATGCTACGATTCATTCTCATCGTCGCGCTCATCACGGGAATCTACATACTTGGAAAGGTCCTCGTCGGGGAGATCGGCATCTTTGCGCATTCCTAGAACGATCATCCGGTCCGGTAGAGGAGAGTGGCACGGCACGAGACTACGCGGAGACCCTCACTCCACCGATTTGTTGAGATAAAGACCGCGTGTGCGGTCTTTTTAAATTTCGATATGTAGGGAAGTGGCCCAGTATATAATAGGTCGCAAAAGATATATTGTGCGACACGTAGTACATTTAGCAAACCACTACTCCCCGAGCTCCTCGAGGAGCTTCCTCTTGAAATCTGACACATGCAAATTCGCACCGCTCTCGGTTATCGTGATCGTTCCCCTTCGAGAGAGCTTCCTCTCGATCTCTCCGTGTCGCTTTAGGTACGCCTCGAGCTTTGCGGGAATCACATCGTCCTGCGATATGATCCGAAGCTGCGGGTGCGTCTTTTTGAGTCGCTCCTTGAGGACCGTGTAGTGCGTACAGCCGAGAACGAGCGTATCCACCCTTCCCTTCACATGCGCGAGCACGTCGTCGACGAGATGTGCCGCCGCGTCGATCTCACCGGACTCGATGAGCGGTACGAGCGCCGGCGTCGCTCTCGCCTCAAGGACGACCGCAGGTGCGATCCGGAGCAGCTCTCGCGTGTACTTCTCCGACTTCACCGTTCGTTCGGTACCGATGAGGAGCGCGTGCTCCGCGCCCATCGCATGGAGTTCCTCGATGGTCGGGATTATGACGCCGAGTATCTTCCTATCGCGGAAGACGCCTTCGAGGATCGAATCCTGCAGTTTTCGTACCGACTCCGCCGAGGCCGTATTGCAGGCGACGATGACGATCGCGGCACCCGCTTTGAAGAGGCGTATGACGCCGGCTTTCGTGAGTTCAAACACCTCCGCTTCGCTCTTCCCTCCGTAGGGCACGTTCACCGTGTCGCCGAAGAAGAGGTAGTCGTACCCCGGCATACGCTTTCGCACCGCCCGCAAAATGGTGAGACCGCCGAGACCTGTATCGAAGAACCCAATTTTCATACGCCGGTGATGCTTACGAGCGCTTTGAGAACGTCTGGCG
>DASTSP010000036.1:0-6150 GCA_035760625.1 Minisyncoccota bacterium | reverse complement strand
CTTCTTGCCCGCTTTCCAATTCGTGCCGTTTGTGCTAGTATCTCTCCGACATGGAAATCGTCCGTACCGTATTACCGTACGTACAAATTATCCTCTCCATACTGCTCGTATCCGCGATACTGCTCCAGCAGCGGGGCTCATCGCTCGGCGGCGCGTTCGGAGGGGACAACTTCAGTGCGACGTACCACAAGCGGCGTGGAGCGGAACTCTTCCTCTTCCGCTTCTCGATAGCGACTGCCATCCTCTTCGTGGCATCGACCTTCTTGAGCTTCCTCATCTAATCGAAGCGGCGGCGTTTCGCCGCAGTCGCGTTTCATGTTCGTAGACCGATTTTGCCTTTTCAGACACGCTCATTAGCAATAACGTTTCCACTCCATGGATCCATTCCAAAGCTCCCCGCGGGAGAAACGTCCGCTCGTTGACCGGATGTTCCTTCGCCTCGATCGCATGAAGGCGAGCGACGGCTTTCTCCTCAAGGGTGCGCTCCTCGCGGCGGTCGCGTTCCTCGCCGTCTTCCTTATACGCGCGAGCGTCGACCACAGCGTCCTCATCCCGGCGACGGGCGGAACGTTCTCCGAGGGCATCGTCGGGACACCACGGTTTGCGAACCCGGTCCTCGCGGTTACCCGCGCGGACCGTGATCTATCCGCCCTCGTTTACGACGGACTCATGCGGCTTGGAGAGGACGGCACGCTCGTCCCCAATATCGCGAAGAGCGTCACCGTCTCCGATGACGGCCTCACGTACAACGTGGTCCTCCGCGATGACGTGAAGTTCCACGATGGGCAGCCGCTCACCGCGAAGGACGTCGCGTTCACCGTCGGCCGCATCGAGGACCCACTCCTTTCGAGCCCGCTTCGCGCCAATTTCGATGGCGTCTCGGTCGAGGTCTTAGGAGACTACGAGCTCAATTTCGTCATCGCTCAGCCGTACGCGCCCTTCATCGAGAACCTCACGTTTGGTATCCTCCCCGAACATATCTGGAAGGATGCGGGCTCCGACGAGTTTCCGTTCAGCCAATACAACAGCGAGCCGGTCGGCTCGGGTCCCTACGAGGTCGAGAGCATCGCGCGTAACGCCTCCGGCATCCCGGAGACGTACGTGCTCAAAGCGAACGACGCATACCACCGCGGGTCGCCGAAGATAAAGACCATCGAGCTCCACTTCTATCCGTCCGAGGACAAGCTCATTCAAGCGTTCAAGAAGGGCACCGTGGGGAGCGTCGCGGGCGTCGATCCCGACCACCTCGCCGCGTACCAGGTGAACTCGGCGACGAGCCACGTCGAGCGGATTCCGCTCCCCCGAACCTTCGCCGTCTTCTTCGATCAGAACAAATCCGCCGCGCTTCGCGACCCAGCGGCGCGAAAGGCGCTCGACGCGGCGATCGACCGGAGTGCGCTCATCGATGCGGTCCTCGGCGGGTACGGACGGCCGCTCTTCGGCCCGGTCCCTGAGGGATTCGGGACGAACGCGAGCGCGACGCCGCACGCCGATGTCGTCGGCGTCGACGCCGCGCGTGACATCCTCAAGGCCGGCGGCTGGGAGATGAACGATGAGACGCACGTCTGGGAGAAGACCATCGACAAGGTGAAGACGCCGCTCTCCTTCTCGCTCTCGACGGCGAACGGCGGGACGTTCGAGGCGACCGCGGAGTTCCTGAAGAACGCGTGGGAGCAGCTCGGCGCAGCGGTCGAGGTCAAGCAGTTCGAACAAACGGACCTCGCACAATCGGTCATCCGACCGCGAGACTACCAGGCGCTCCTCTTCGGCATGCAACTCGGCCGCGCGTTCGACTTCTACTCGTTCTGGCATTCGTCCCAGCGAAACGATCCAGGCCTCAACATCGCGCTCTACGCGAACCTGACGACCGATTCGATACTCGCGGACATGCGGACGAGCACCGATACGGCGAGCCGAAACGACGCGATCGACGCGTTCGTCGCCGAGCTCGACAAGGAGAAGCCCGCGGTGTTCCTCTATAGCCCCGAGCTCCTCTACATCTTCCCGAACGACGTGACCGGTGCGACCTTCACCGGGCTCGCGGAGCCGCAGGAACGGTGGAGCGGGGTCACCGATTGGTACATCAAGACGGACTCGGTATGGCCCATATTCACGAAGTAGCATATCAATATTAGTACAACGTAAAGCATTAGGAACCAGTTATGGAACAGCAATCAAACCAATTTAATAGCGAGCGCCGCGCGGCGAACTTCTCAGGTCGCCCGTCGGGTCGCCCGTCGCGACGCGGTCGCGGTGGCGCGAATCGCCGCGGCGGGCGCCGAAGCACGTTCTCGGCGGACGGAGCGCGCACCCCGCGTGACGGGCAGTCGCCTCAAGGCGAGAAACGCCGACGACCATCGCAGAACAGGCGTCGCCTCGAACGGAACCGCGCGCGAACGAGCCCCGCGCTCACGCATCGCATCGCCCCGGTCGACGCGAAGGGTCCGCGCATCCTCCCCAACACCGATCCGGACGTCGTCCGCATCGTGCCATTAGGCGGCGTCGAGGAGGTCGGCAAGAACATGACGGTCGTCGAAACGGCCGATGACATTCTCATTTTCGACGCGGGCTTCCAGTTCGTGTCCTCCGAGAGCGACGCACCGGGCGTGAACTACATTCTCCCGAACACGCAGTACCTCGAGGAGAACAAGCATAAGATCCGCGGCATCGTCATCACGCACGGCCACCTCGATCACATCGGCGGCATCCCGTTCCTCATAGAGCGCATCGGCAATCCGCCCATCTACACGCGCTACCTCACGTCGCTCATGATATTGAAGCGCCAAGAAGAGTTCCCGCACCTCCCGAAGGTGAACATGAACGTCGTCGAGCTCGACCAGCGCATCAAGATCGGAAACACGTACATCAAACCCTTCCCCGTCACGCACTCCATTCCCGACTCGATGGGAGTCTCGGTAGAGACGAAGCACGGCAACATCGTCATCTCGGGCGACCTTAAACTCGAGCACGACGGCACCGAGCCGTCCGAGAAGGAGAAGCGCGTCTGGGGCGGCGTCGGCAAGGATAAGAACATCCTTTTCATCGGCGATTCGACGAACGCCGAGCGCGAGGGCTTCTCTATCCCCGAGACGCGCGTCCACACGAACATCGAACAGATCATCAGAAACGTGAAGGGCCGCCTCATCGTCGGCACGTTCGCGTCGCAGTTCGAGCGCATGATCCGCATCATCATGATCTGCGAGGAGCTCGGGAAGAAGATCGTCCTCGAGGGACGCTCCATCAAGACGAACCTCGAGATCGCGGAGCTCGCGGGCCTCATGAAGGTTCAGAAGGGCACCATCATCCCGATTCAGGAGATCGGCAACTACCCGTCCGACCGCATCGTCGTCCTCGCGACGGGCGCCCAGGGCGAGGAGTTCGCGGCGCTTATGCGCATCGCGACCGGCCGCCACAAATTCCTCACGCTCAATGAGCGCGACACCATCATGCTCTCGTCCTCGGTCATCCCGGGTAACGAGCTCTCGGTGCAGAAGCTCAAGGACAACCTGTACCGTCACGGCGTTCACATCATCCACTACCGCGCGTCGGACGTGCACTCGACGGGACACGGTAACTCGGGTGAGCTCGTCTGGATACGCGCCCAGGTGAACCCGCAGTTCGTCATGCCCGCGTACGGGTACCACTCGATGCTCCGCTGTCACGCGTACGCGAACATCGAGGCCGGTTTCCCGAAGGAACGCGTTATCCTCGCGGACAACGGCTCGGTCATCGACATCAAGAACGGAACCGAGCTCCACGTGCATAAGCAGAAGGCGCCGTCGGAGATCGTCATGGTCGACGGCTTCACGGTCGGCGCGAAGCAGGAGGTCGTTCTCCGCGACCGCCAGTCGCTCGCCGAGGACGGCATGTTCGTCATCATCGCGACGGTGAACACGAAGACCGGTGCTCTTCGGAAGTCGCCTGATATCATCTCGCGCGGCTTCGTGTACCTGCGAGAGAACCAGCAGCTTCTCTCCGAGGCGCGCGTTCTCGTCAAGAAGACGATCGAGAAGTACACTGCGAAGTCGCACCCCATTGACCTCGACTACGTAAAAGACGAGATCACGAACGTCGTCTCCGGATTCCTCCTCCAGAAGACGAACAAGACCCCGATGGTCATACCGGTCCTCATCGGCATCTAATCAGTATCGATTACGGAGAAACAGAAACGCCCCGCTTCCGCGGGGCGTTTTCGCTATATCGATAGTCAGGGTAGGGCGTACGCTGCGCGACGACGCACGACCATGCCTTCCTCGATGAGCCGCTCGAGTTGTTCATCGATGTGCTGGAGGTCGAACGGGAGCGAGGCATGGAGCGTCTCTCGTTGTTTCGGCCCGGCCGCGAGCGTTCGGACGATTGCGCCGCGCACTTCCCTGTCGGAGCCCTTGAAGGCGCTCTGGCGCACGTGGTGCACGCTTCTCGCGCTCGCGTTCCCGACGGTCTTTTTGAGGTGCGAGCCGTAGTCCATGAGCGCGTAGTACCACTCGCGAGGTCTCGTACGGTCGAGCGTTCGCTCGATGAGCGGCATAAGCGCATCGTCATCGACTCCGTCCTCATCCGCGAAGAAGTGGTGTATGAACACCGTGCGCACGTTCGTCTCGATGAGGGGTACTGGTTCGTCGAACGCGAACGTCATGACCGCCGCCGCGGTATACGTTCCGACGCCGGGGAGCGCGCGAAGCTCTTCGAGCGTTCGTGGGAAGCTTCGCTTCGACGCGATCACCTTCGCCGCATCATGGAGGAGTTTCGCGCGACGGTTGTACCCCAGACCCTGCCACAGGCGAAGCACATCGCCGAGACGCGCCTTCGCGAGGGACCGCGCGGTCGGGAAGCGCTTTAGGAACGCCTCGTACTTCGGTATGACGCGCTCGACCTGCGTCTGCTGGAGCATGACCTCGGAGACGAGGATGCGATACGGGTCGCGCGTCGTTCGCCACGGGAGCGCATGCCTCCCCTCTCGTTCATAGAATCCTCGGACCCGTCTCCTGAAGGCCGCGAGTTTCGTCACCCCTCGTCTAGATGGTGTAGACGACATCTTTTCGCTCGACCACGATGGGCCAGTCCTTCTCCTTCGCGTGCTGGTAGAGCTGCATGTTCGGATTGAAACAGATGGGCGTGTCGACCGACGAGAGGAGCGGGATGTCGCCCTCCGTGTCGCCGACGCCGATCGAGCCCTCGCGGTCGAGCTCATGGCGCTCGAAGACGCGCTTCACGATGAGCGACTTGTCCTTGATGAGCTCGACGTCCGTGATGGCACCCGTGAAGAGGTCGCGCGGGCCGATCTCGTAGATACGGCCATATACCTTGTCGAAGCCGTAGGCGGCGCAGAACTCGTCGAGGATCGTCTTCGGCGACTGCGAGATGGCGACGAGGTAGTAGCCCTTTCCCTTCAAGTCCGCGATGAGGTCCCGGGTGTATCGGTACGTCTTCTTCCCGGCGCGCTCTACGACCGCCTCACCGACGCGCACGAACGCGCCGTAGTGCACGCCTCGTATGTTTTCGATGAACGCGTCGACGACAGCGTCGATGTAGGCCTCGTACGTTCCCTCGCGGAATTGCCACGCGCGGAATTCATCTGCGTAGCGTCCGCGCGTGTCGGATGGGAAGATACCGGCCGCGATGCACTCCTCGACGAGCTCGATGAGGAGGCTCGAACGGAAGAGCGTACCGTCGATGTCGAAGAATGCGGCTTTCTGCATGGTCATAGTGTACCAAAGGTCGCTAGAGGACGCTCACGAACGTCGGCCGTAGTTCGCGCCACTCTTCCCTCGTGAGCACGCGCTCGTTGTAGATACCGGAGTCGGGGAAGTTCGCCTCGGAGACGGTGATCGTGTCGTCCGGGAATACCGCCTCGACGTACGCGAGGTGCCCGACCTCGCCCTCCATGACGTACTCCATGATGTCGCCGACCTTCGGCGTGACTCCGATGTGGATGCGCGGAACGCCGCGAAGGAGCTTGTGCCAGAGGCCCGGCACGCGAGCTTCTCGCCGCAGCGGCCAGTCGATGCGCTTCCCGCGCTTCCAGAGCTTATAGAGGACGTACTCGCCCGCCTGGAGCGGCAACTCCGCACGGCTCGCATTGAACGTATCGCCAATGATGGCGCGGACGTGCGCCGTGTTCGGACTATCGACGGAGTTCTCCTCCCCTAT
>DASTSP010000035.1:0-3797 GCA_035760625.1 Minisyncoccota bacterium | reverse complement strand
TCGACGGCGAGGCCGACGTCCCAGTCCGCCTTCTTCGCGCCGCCGAAGAAGACCTGGAGGTCCTTCGTCTTCACCTCGATACCCGTCTTCTCGAGAGCTTCGAAGAACGACTGTTCCTCGCCGCTCTCCGTCGTGACGACGTACGCCATCGCGCGGATGAGCTTCCGGCCGCCGAGGGCGGCTTTGACGACCGCGCCGAAGTTGACCTTCGCGTGGTGGATGTTCTTCGCGCTATGGTAGAGGTTCTGCGTGTCGATGAAAATGGCGACACGCTGGTCTGCGTGTTTGATTACTGACATAAAAATGCGTGAACGATCACTCGTTCGTTAGTACTGTTTTGTAAAAGTGGGCCGAAAAGCCCCTCCTTCGCTAGTATAACAGATGCGTCATCGGCGGAAAATGAAAATCCGCCCGGTCCGGGCGGATCCTCACCTCTGACCTTACTTCTTGAGATCGAGCTTCTTCACGAGGCTCTTGTACGCCTTCTCGTCCTTGCGCTCAAGATACTTCATGTGCTTGCGACGGTCCGCGACCATCTGAAGAAGACCGCGGCGGGAATGAAAATCCTTTGCGTTCTTCTTAAGGTGCTTCGAGAGCTCGTCGATCTGCTTCGTGAGGATCGCGACCTGTGCTTCAGGCGAACCCGTATCGCTGTCGTGCCGTCGAACTTCCTTCATCGCGTTCTCTTTCTTTCGTTTTGTAAGCATGATGTTTAAAAACGCGTCGCGAGTGCTTAGATAGAACACTCGGACGCCGTTAGATCCTAACCTGCGAAGGTAGTACTACTTTACCACACGTTGACAATTTTTGCAACCCCTGCCCTAACGCTTTTTTGGTATGCTCGTTGCCAGACCCCTAAAAGAAAGGACATCACGTGGACCATCCGATCGATCCGCCACGTGCGGATACACTCGAGGAATTGGGCCGCAGAATCGGGAAATTACGGTACGATGCGCTTCTTCTGGTTCTTGAAGGGCTCCGTGCGGAACTCGAGCGTCAGGCCGAGGCGGACTTCGATGCGGGGCGTCGGAGACTGGCTATTTTCGGCTCGGAGGCGTCAGGTTCCGTGGGGGAAGCCGCTACAGTGGTCGCAGAAATGTTCCACCTCTCGCTTCCCTACATGCGCGAGGAGGTTTTGAAGCGACCTCTCCTTCGAAAATAGTCGGTCACGACGAGGCCACGCGTGGGAGCGCGGCCTTTTTCATCTTCGCGCGCCGAATATTGTGCGACGTATGGTGTGTATAATATCTCCATGACGCTTCGTGACCTCAAAAGCAGATTCCTCGAATACCTTGAGATAGAAAAGGGGCGAAGCATCCATACGGTCTCGAACTACGACCGGTACCTCACCCGTTTCCTCGAGTACGCGAAGACAGACGACCCCGCGGCGCTCACCGAAGGCGCCGTCCGCGAATTTCGCCTCTGGCTCAATCGCCAACCGGGCGTGAAGAACGGTCGAAACACCGACACGATGAAGCGAAAGACGCAGAACTACTACCTCATCGCGCTTCGCGCGTTTCTCAAGTACCTGCGTAAGCAGGGTGTCGCTTCCTTGAATCCCGAGCGTATCGAGCTCGCGAAGGTGCCGGACCGGTCGCTCGACCTCATCTCGCCCCAAGAGCTCGATCGCCTCATGAAGGCACCGGATGTCTCGACGCTCCGCGGTCTCCGCGACCGCGCCATTCTCGAGCTTCTCTTCTCGACGGGTCTTCGCGTCTCCGAGCTCTGCAACCTTTCACAGGAGGACATCGACCTCTCGCGAGACGAGTTCTCGGTCCGCGGCAAGGGCGATAAGGTGCGCGTCGTCTTCCTCTCCGATACCGCGCGCGAGGCGGTGCGCGCGTACCTCAAGGAGCGAAAGGACTTCGACGACGCGATGTTCGTCCAGTACGGGAAGACGATGAAGAAGGACGAGGTCGACAACAAGGACCTCCGGCTCACGCCGCGCTCGGTCCAGCGCATCATCAAGCGCTACGCGACGATCGCGGGCATCACGCGGAAGGTGACGCCGCACGTCATTCGCCATTCCTTCGCGACCGACCTGCTCTCGAACGGCGCCGACCTTCGCTCGGTCCAGGCGCTTTTAGGGCACGCGAACATCGCGACGACGCAGGTCTACACGCACGTGACCGACAAGCACCTCCGTGACATTCACAAGAAGTACCACTCGCGGAAGTAGTTGACTAATATGAGTCAAGATGGCATAATAGCGGCCAACCATAACGTTCTTTGGGAGGGTCGATGCACGGCAGTGATTTCTTGAATCGTCAGCGAAAACGCCTCCATTCTCGAAAAGCGTCGAAGTTGCAGATCCTCAAGGATGGTGGCGAACAATCGCTCTCGCACTCCGAGAAGGACATCATCTACATCGAGTATGCGCTTCGGCGCATCGACGAGAACCAGTACGGTCTCTGCTCGAACTGCGGTACGCCGATACGTAGAGAGCGCCTCGAGGCGATTCCCGAGGCGCTCAATTGCATCGAGTGTCAAAGCACGACCGAGACGAAGTCAGGCCACGCATGATCAATGCGTGGCCGTTTTCCGTTCCGGAATATAGTGGCGGACGATGAACCGTATGCCCGCTTCGTTGAGCCGCTCGCGTTCGTCGTCCGTGAGGAGTTCTTCAGGAAAGTACTCCGTGGGGAATCGAAACGAGACCATCTCGATGTCGTCGAGCGGGATCTCGCCGCGCGCCGCGATGGATACTTGCGCAGTCTTCGGTTTGAGCGCCCATAATTCCGCATCGTGCGGAATGGTATCGCGCGACGAAAGGTGTCTACCGCGGAACGTGACGACGGTGCGGACGACGCCACCGACATCCTCACCGCTGAAGCCCTCGCTCATCGCGACGCGGAAGCCCTCTCCCCCGGCTACGATGCACATGTTGGCCTGGTACTCTCTGTTTCGTACCGCGATCGGCGTCCCGTCGATGAGGAGGTCCATGACGCGCGTAAAGTTTTCGTTTCTGCAGAGGAGCGAGTTCTCGGAAAACAATAGAGCGACATCTTCCGCCGACGCGAGCGCGAACCCATGTTCTTCGAGAGTACGCTCAAGCTCCTTGAAGACGCGAGGACCGCGTTCCGTAAGTAGTTCTTTGAAACGAATCGCGAGATCGCTTCCGTGACGTTCCGCTCTACCGGGGAGCTCGAATGACATGAAGATATTGTCCCCCACGAGGAGAGAAATGTAAACGAAACACCCGGGTTTTCAAGCGTGTCGGAGCGTTCTACTCGACGACGAGCGTTCCCCACATGCCCTGTGCACGGTGCGAACCGACCGAGCAGTAGTACTCGAAGCTTCCCTTCTTGTCCGCGACGAACGTGATCTGCGCCGACTGTCCGGCACCGATTCTCGGTGAGCGCGCGTTGAATTCGTCGATGACCCAGTCATGGAAGCCGTCCTTGTTCGCGAAATTGACGATGACCGTGTCACCCACGTTCACGCGCATCTCCTTCACGCTGAACGAAAAGTTGCTCGCGTCGACGTTGAAGACCTTCGTATGCGCCGGTAAGGTCGGGTCGGCCTCGGGATTCATCCCCGCATCGGTGCCGGAGACATCGGTGATCGCCGGAAGCCCAGCAGCGGGATTCGTGGTCTCGAACGGTGCGCTCGTGTCGGGACGATCCTCCGTTTGGGCGACCGGTGCCTCGGCGTTCTTATGCCAGAGGAGGTAGCCGAAGCCGACGAGAATAAGGAGAAGCGCGAAGAGTGAAAGATTCCGCATGGACGATTGCATTAAATGGTAGAACCGAAGTATAGCATCGAGTTCGAAGGAGAGCCTAGAGGTGGATGAAGAA
>DASTSP010000034.1:0-5960 GCA_035760625.1 Minisyncoccota bacterium | reverse complement strand
TACTGGATAATAAAGAACTTGAAAAGGGAGGAGCCTGGCATTTCGTGGAGGGATCTTTGTAAGGAGAGACCACAAAAAATACTTTCCCGATCAAAGTTTTTCTAGAAATGATTAAAGGGTGTGGCCGAGGCCACACCCTCTCACTGCTTTACTGCTTGCACTTGCCACCGCACCGGCCGTTGCCACCGCCACCGCTGCGGCACTGGCTCTGGAAATTGCCCTTCTTCTTGGGCTCATCCCGGGCCACCGTGGTGACTTTCCACGAGAACTGCTTCGGGCTCTTCATTTATCTCACCTCCTTCCTTTGAGGATTTGCGACGTTTTTAACATACCATTTTTTTAATGAATTACAATGATTTGACGATACTTTTTTAGTGTAGTATAATGCGAACAGTTTCTACAACCGCCCAAAGGAGGGCACATGAAGATCCTTCGCATGAGCGCGGCGTTCATGGTCCTTTTCGGGATCATGGCGACCGCGTCCGCACAGTGGGCGGTCACGGACCCGTCTGAGCCGAGCTACTCGGCGGAACTCCAACTCCAGTACCAGGCGACGCGGAACGCGAGCGAACAGCGCTCGCTCTTCGCGAAGAGTCTCTACGTCGAGAAGTCGCTCGGTGGGAGCGTGTCCGTCACGTTCATCGGGTACCACGACGAGGAGTTCTGGTCGATGTACCCGGGCCTCGCATGGTCGCACGGTAACGTCGAGGTCGGCCTCGGCGTGGGAAGCGCTCACTACGACGGCCGCTCGCACACGACCCTCAATCCGTGGGTCTGGTACGGGAACGACGAGCTCGGCATCGAGGCGCAGGTGTACGTCGAGCGATACCTCAGCGAGCACGACGACCCCTGGTACGTGAAGGCCTACGTGCGTAAGCGCGTCGGCGACCTCATGTTCGGCGTCTACGAGGACTCCATCATGGGCGCGGGGCCGCTCGCCGGAGTCTATCTCGGCAAGCACCTCCGCCTCTGGGCGTACGTACCGGTCGTCGGACAGCCGTCGACCGGTCGCATGCGCGGAGCCATCACGCTCACGTACGAGTTCTAGCACTGAAGCACCTTAAGGGCATGGTCTCACCGACCATGCCCTTTTTCTATGCGTTCCCACAATGTGCCTTTCTGCAGCCTCACGATTCTGCTACTATTTTCGTATGTTCGGAATCGGCAAAAAGCGACTTCTCACCGGCATTCAGCCGTCGGGAGCGCTCCACCTCGGAAATTACCTCGGCGCGCTCCGGCCGTTTATGGACGTGTACCGCGACTACGAGAGTTTCATCATGGTCGCCGACCTCCACGCGCTCACGACGGTCCGCGACCCGAAGGCGCTCCGCGGCTACGTTCGTGACGTCGTCCGCGACTACCTCGCCGCGGGCGTCGACCCGAAGAAGGCGGTCATCTTCCGCCAGTCGGACGTCGCCGCGCATGCCGAGCTCGCATGGATATTCGAGTGCCTCGTCACCGTGAAGTTCCTCGAGCTCGCGCACGCGTACAAAGATAAGGTCGCAAAGGGACTCGAGGCGAACGCTGGTCTCTTCAACTACCCGATGCTCATGGCCGCGGATATTCTCCTCTACGACGCGGACGTCGTTCCGGTGGGCGAAGACCAGCGCCAGCACGTTGAGTACGCGCGCGAGGCGGCGGCGAAGTTCAATCACGCGTATGGCGACGTCTTCAAAGCGCCGAAGGAGATGATCCTGAAAGGTGTCGGCGTCGTTCCCGGGACCGATGGCCAGAAGATGTCGAAGAGCTACAAGAACACCATCCCGCTCTTCGGCACGAAGGAAGAGCTCGTGAAGGCGGTCATGGGCATCGTCACCGACTCTTCGGGCGAGCGACCGGAGAACGTCTATGCGATACACAAGCTCGTCCGTTCTGAAGCGGAGCTCACGCCGCTCTATGAGGAGAACAAGGGTAAGTACAAGAACCTTAAGCAGGCGCTCGTCGCCGACCTCGAAGCGCTCATCGCGCCGATGCGCGAGCGACGGAACGCCATTACGGACAGGGAGGTCGAGGAAGTCCTAGAGGACGGCGCCGAGGCGGCAGGGACGGTGGCCGCGAAGAAGATGGCGGCCGTGAAGGACGCGGTCGGCCTTTCTTGACGCGGCGAAACGACGGCGGTACGATTCGAAGAACCGTTGACGCAGCTGACACCTGCCGAGGTGAGAAACGGGACGGGACCCGTTTCGCAAGACCTTGAGCATAACTATGCGACAAGGTGTACAGCACCTGTAAGGTGATAACTAACGAGGGCCCCGCGCGGCATACCGCCGGGGAAGTAGGGTGGCACCGCGGCCAAAACCGCCCCTACGGACGTATTATTCGTAATATGTCCGTGGGGGCGGTTTTTCGTCCCTACGGCAACGATTCACATGGAAAGAACGCTCATTCGAGAGCTCCGAAACGAGATAGGGAAGACGGTGACCATTAAGGGTTGGGTCGACGTCGCCCGGAACCAAGGCAAGGTCGCCTTCTTCGATTTCCGCGACCGCACGGGCACCGTGCAGGGCGTCGTTTTCGGAAAGCCGGACCTCGCGCCCGTCGCCGCGGAACTTAAACAGGAGTGGGTCGTCGCGGTGACCGGCGTCGTCAACAAGCGACCCGAGAAGATGGTGAACGCAAAGGCCGAGAACGGCGACATCGAGCTCGAGATAACCGGCATCGAGGTGCTCGCGAAGGCGGCGCCGCTTCCGTTCGATATGTCCGCCGAGGGATACAACCTCGACCTCACGACCGAACTCGACCATCGCGCGCTCACGCTCCGCCACCCGAAGAACCGCGCCATCTTCAAGGTGCAGGCGGTCATCATCGACGCGTTCCGAGAGTATCTCAAAAGCCAGGATTTCTTCGAGTTCCAGGCACCCGCGATCACGCCGGCGACCGCCGAAGGCGGCGCGGAGGTGTTTCAAGTGAACTACTTCGACAAGAAGGCGTACCTCACGCAGTCGCCACAGCTTTATAAACAGATCGTCATGACCGCGTTCGAGCGCGTCTTCTCGGTCAACAAGGTCTTCCGCGCCGAACCCTCGGCGACGACGCGGCACATCACCGAGATCGTCTCCCTCGACGCGGAGATGGGATTCATCGACTCGTGGACCGACGTCCGCGTTATGTCGGAGAACACCGTGCGGTACATTCTTGGCGAAGTGGCGAAGCGCTGTGCGAAGGAACTCGAACTCCTCGACGCGACCTTGCCCGTCATGATAGAGAAGACGCCGACGTACTCCCTCACCGAGGCGCAGGAGCTCATCTTCGAGAAGACCGGCCGCGACTGCCGGGGAGAGAAGGATTTGAGCCCCGAGGACGAGCGCGCCATCTGTGAGATCGTGAAGGCGGACACAGGCTCGGATTTCGTGTACGTATACGGCTATCCGACGCGCCAGAAGCCGTTCTACGTGTACCCGAACCCCGAGAAGCCCGAGTTCAACGAGGGCATGGACCTCCTCTGCCGCGGCATCGAGTGGCTTTCGGGAGGTCGGCGCATCAACGACTACGAACAACTCATGGACCATGTAGAGAAGTGGAACATGAACCCCGATGCGATCGCCATGTTCCTCGAGGCGTTCCGTTACGGTGTACCTCCAGAAGGCGGCTTCGCGTTCGGCGCGGAGCGCATGACCATGCAGATACTCGGACTGAAGAACATCCGAGAGGCGACCCTTTTCCCGCGCGACATGCACCGAATCGACACATTGCTCGCTAAGCCAGACGACCATGCAGATACGAACGACGGACAAGAAGCTTAAGGCACTCCCCAAGGACTACGTCCGCGTCGACTTCGTCGAGAAGGGCGCGGAGACGCTCATGAGGGAGGGGAAGGCGACGACGCTCACGGTAGCGCTCGGCAAGGAAAAGGATCTCTCGCCTCGCACGTTTCGAACGCTCGTGCGTTCCGTCGTGCAGGCGGCGCACCGACACAAGATCATGAAACTCGCGTTCTCGTTCGAGCTCTCGAACTACCCGAAGCTCGCACAACACGGAGAGGCGTGGGCGCTCTCACAGATCGCCGAGAACCTCCTCCTCGCGGACTATGCGTTCACGAACTACAAGAGCAAACCCGGCCGTGAACGGCTTACGGAGGTCCTCATCGCGGGGAAGTTCACGAAGGAGGGGCTCGCCGGCCTTAGACGCGGCGTCACCGTCGGCAAGGCGGCGAACGCCTGCCGCGACATCGCGAACACGCCTGGCGGCGACATGACGCCAAAGACGCTCGCCGAGCGCGCGAAAGAGGAACTCACCGGTACAAAGGCCACCGTCACGGTTCTCGACGAGAAGGCGATACGCGAGCTCGGTATGGGCGGCGTCTTGGGGGTTGGGCAAGGAGCCGCGGATAAGCCGCGTTTCATCGTCATCGAGTACTGGGGACTTAAGAAGCCCATGATGACGGGAGCGAAGGGCGCCATGAAATTCAAGGATGATGAACGACCGATAGTCTTCGTCGGGAAGGGCGTCACGTTCGACACGGGAGGACTGCAGGTGAAACCGGGCATGGCGATGTACGAAATGCACATGGACATGTCGGGCGGCGCCGCGGTCATCGCGGCGATAGGCGCGATAGCGCGCCTCGGCCTCCAAAAGAACGTCGTCGGTCTCGTTCCCGCGGTCGAGAACGCGGTCTCTGACCGCGCCATCCGCCCGGGCGACGTGCTTCGCCTGATGTCGGGGAAGACCGTCGACGTTCTCCATACCGACGCCGAGGGACGCATCATCCTCGCCGACGCGCTCACGTACGCGAAGCGCTACGAGCCGAAGCTCCTCGTCGACGTCGCGACCCTCACCGGCGCGGCTATGGTCGCGGTCGGTCAACACGCCCATGTCATCATGACGAAGGACCGTGCCCTCGAGGATAGATTCCGCGAGCTCGGTGAGTTAAGCGGCGACTACACGTTCCCGCTCCCTCTCTGGGACGAGTACCTCCAATACACGAAGGGCGTCCACGGCGACATCGCGAACGTACCGTCCACTGGCGATTCGCGCGCGGGCGGCGCGATAAACGGCGGCACGTTCCTCTCGCATTTCGCCGAGAAGATGCCGTGGGTCCACATCGACATGGCCGCCCGCATGACATCGGTCGCGTCGGATAAGCTCGCGAGGGGTGCGACGGGAGAGCCGACGCGCCTCCTCGTCAAAATAGCCGAAGAATTCTAGCTTTTTTTGGTGGATACGAGAACGACCGCTCGCTCGTTCCATGGTAAAATGGACTCGTGGACGTAGAGCAATCTCAAACCAATACGGCGAGCGGTTTTAGCGTACGAAGCGAGGTCTATTCGGGCCCGCTAGACCTCCTCATCGACCTCATCGAGAAGCGTAAGCTCCTCGTCAACGACATTTCGCTCGCGTCGGTCACCGACGACTACATGGCGTACGTCGCGCAGTTCGAGCGAAATCCCCTTCGCGAGATGGCGGATTTCATAGTGCTCGCCTCGACGCTCCTCCTTCTCAAGTCGAAATCGCTCCTTCCCGTACTCGAGCTCACCGACGCGGAAGAGGAGACCATCGAGTCGCTCGAGGAGCGTCTTCGGTACTATCAGATATTCCGAAACGCGGCGAAGTCCCTCGCGGGCCGCTTCGGTAGAACCGTCGCGTTCGGCAGACCGTTCGTACCTGACCGTCGGCCTCTCTTCGTGACGGATTCCTATACGACCGTCGACGCGCTCCGGAGCGCGATGTCGGACGTCGTTCGAAACCTCCCCGTGAAGCGCGAGAAGCCGAAGGTCCAGGTGAAGACGGTCGTATCGCTCGAGACGATGATCGAACGGCTCCGCGACCGCATCGAAAAGCAGTTCAAGCTTCGCTTCCGCGACTTCGCCGGCTCCGGGCAAAGGACGACGGTCATCGTCGGTTTTCTCGCGGTCCTCGAGATGGTGAAGCAGGGTGTCCTCATCGTCCGTCAGGCGGCGCGGTTCGACGATATCGAGCTCGAGCGCGAGGCGCGAACGACGCCACGATACCAATGATGCGCG
>DASTSP010000033.1:0-23049 GCA_035760625.1 Minisyncoccota bacterium | reverse complement strand
CGCGCGCCATATCCCGGGCGTCCTCGGCACGTTCGAGTCCCTCGAGGACGAGCGGATTTCCTCGGGCGTCATGTACACGCGCCCCGAGGTTCTCATCCACAAAGGCAAGAAATACAAGGTTCCGCCTATCCTTACGAAGGGCAATCACGCCGAGATAGAAGCGTGGAAGCGAAGTCAGGCATAAAAAATCGCCGACGTAGCGGCGATGACCCCAGAAACGTACGAGTCCTGCGTATTCCGCGATGAGCGGCCTACTCGGGCGGAGGTCGCGGCAGGCGGCCGTCGCACGTTTCTGAGGTCTTCTCACTATATACCCGAGATCGCTCGCGTCAACGGGTGCCTAAGGGGAGAGAACGCTTGACGTCAAGCGTCGTATCTGTTAATATCTCGCGCATACGAAATCGGCGGAGTGCGTTCTGGTTGCACGATTTTCATACAGACGGTAGCGGGGGACGTGGGTGGTGTCGGGGGACACCGAAACAACGAGGCGAGTGCCTCACACATAATCACGTCACGTGATGTACACAGTACAGGCTGAGTAACAAGTGTATGGACGAAACGCGCCTCGGGTGCGGGTTTTTTCGTTCATCGCTTCGCTCACCGTTATTAACGGCGTAACGAGTATTCATTACTATGTCCAATGCACCGAAGGCGAAGGAGAACGAGGGCGCGGTCCTTCCGAAGAAGCACTTTCAGCGCTTCCGCGACGCGCGCGTAGATCTTCCTGATCTCGTCGAGCCGCAGCGTGAGTCGTACAAGAACTTCATCGAGGTCGGCCTCAAGGAGGTCTTCAAGGAGTTCAGTCCGATAAGCGACTACTCGGAGAAGAAGTTCGACCTCATTTTCAAGAAGTACGAGCTCGGCAGTCCGAAGACGACGCCTGAGGCCGCGCACGAGAACAAGCTCACGTACGAGGCGCCGCTTCGCGCGCAGGTGGTCTTGAAGAACAAGACCTTCGGAAGCGAGAAGGAGCAGGAGATCTTCCTCGCCGACCTTCCGGTCATGACCGAGAACGGTACGTTCATCATAAACGGCGTCGAGCGCGTCATCGTGCCGCAGCTCGCGCGTTCGTACGGCATCTTCTTCACGACGACGGAATCGAAGGGCCGCACGTACTTCGGTGCGAAGATCATCCCGGCTCGCGGCGCATGGGTCGAGATCGAGTCGGAGGCCGATGGCGTCATCTACGTGAAGATCGACCGCAAGCGAAAGTTCCCCATTTCGTCCCTCTTCCGCGTGTTCGGCGTCACGAAGGACGCGGACATGGTGAAGCTCTTCAAGGGTGTCGAGCACGCCGACGAGTACATGAAGCGCACCATCGCGAAGGACGTCGCGAAGACGCTCGATGACTCGTACATCGAGATCTACAAGCGACTCCGCGACGGCGATCTCGCGACCGTCGAGAACGCGAAGGAGTTCGTCGACTCCATCTTCAGCCCCTTGCGCTACGACCTCTCCGAGATCGGCCGACACCACTTCAACGAGCGCTTCGGCCTCAAGACCGACGCGAAGGCCGACGCACAGCGCACGGTCACGACCGAGGACCTCGTCACTATCTTGAAGAACATCATCGAGTCGAATCACACGCCTGGCGCGATCGCGGACGACATAGACCACCTCGGCTTCCGCCGCGTTCGCTACTTCGGCGAGATGCTCCAGCAGCGTATCCGCGTCGGTATGACGCGCGTGAAGCGCAACATCCAGGACCGCATGTCGACGATCGAGGCGGAGACGTCGCTCCCGATCCAGCTCGTCAATCCGCGTCCGCTTCAGGCCGCTATCAAGGAGTTCTTCACGACGAACCAGCTCTCGCAGTTCATGCAGCAGCAGAACATGCTCGCAGAACTTGAGGGACTTCGTACGCTCTCGGCCCTCGGCCCCGGCGGCCTTACGCGCGAGCGCGCGAGCTTCGAGGTGCGCGACGTGCACCCCAGTCACTATGGTCGCCTTTGCCCAATTCACACGCCGGAAGGACCGAACATCGGTCTCATCCTTCGCCTCTCGATGTACGCGCGGGTGAACCGCTTCGGCATCATCGAGACGCCGTACGCGAAGGTGGAGAAGGGCGTCGTCACCGACGAGATCGTGTACCTCAATGCGCACGAGGAGGAGAAGTACAACATCGCGCACGCCGCGGTGGAGGTCGACGATAACGGCAAGATCAAGCCCGAGACGCTCGAGGTTCGCTACCACGGCGAGCCGCACTCGGTCTCACGGAAGGAGGTCGACTACATCGACATCGCGACGAATCAGGCGTTCTCCGTCGCGACCTCGATGATCCCGTTCATCAACCACGATGACGCGAACCGCGCGCTCATGGGTTCGAACATGCAGAAGCAAGCTACTCCGTGCATCGTACAGGAGGCTCCGTTCGTCGCGACCGGCGTCGAGGAGCTCGCTGCGCGCGATACCGGCCGCATGATCGTCGCCGAGGAGGCGGGTGAGATCGTCGAAGTAGACGCTCGTCACATCGTTTTGAAGAATAAGGACGGAAAGAAGAAGGAGTACGCGCTCACGACGTTCCAGCGAACGAACGACTTCTCCGCGTTCTACCACCGCGCAGCGGTCTCGGTAGGGCAGAAGGTGAAGCGCGGCGACATTCTCGCGAACACGTCGTCGACCGAGAACGGCCAGATGGCGCTCGGTCAGAACATGCTCGTCGCGTTCATGAGCTGGAGCGGCGCGAACTACGAGGACGCCATCATCATCTCCGAGCGCGTCGTCAAGGACAGCAAGTTCGCGACCATCCACCTCGACGAGCTCGAGGTCTCGGTCCGCGACACGAAGCTCGGCCCCGAGGTCACGACCCCGGACATTCCGAACGTCTCCGAGCTCAAGCTTAGGAACCTCGACGAGGAGGGGATCATCCGCATCGGCGCGGAGGTACGCCCCGGCGACATTCTCGTCGGTAAGGTGACCCCGAAGGGCGAGACACAGCTCACGCCCGAGGAGCGTCTCCTCCGCTCGATCTTCGGCGAGAAGGCGAAGGACGTGAAGGACACGTCGCTTCGCCTCGAAGCGGGGAAGCGCGGCCGCGTCATCGGCGTGAAGATATTCAGCCGCGAGGCGGGCGACCAGCTCGAGTCCGGCGTCATCAAGCGCATCCACATCACCGTCGCGCAGGTCCGTAACGTCTCGGTCGGAGACAAGCTCGCGGGCCGTCACGGCAACAAGGGAGTCATCTCCCGCATCCTCCCCGAGGAGGACATGCCGTACACCGCGGACGGACGTCCCGTCGACGTCATTCTCACCCCCTTGGGCGTTCCGTCGCGTATGAACCTCGGACAGATCCTCGAACTCCACCTCGGTATGGCCGCGAACACGCTCGGCTACCAGGCTATCGTTCCGCCGTTCGCCGGCGCGGGCGAGAAGGAGGTGAAGGAGGAGCTTAAGGCCGCCGGTCTTCCGGAGGACGGCAAGCTCTGGCTCAAGGACGGCCGCACGGGAGACATGTTCGCACAGCGCATCTCCGTCGGTTACATGTACATCTTGAAACTCCACCACATGGTCGAGGACAAGATCCACATGCGCTCTATCGGTCCGTACTCCTTGATCACGCAGCAGCCCTTGGGCGGTAAGGCACAGGTCGGAGGCCAGCGATTCGGAGAGATGGAGGTCTGGGCGCTCCTGGGCTACGGCGCCGCGTACACGCTCCGCGAGATGCTCACCATAAAATCCGACGACATCGTCGGTCGCTCGGCGGCGTTCGACGCCATCGTGCGCGGCGAGAAGATCAGTCACCCGCACACGCCGGCAGCCTTCAACGTTCTCGTTAATCAGCTCCGCGGCCTCGCGCTCGACATCGACCTTCGTCGAGAGGAGGACAGGATTTAGCAACGTAGTCTTCACATCATTATGAAAACCAATCAGCAGTTCACCGAGGTCGCGCTCAAGCTCGCGTCGCCCGATCGCATCCTCGAGTGGTCGAAGGGAGAGGTCACGAAGCCCGAGACCATCAACTACCGAACCCAGCGTCCGGAGAAGCACGGGCTCTTCGACGAGCGCATCTTCGGACCGGTTGAAGACTACGAATGCGCCTGCAAGAAGTACCGAGGCATTCGGTACAAGGGCATCGTCTGCGAGAAGTGCGGGGTGGAGGTCACCCGTTCCATCGTGCGCCGCGAGCGCATGGGCCATATCGAGCTCTGCGTCCCCGTCTCGCACATTTGGTTCCTCCGCGGCGTCCCGTCTCGTATCGCGCTCATACTCGGTACGTCATCGGCGTCGATCGAGAAGGTCATCTACTTCGCGGGCTACATCGTCACGAAGGTCTCTTCGGACGAGCGCCAGCGTATCCTCAAGGAGCTCGATACCGAGTTCAAGACGAAGTACAAGGAGCTCCAAACGGAACAGGCCCGCGAGGAATTGAAGAACCGCATGGACGACATCAAGTCGGAGATCGAGAGCATCACGGAGGGCACCATCCTCGACGAGATGCACTACCACAAGTACTCGATGAAGTACTCGACCCTCTTCGAGGCGCGCATCGGCGCGGAGGCGATCTACGATATCTTCAAGAAGCTCGACCTCGTCGAGCTCCAGGCTCGCCTCGAGAAGGAGCGCGAGACCGCCGGAGCGGCGGAGCGCGCGAAGCTCGACAAGCGTCTCTCCCTCATCAAAGGCATGATCCACGCGGGCGTTCGACCCGAGTGGATGTTCCTCACGCGCATCCCGGTCATCCCGCCGGCGCTTCGCCCGATGGTCGCCCTCGAGGGCGGTCGTCACGCGTCGAGTGACTTGAACGACCTCTACCGCCGCGTCATCAACCGAAACAATCGCCTCAAGAAGCTCATGGACATCATGGCGCCGGACGTCATTCTCCGAAACGAGAAGCGTATTCTCCAGGAGGCCGTCGACGCCCTCATCGATAACTCGATTCGCCACGGCAACACCGCGTACTCCGCGATGAGCCAGGCACAGCGAAGGCCGCTTAAGTCCCTCGCAGACTACCTCAAGTCGAAGCAGGGCTACTTCCGTCAGAACCTCCTCGGTAAGCGCGTCGACTACTCCGGCCGCTCGGTCATCGTCATCGGACCGGATCTCGCACTCGACCAGTGCGGTCTCCCGAAGCACATGGCGCTCGAGCTCTTCCGTCCGTTCGTCATCTCCGAGCTCTTGAAGCAGGAGCTCGCGTACAACATCCGCGGCGCAGGTCGTCTCATTGAGGACGGCGTGCCGGAGGTGTGGGCGATCCTCGAGGACGTCATTCGCGATCGACACGTACTTCTCAACCGCGCACCGACGCTTCACCGCCAGGGTATCCAGGCGTTCCGCCCGGTCCTCATCGAGGGTAACGCCATCCAGGTTCACCCCCTCGTCTGTCGCGCGTTCAACGCCGACTTCGACGGCGACCAGATGGCGGTCCACGTACCGCTCTCCGACGAGGCGCAGTTCGAGGCGCGCGAGATCATCTCCGCGAACAAGAACATCCTGAAGCCCGGTTCGGCCGACCCGGTCGTCTCCGAGAAGCTCCTCGACATGGCGCTCGGCGCGTTCTGGATGACGAAGGTCATGGAGGGCGCGAAGGGAGAGGGCAAGTTCTTCTCCTCACCGAACGCGGCCATTCTCGCGTACGACTTCGGTGTTCTCGACATCCGTGCGAAGGTAAAGGTCCTCGCGACCGACACGCCGAAGTACAAGCAGTTCGAGGGTAAGGTCTTCGAGACGACCGTCGGCCGGCTTCTCTTCAACTCGGTCCTTCCGTCGGAGCATCCGTTCATAAACGACGTCATCACCCAGCGAACGCTCTTCGGCATCATCGTCGACCTCATCGACGAAGAGGGCATCGACGCGGTCCCGCGCATCGTCGACCGCATGAAGCGGTTCGGCTTCGAGTACGCGACGAAGTCGGGTACGACCTGGGGCATCGACGACGTCGTTGTCCCCGAGGTGAAGCAGTCCATCATCGCGAAGGCGCGCGAGGAGGAGGCGAAGGTCTTCGGATTCTTCAACGACGGCCTCATCTCCCACGAGGAACGCCGCCGCATGATCATCGAGATATGGCACAAGGCGAAGACCGAGATCGAGCAGGCGCTCCCGGCGACTCTCGACGAGAACGGCTCCGTCTTCGATATGTGGAAGTCCGGCGCGCGAGGCTCCATGGGCCAGATCGCGCAGATGGCCGGCATGAAGGGTCTCATCATCAACACGCGCGGCGAGACCCTCGAATTCCCCATCCTCTCCTCGATGAAGGAGGGTATGAGCCCGATCGAGTACTTCATCACGACGCACGGCTCGCGTAAGGGTCTCGCCGATACGGCGCTCCAGACCGCGAAGGCCGGTTACCTCACGCGACGCCTCTTCGTCGTCGCGCAGGACGCCATCGTCACGGAGGACGACTGTAAGACGAAGGAGGGCGTCACGATCGGCCGCATCTCGTCCTCGGGCATCGAGATCGCCTTCTCGAAGGCTATCCGCGGCCGCATCCTCGCGGCTGACGCGGTGACGAAGGACGGCACGGTCATGTTCAAGAAGGGCCACCTTCTCTCGCGCCTCGACTCGATCGCGATCGAGAAGTCCGACATCGAGTCGGTCGAGGTACGGAGCCCGATGACCTGTAAGACGCTCCAGGGCGTCTGTCAGCAGTGCTACGGCATCGACCTCACGACGAATAAGCTCGTCGACATCGGCGAGGCGGTCGGTACCGTCGCCGCACAGGCGATCGGTGAGCCGGGAACCCAGCTCACGATGAACACGAAGCACGCCGGAGGCGCCGCATCGGTCGGCGGCGACGTGACGCAGGGTCTCCCGCGCGTCGAGGAGGTGTTCGAGAAGCGCGCACCGAAGATCCCGGCGGTCATCAGCCGCACGGACGGCGTCGTCACGAACATCCGCACCGAGGGCAAGGAGAAGGTCATCACCGTCGCTCCGGCCGTCGGCTCGAAGTACGCGACGAAGAAGAACGACAACATCGAGTACGCCGTCCACTTCCGTCGCGTCATCACGGTCTCCGTGGGCGACAGCGTGAAGCAGGGCCAGCTCATGACCGATGGCTCGGCGCACCTCCCGGACCTCTTCAAGTACGCGGGTCAGGAGGCGACGCAGGAGTACATCATCAACGAGACGAACAAGATCTACGAACTCCAGGGTGTGACCATCGCGCGAAAGCACATCGAGCTCATCGTGAAGCAGATGATGAGCCGCGTGAAGATCACCCAGGCGGGCGAGAGCTCCTTCACCGTCGGCGACGTCGTCGAGGAGTGGAACCTCGCGCGCGTGAACGACGAGCTCAAGGCCGCGGGCAAGGAGCCCGCGAAGGGCGAGCGCCTCATCCTCGGTATCACCGAGACGTCGCTCTCCAGAAAGTCGTTCCTCTCGGCGGCGTCCTTCCAGAACACGACGCGCGTCCTCATCAACGCGGCCGTTCGCGGCAGCGAGGACAAGCTCACGGGTCTCATGGAGAACGTCATCATCGGCCGACTTATCCCGGCGGGTACGGGCTTCAAGGGCTCCCGCAAGTGGGACGCCATCAAGCAGTTCGAGAACGACCCCGTGGAGGAGTAGCACTGATTTAGTACGAGAAAAGGCCCCGGACGCTTCGCGTCCGGGGCCTTTTCGCGCCATTTCCCGCCGTCGTGCCCTTCGCGTATAATGGTGCCATCATGCGGTCCCCGGTCGAAGAGATAAAGGAGCGGCTCAATATTCTCGACATCATCGGGCAGTACGTCGAATTGAAGCGGGCGGGGAAGAGCTACAAGGGCAAGTCGCCGTTCACGAACGAGAAGACGCCCTCCTTCTACGTGTCGCCCGACCGCGGCATGTACTATTGCTTCTCCTCCCAGCAGGGCGGCGACATGTTCACCTTCATCGAGAAGATGGAGGGCGTCGATTTCAAGGGGGCGCTCAAGATACTCGCCGAGAAGGCGCACGTCGAGCTCGTCCCCGAAGACCCGAAGAAGCGTGATGCGCGCGAGACCGCGTACGCGCTCCTCGAGGAGGCGACGCGCTACTTCGAGGAGAATCTCCGCGAAGCGCCCGAGATACGAAAATACGTCGAGGAGCGCGGCGTAACGGGCGCGACCATCCAGTCCTTCCGTATCGGCTACGCGAAGGACGAGTGGCGCGCCTTGCGCGCGCACTTGAAGGAAAAGGGCTTCACCGACGAGGCGCTCCTCGCCGCAGGGCTCGCGAAGCGCGCGGAAGGGAAGGAGCCGTACGACGTCTTCCGCGACCGGGTCATGTTCCCCATCATGGACCCCTCGGGCCGCGTCGTCGCGTTCTCGGGCCGCACGCGGAAGGCCGAGGAGGGCGTACCGAAGTACGTCAATTCTCCGGAGACCGACCTCTTCCAGAAGTCCGAGATACTCTACGGCTACGACAAGGCGAAGCACGGCATCCGCTCGATGAACTTCGCGCTCATCGTCGAGGGACAGTTCGACCTCGTCCTCTCGCACCAGGCGGGCTACGTGAACGCGGTCGCCGTCTCGGGGACGGCGCTCACGCCGCACCATGTGGGCCTCCTCACGCGCATATCGAAGAACGTCGTCCTCTCCCTCGATGCCGACCGCGCCGGAATCACCGCGGTGAAGCGCTCCGCGGGTCCGATGCTCGAAGCGGGCATGGACGTCAAAGTCGCCGAACTCCCGGAAGGCGAGGACCCTGCGGACGTCGTTCGTAAGGACCCGAAGCGCCTCAAGGCGATCGTGGGGAAGTCGGTCCACGTCGTCGAATTTCTCTTGAAGACCCTCAAGTCGAACGCGAAGGACGAGCGCACGTACAAGCTCCGCGTCCGTGAGGAGGTCTTGCCGCTGCTCTCTTCCATGGACAACCGCATTGATCGTGAGCACTTCGAGGGCGTCGTGGCCGAATACATCGAGTCGACGAAGGAGGGCGTCCACTTCGAGGTCGAGCGCATCGCCGAGGCGAAGAAGCACGAGCGTCGCGCCGCCGTAGCGGTTGTCGCGAAGAAGGAGAAGGAGGAGAAGGGCATAGAGCCGAACCGAAAGAAGACGCTCGAGGACCGCATTCAGGCGTACATGCACATCGCCGCGGGCGAGCGCGCGTGGCTCGGGAAGCGGATACGGGAAGAGCTCGAGAAGGTCCTCGGAGACGACGCGATGGCGCTCTTCGCCTCGGCGCCGAGCGCCGAGGCGACCGCGCTCATCTTCCGCCTCGAGGAGGATGAGGAGAATCTCCGCGAGCGCGAGCTCCTCGAACAGGTGTCCGACGCGCTCACGCAGTACATGCACGCGATAGCGCGCGAGCGCATCCGCGGCATAAAGGTTCAGGTTCGGGAGGCGGAGGAGAGCGGCAAGGGTGACGACGCGCTCCTCCTCCTCAAGGAAGCGAAGGCGTACGAGAAATTTTTAGCCTCCTCGATCGTCCTCACAAAGGAAGGCGAATAAAAAAAGCCCCACCGAGGGAGATGGGGCCGTGGGCTCGCGTGGGGGTCACGCGGGCGGAGGTTGTGCTTCGAGGTGCAGGCCGTGGACGACGTGTCCGAAGGGGCGTTGCGAGGAATTGGGCATGGCGGCTGTCTCCTCCTCTCGGCGGGTCGGGCAGGGGTGCGCCGACATGGTGAGTGTACGGAAGGTGAACTTCCCTGTAAATAGGTGAGTTATAGGAAACGGTGGATTTCCGGGCTCTCGCCCGGGGAGGGCGTCTCCTCGCGCCGCTTTGAATATGGACATTTTCGAGTTTTAATGTATAGTTACGTTTCATTATGGCGAAACGCGCGTCGTCACAAAAAAAGAAGAAGAAGATAACGTCGCCCCGCAAAAAGGCGACGAATAAGCGTGCAAAGCACGCGCCGAAGAAGAAGGCGATACGAAAGCCCGCGAAGGCGGCGAAGAAGCAGGTGAAGAAGGTAGCGGCGAAGAAGCCGCTTCTTCGTCCGAAGAAGAAGCTCTCCCGTGCGGAGCAGGCGATGGAGGACAAGGCCGTCGCGCTCCTTGCCGTCGGCCGCGGCCGCGGTTACGTCACCTATGACGAGATACTCCGCGAGTTCCCGGACATCGAGAAGAAGGTCGGGTTCCTCGAGGACCTCTACGAGCGGTTCGCGACGGCGTCCATCGACGTCATCGGTTCGGGCGGCATGCTCGGCGACGACATCGACGACACGCTTCTCGATAGGCGAAACGTCTACAAGCGTTCGGAGTCTTCGTACGACTCCATCCAGATGTACCTCCGCGAGATAGGGCAGTACCCGCTCCTTACCGCACAGGAGGAGCGAGCGCTCGCGAAGCGCATCGTCGAGGGCGACAGCGAGGCGCGTAACCTCCTCGCGCGTGCGAACCTCCGCCTCGTCGTCTCGATCGCGAAGAAGTACGTCGGCCGAAGCCCGGACCTCACGCTCCTCGACCTCATTCAGGAGGGGAACCTCGGCCTCTTCAAGGCCGTCGACAAGTTCGACTTCACGAAGGGCTTCAAGTTCTCGACGTACGCGACCTGGTGGATTCGCCAGGCCATTACGCGTGCCCTCGCCGACCAGTCGCGCACCATCCGTATCCCCGTTCACATGGTGGAGACGATGGCGAAGTACAAGCAGGTCTCGCGCCGCCTCGCGCAGGACCTTGGCCGTGAGCCCCTCGCCGAGGAGATCGCGACGGAGATGGACGTCGAAGTCGATAAGATATACCAGATAGAGAAGATATCGCAGGACACCATCTCGCTCGAACTCCCCATCGGCGACGACGACGACCGCTCGCGCCTCTCCGACTTCATCGCGGACGACAAGATCATCGCGCCCGACCAGGAGGTCGCGCACCGAATCCTCGCCGACCAGATGCAGGAGATTCTCGGCTCGCTCTCGGAGAAGGAACGGAAGATTCTCGAGATGCGCCATGGACTTCTCGACGGCACGTATCACACGCTCGAAGAGGTAGGGAAGGAGTTCGGCGTCACGCGCGAGCGTATCCGACAGATCGAGGCGAAGGCTTTAGAAAAAATCCGACAGCACGAGAAAGCTAGACGACTGAAGTCGTACTAGCTTTCACGCCTTACAGGCGCTGTTCAGGTTGTATGAAAAAGCCCGGCATGAACGCCGGGCTTTTTCGACAACCTCTTGCGAAATGGGTCCCAGCCCATTTCTCACTCGCCGCCTGAAGAGTTCGCCAAAGATTACGAGTGACTTTGGGGTGTACCCAAGATAAAGGCTTGACCATTATGGTTCTCTATAATTTTGAATGCCGGCGTGTTAAATATGGTTTGCATAGTAGCATGATGTACTGTCAATACTGCATCCTGTAATTTTTGATCATCTTCAAGATAAATGACTTCCAATCCAATCTCGCGACATTTGTCTGCCGGTAAATGTCTGCTATGAGATAAGCTTACTGCGTGGTTACATAGTTCCTCTTTAATACGGGCGACGATTGAATCAATGTCGGCTTTTCCACGAAGCATTCTATCTCGCAGATTTCTTTCTATAATTTTCACAGACCAATCAATGGCTTTTTGACACTCACCCACAAAGTTTGGTGGGTATTTCTGAAGGACGAATTGCCACACAGCTAGCTTTGATGGGTCTGCTTGAATCTCCTTATGAGCTTTATCAAATTCTTCAACTATCCCATGAGCTGGCACTCCGCCAATTTGGGGATCGACTGGGCCGAGACTAGAATGTTTGCCCATAATAATTTCGTGAGCAGAACAGGCAATCATTGTTCCTCCCGACATCGCCAGTTGAGGAACAATCACACGTATGTGTTGGAACTTCGATTGAAGATAAGAAATAATCGCTTCGGTTGCCGCAACTTCTCCGCCAGGTGTATGCAAAATCAGGTCTAAACCTACTGTAGAATCAAGACCGTTAATAGCGGTCATGAAACCATTCATATCCATATCATTGATTGAGAGGGCTTGTTGAAGTTCGTTAGAGTTTTTTTGAAGCCAACCGCTATAGTACACAATGACATTTCGTTTTGTGTATCGATGCAACTTATTCAACGCTTCTTTACGGATGATATCAAAAGTTGAACCTCGAGTTCTAAGGTCCTCGGAAATCTGATTCCAATTTGCCATGTTAGAAATTGGTGTTGGCCATATTGATAATCGGAGTGTTTGACTCCTGACGAGCAACAGGTCTTATCAAATATCTTTGATTTGTTTCTTGGAACTCACGCACCTTTTTTAGAAGTTGCTCGACTTCGTTTTCTGTAAGGCGTTTTTCGCCGGCTCGCTGAGGAGTACCATTCGGCATATCGAGCATTATAGCATATTGACATTTTTTTAAATGAATTTGTTATAGCTAATTCCGCCGCTAACCGCGTTTGGTATACTGATTTACTATTCTTGTTACTACAATAATTTTTTAATCCATGAGTAAATTTTTGGTCATGTACCTCGCGCCGTCGGCGACGATGGACGAGTGGATGAAGAAGCCGCAGGAAGAACGCGCTGATGCGGAGAAGAAGATGATGGAGGACTGGAACGCATGGATGGCCGCGCACAAAGACCTCATCAAGGAGACATGGGCGGCGGGGAAGACGAAGAAAGTCACGGGTGACGGCGTCTCGGATTCTCGAAACGACCTCATGCTCTACTCGATCGTCGAGGCGGAGGACCACGACGCCGCCGCGAAGGCGTTCGAAGGCCACCCACACTTCGGCATCCCGGGCGCGACCATCGAGGTCGTCGCCATCCGCCCGATGTAGGGACATGTAAAAACGGCTTCGCGAAGCGAAGCCGTTTGTGGTTCAGGGGAACGTGAGGACGTCGAGCTCGTCGTAGTGGAGGAAGACCGTTCCGTTCTCGAGCATCTCGGGGAAGGCCGACTCGTCGTCGACCTCGACCTCGATGAGCGCGTCGCCGTCGGGCACGGCGCCGTTCTCGAGCGTTCGCTGGTGCGCGACCTCCGCTTCGTACTGCGCGAGGTCCTTACTTATCGAACGGAGTCGGCCCTCACCGACTCTGAACGATTCGATTTTCCACTCCTGATAGAGCGCTTTCATGGTGCTCTCCTCGGGTTTCCTAGAAAGAGGGTATCACGGGGACGGTAGATGGCAAGTTTGCGGCGGCCGCCGCTTTTTGCTACGCTTCACCCGGTTCGTACAACTCAAGGGAGAACAACGTGAACGACCTTTCCAAGTTCGGCCTCATGGTTCGCGCCGTTCGGGGCTGTCCCAAAGGGCAGAAGCGGTACGAGGTCCGCACCGCGAACTCGAACGCGTTCGTCGCGCTCGTCCACCTCACCGTCCGCGTGAGCGACGGCGAGCCGGTCACAACGGTCGCGACGCGGCTCGTCGAGCGAAAGGAAGTGGAGGTCGGGACGCAGTTCGTCCACCGACGCGAGCTCACGGAGGAACAGATCGCCGCCATTCAAGAGTGGCAGCGCTCGTTCGTTCTTCCGGCGCTCTCGCGCGCGTAGGAGACGGCCATGCTCCTCTGGTCCTTCATCGCCTTCTGGGTGCTCTACGGCCTCATCGCGGTCGCGCTTGAATACTTCAATTTCTGCGCGCCGCATCCGCTCCTCTGGCCCTTCTACGTCGTTCAGTCCTTCCTGGATAATCGCCGGAGAGAGCGCATGCTCCGCGATTACCCGTACCGCCCTCCTAAGTAGGGCGGTTTCCTTTTCTCCTCTTTCGCCCGTTGCGGCTTTCTCCGATGGTGGGACAATTATAGGGAAGGTGCTGTTCTTCTCATTTCACAAGAAGGGAGAGTGCCATGTTCCGGAATGCGGTCTTGGTACTGAACGAGAGCATAGTCGCGTGCGAGTCGAGCGAACCGTACCGCTGTGTCGAATGTGAACAGCGTTTCCTCGCGGGGGAGGAACACCTCGTCGTCGAGCGGCTCGTCCTCTCGGCGATCACGGGGCGCGTGGGGACGATGGTCAACGTCATCTGCCACTCGTGCGACGCCGACTGGCGGCGCATCCTCGAGGTCGAGTTCCGTATCGCTTCGACGCGGCGGCAGCGGCAGTACGGCCTTCTCCGGAAGCGCGTCGTCGACGCGTGCGGGAAGGGCGGCTACGTGAAAGATGAGGAAGCCGACATGTTCCTCCGCTGGAGGCACGGGACGGTCGAGCGGGAACGGGCGCTCTGAAGGAAGCGTCCACATGTGGAGGCGGTCTACGGACCGCCTTTATTTTTGCCCGCCGGTGTGCCAGAATGGCGCGAGATATCGAGGAGGACAGCCATGAGCGACTCGTATTCCGCGGGAAAGGCGGCTGAAGAGGCCGCGAAGATCAAGGCGAGTAGGTGCAACAAGTCTCCGAACGGGGCGCATGCCTTCGAGAAACGAGGTTCCGGGCCTTCCCGGTGGGAGGAGTGCCGGCACTGCAAGACGCCCATCTACTACAAATAGGATGGCCTATGTTCGAGGACGACGACAGGATCCTGTACCTCAAGACGAAGGTCCGGCGAGCGCGAAAGCCCCATAGGTGCGTCGAGTGCAAGCGCGTCATCACCAAGGGGGAGACGTACCACTTCAACTATTACGCGTACGTCCCCCATCGCGCTACTCGCCCGTACTTCGAATCGGCGAAGATGTGCGACGAGTGCCATGTGGATTGGGAGATCCTTCTCAAAGCCGAACTGCGGGAATCGGTGTTCGCGACGCACAAGTGTTACGGCGAACTCAGAAATCGCGTTCTTAGAGCTTGTGAGGATCGGTGGCTGACCGAACCCGAGGAAGTACGACTCTACGTCCGTTGGGCGTGGGGAAGGACTCTTCGGCTCTCCAAGCAGATACCACTTCCTTATTAAGGCGGTCGCATGCGACCGCCTTTTATTTTTTGCCAATGAAAAAGCCGACCATCTCTGGTCGGCTTCGAATGTGCGCCTCGCGAGGCTAGCGCCGCCTGACCTCGGGGGTCGGGCGTACGCAAAACGAAAGATCCTGCCTGCTCGTGCCGCGCGGCTCCGTCTTCGCGGACCGCTTGTTTTCATCACGCCGCGCCGTCGAGTCCTGACCCTCTTCGGCGGAAACGCTTTCCAACCTCGCCATCTGATGCGGATACATGTGCATCACCGTCTCCCTTATTGTGACCGCGATGTAGGTGAACGCTAGGGAAGTACAACGAACGACTACGAAAACCGTCTGTAATCGTACACCCGTCTTACGGCATGGTCTAGTTCGGTTGTGCAGGCATAAAAAAAGGGCCGACGAAGGGGAGCGTCGGCCCAAAGGACCCTGGGACGGGTCAGGTGAGATCGTACGGGACAAACCGGTCCCGGAAGTCGTAGACGGACATCGTCCGCCGGAAGGTCAGATCGGCGTTCCAGGCGCGCACGGCGACCATCGTGCCGCCCTCGTACATGCCGCCGACGGCGACGAGGAGATGCGTGCGCTTCTCCTTCCACGGGCGGCCGAACTCGATGATGACCTGGCCGCGTTCGTCGTACTTCACGCGCTTCGGATCCTTCCTCGGCGCGCCGCCGTTCAGCTCCTCGAACGTGTACGGAACGTACTCCTTCTTCGCCGGGTCGTACCGGCCGTAGAGGTCGGTCTGCCGGACCAAAGGATCGGCCGCGGAGCCATGTCCTTTCGTGGCGCTCCACTTGCCGCGGAGCTTCGCCTGGGGAACCCCATCCCGCATGCCACCGGGTGGGTTGCTGCGGACCTTCGCGAGCTGACCATAGTAGGCCATCGGTTCCTCCGTGTTGATGAACGTGCCGGCCGAAATCCTAGCACAGGGCAAAAGAAAAGCCAACCGAGGTTGGCTTCACGCGCGTCAGTCCGGGACGTCGTCCCAGAGCGTGTACATGCGGAGGAATTGGTCTGCCGTGATGGTCGTCTCGAAGTCCGAATCGAACGTCCGGAGCGTGACCTTGTCGTCAGCGATGCGTTCGATGCGGACGAGGTGTATGGCGTTTTTCCCCTGTTTCCAGTACTGCCCCTCGGTGAGTATGGGATGACCGAAGAGGTCGCGGGGAATAGAACCCGGACGCTTCTCGGGATACTTCACGAGGGTGAGCGGGACGAGCGACAGTCGTCGCCGCGCCGCCACGCGCTGGTGCTTCGCGAAGTCGATGATCTGTGCGCTCATTCTGTTCTCCGTGAACGGTACTTGCCGTATCGTAGCATAAAAGAACGGCCGACCCGAAGGGTCGGCCGAATCGCCGCATCTCACGCGAGCCCATGCGCCGCGAGCATACGGTGGTACGTCGCGCGGATGATAGCTCGTGAGCGCACCGCGTCCTCCCATACCTTGAAGTGCTTCCGGAAGAGGTGGAAGGGCCTCGTGACGACGAGCCCGAGCGGACACTTATAATAGCGGAACGTGACCTCGCGGCGTTCCTCGGAGTACCCGAGCACGACGACGAGGTAGCCGACGTCCTCGACCCAGACCTGTCCGGGCGCGAGCACCGGAACGCCGACGATGCGGTAGCGTCCGTGCTTCGGGAACACCCGTTCGACGGGAGGGTGCTCGTCCGGCCGTTTCCCCCCGAGGTGGTCGAACGTCCAGGGACACCAGTACCGCTCCCCGCGGATCTTTTTGAAGCCGGGCTCCCGCGGCATGCCGTCCTCCGGGCAGGGAGGACGCCGATTGCTGAAACGGTAGATACGTACCATGGTCGGTCCTTTCGGAGCGTGATCTGACCGCATGCTAGCACGCCACTGGCCCATTGACAATACACATAATGTGTCCTACTATAATAGGTAGTTCCGATCGCGAGCGAAGGCTCGCAGACTCCACATCAATAAGGAGGAAGTACATATGCTCAGGTCTATGACGTACGAGCAAGCGGCCCAGTACGTGGGAATCGCGGTCGCCGTCACCGTCATCATGCGGGAGTTCGGCACGCGCCGCATCCGCACGCTTAGTGCGGCGGACGCGGACGCGCTCCCCGCGGAGCAGATGGGCGGCGTGCGCGTGAAGCGCCTCGCGAAGAGCCGCTTCAATCCGCACCGCGGCAGGGGCGAGAAGCGGAAGACCTTCCGCGACGGCGAAGGCACCCGGACCATCCGGCGCTTCGAGTACCGGTTCTAACAGCAGGGAGCGCACAAGGGGCGGGAGACACGCGAACGCAATTCGCTCCCGCCCCTTTTTGTTGCCCGCGGTCTCGAACTCTGCTACGCTTTCTTCGGCACAACGACGGAAGGGAGTTCGCCATGTTCTCGTTCGTCTATTCGCTTTTCGGCGTCAGACAGCAAAGCTATAGGGTCTCGGATAGGGTCGAGCTCATGGTGAACGGGCGATTCCCGAAACCGAAGCGACAGTACATCTTCATTTTGAAACGGAGGTACACGTTCTTCAACGGCGGTATCGAACGCGTCTGGGTCTACATCGGTCCGGTGTACGAACCGGACGGCGAGCGGATACGGTGCGTCCACACGGAGTGGCGCGTTCCGGAGTCGGCGCTCGCGGCGCGCGTATAGGAGAACGGCATGCGGCGCGATACGCTCATCTCACGGTACCCGCGGTTAAGGCGACTCGGACGGCGAAGTGCGATGCGAAGCGTCGGGAGACGGATCCGGTGCATCGACGCCGACCGCGTCATGCGGGAATTGAACTATGGCACGTGATCACACGCGAACGGGCGAGTCGAAGACTCGCCCGTTTTTCATGTTCGCCGGCGGGCTACTCGCCCTTGATGCCGAGGTACTTCGCGAGGATGTGCTTGAGGCCCTGGCGCGAGATGACGCCGATGGGATGATTGTCTCGGTCGACGACGGGAATGTGCTCGGTCTGGTGGGCGATCGCCGTCCCCGCTATCTCGATGAGCGTGTCCGTCATGTGGACGGCCTCGAAATCGGCGGACATGAAATCCATGACGGTCCGGTCCTCGGCGCCGCGGACCGCTTTCTTGAACCCGTCCTCGGTGCCGAGAACGGCGTCGATGTTGTCCGGGTTCAGGTCCATGGGGATGATCGCGTCGAGAAGGTCGGAGACGTTCACCTCGCCGGAGAGTTCGCCCTCCTCGTTCACGACGAGGAGCGTGTTCGTCTTCTTCTTCACCATGAGCTCGATCGCTTCGCGAAAGGAGGCATCTTCGCTGATGATCACGGCGTCCTTTGTGATATCGCGCATTTCCATTAGTTAATGATACTATGCCGGCTCTCGTTGTAAACATCACTATCGCCGATTCGTCATGAAGAGCGCGTGAAGTCCTTTTTCTACCGCGCCCGGCATTGCATTTTCGGCGAGAGTCGTTATCATTCTAAAAAAGAAATGACGAACACTCCCGGAGAACGATATCTCGACACGTGGGTCCATATCTTCAATTTCTACGGGTGCGCCGAAGAGGCTATTCTCCGCGCGCGGAAGGAGACGATCGACGCGATGGTCGCCGACGCCGGCTTCGGGCTCCTCGGCTCCATCTTGAGCGTCTTTCCCGGTGAGGCCTCGGGATACACGTACGTCGCCGCGATATCGGAATCGGGCGTCGATATCCACACGTGGCCGGAATACGGCATGAGCGCGCAGTTCGAGATACACTACTGCAACTACTCGCGCGACAACGATGATAAGGCGAAGCGCCTCATGGAGGCGTTCGAGGCGTACTTCAAGCCCGAGAAGACCGAATACATACCGCCCATCGCGTTCCCCCTCTAGAGAACCGCCTTCGGGCGGTTTTTTCGAGGTGCTATACTTTTCGCATGGAAGCGCCGATGGATACGAATGAAGAATTCTCCCTCGTGAGGCGGGCGGCGAGTTTCACGCACGCCGGTCGCGGTATCAAGGTCTTCGTGCGCTCGACCCATAACGCGTGGATACACCTCGTCGTGCTCGCGCTCGCCATAGCGCTCGGCCTCTTCTTCGACATCACGACGACCGAATGGATCGCTATCGTCTTCGCGGGCGGCTTCGTCCTCGCGGCCGAAGCGTTCAATACGGCGATAGAGATAGATATCGACCTCACGTCGCCCGAGTACCACCCGTACGCGAAGGACACGAAGGACGTCGCCGCGGGTGCCGTCCTCATAGCGGCCGTGACCGCGGCCATCATCGGGGCCCTCGTGTTCGTCCCGTACCTCATTTAGCCGCCCTCGCGTATAATGGGCCCCATGGACCACGAACGCTTCGAGGAGGCCTACGGGAGGCTGAATGCCGCACAGCGCGAGGCCGTCGATACCATCGAGGGGCCGGTCATGGTCGTCGCGGGGCCGGGGACGGGGAAGACGCAGATACTCACGCTGAGGATCGCGAACATCCTCAAGAAGACTGACACCGCGCCCGAGAACATCCTCGCGCTCACTTTCACCGAATCAGGCGCTCGCGCGATGCGCGAGCGCCTCGCATCGTACATCGGCGCTCCCGCGTACCGCGTCCACGTTCATACGTTCCATGAATTCGCGGGTCGCTGCATTCGCGAGTTTCCGGACGCGTACGAGAAGCGCGTGGGCGGCCGACCGGTCACCGATCTTGAGAAGGTGACGATGCTCGAGACGATCCTCGAGACCCCATCGCTCACGCTCCTTCGGCCCTCGGGGAATCCCGGTTTTTACATAGGCCCGATCGTCTCGGCGCTCTCCCTCATGAAGCGCGAGTACATCACGCCCGAAACCTTCCGCGAGATCATCGCCGCGGACGAGGCGGTGCTCGCAGCGACGCCGAAGGTACACGAGAAGGGCGCGCACAAGGGAAAGGTGCGAAGCGAGTACATCGAGCGAGAGAAGCGCCTCGGGCGGAGCCGCGAGCTTCTCTTCGTGTACGAGACGTACGAGGCGCTCCTTGGCGAGCGTGGGTTCTTCGACTATGACGACATGATATTCGAGACGGTGCGTGCGCTCGAGGGGAACGAGGACATGCTCCGCGCGCTCCAGGAGACGTACCAGTACGTCCTCGCGGACGAGCACCAGGACGTGAACGGAAGCCAAAACCGCATCCTCGAACTTCTCGCGTCGTTCCATGAGCGTCCGAACCTCTTCGTCGTCGGCGATGAGAAGCAGTCGATCTACCGTTTTCAGGGCGCCTCGCTCGAGAACTTCCTCTACTTCGGCGAGACGTACCCGCACACGAAGACCATCGCGCTTACGGAGAACTATCGCTCCGCGCAGAACATCCTCGACCTCGCGCATGAGCTCATTTCGGTCGACGCGGGTGCCGCGAAGGACCTTCGCGTTCCCCTTACCGCGGCGGGGAAGGCGACGGGCTCGATCGAGCGGCGGAACTTCTCCCATGAGGCGGTCGAGCACGACGCCATCGTCGCGAAGATAGGCGAGCTCATCCTGAAGGACGTTCCGCGCGAGGAGATAGCGGTCATCGTGCGGACGAACGGCGAGGTCGAGGAGCTCTCACGGTACCTCCGCGCGCACGGCATTCCCGCAGAAGCCTCCGCGGACGGTGACATCCTCGCGCACCCCATTACGCGGAGCGTCCGCATGCTTCTCGGCGCGGCCATCGACCCGGCGAACGAATCGTGCCTCTTCGAGGTCCTCCAGTCGGGTTTCTCGGACGTGCCCTCGGGCGATCTGGCGCTCGCGATGCGGCGGGTCTCATGGAGTCGCCCGCTTCGACACGTGATCGAGGACGAGGCGACGCTCCGGGAGTGCGGTGTCGTGAATCCCGCGCCCTTCGTACGCCTCGCGGGTGTCCTTCGGGACGCGCGCGAGCGTATGGGCATCGAGGCGCCGCATCGCATCCTCGAGCGCCTTATCCGCGAGAGCGGTCTTCTCGACCACGCGGTCACCATCGACCCCTATGAGGGCAGTCGCGTCATCCGCCGCCTCTACGACGAGGTCGAGGAGATGGTCCGGCGCGGGGAAGCGGAGACGCTCGCGGCGATCGAGCGCATGTTCAAGACCCGCGTCGCGCACAACCTTCCGCTTAGCGCACCGTACGTTCGCGCGAATCGGCGTTCGGTCGAGGTTATGACGGCGCACAAGGCGAAGGGCCTCGAGTTCAGACACGTGTTCATTCCGCATCTCACCGACTCGAAGTGGGGCGGTCGCGCTCGCGCGGACCTCTTCCGCATCCCCGTCGCGAGGCGCCTCAAAGACGACGTCGGCCCGGAGGACGACGAGCGGAAGCTCCTCTACGTCGCCATGACGCGCGCGAAGGAGGGGCTCTACCTCTCGTCGTCCGGTACGAGCACCGAAGGCCGCTCGCTCCTCCCGACGCGTCTCCTCGAAGACCTCGGCGAGGACCTCATCACCGAGGTCGACACGGCGAAGGAGGAGGAGACCTTCGATCCGGCGCACGCGCTCTCGGCGACCCTCGCGCGCGTGCCGTTCGACCCCGCGCTCCTCATCGAGACGCTTCGCGAACGCGGGCTCTCGGTGACCGCGCTCAACAATTACCTCCGGAGCCCCTGGAACTATTTCTATAGAAACGTCCTCCGCATCCCCGAGGTCGAGGCGGAAAGCCTTCTCTTCGGCACGGCACTCCACGACACCCTTGAGAGCGTCATGAAGCATCGGCGAGAGAATGGCGCACTGCCGTCGGCGTCAGAACTTTCCGCGTACCTCGAGCGCGAATTCTCGAAACTGCCGCTCACGAACGAGGAGTACGTCCGCAACCACGAACGCGGTCTCACCGCCCTCTCGAACTACCTCGCGCACGTCGGCCCCGCGCTCCCCGTTGAGACGAAGGAGGAATACAAGATAGACGCGGTCATCGAAACAGGCGTTCCCGAGCTTCCAACGCTCCGCCTCACCGGTATGCTCGATAGGCTCGACTTCGACGAGACGGGGAAGCTCGTTAGGGTCGTCGATTACAAAACGGGGAAGCCGAAGACGCGCGGCTACATCGAAGGCACGACGAAGGATTCGACGGGGGACTACAAGCGTCAGCTCGTCTTCTACGCGCTCCTCCTCTCGCTCTCGGGCGACGAACGACTTCAGTGTCGAGACGGCGTTCTCTCGTTCATCGAGGCGGACGAGAAGGGACGTATCCATGAGGAGGCGTACACCGTGACGGATGAGGAGATGGCGGACTTGAAGACGCTCATCCAACGCGTCGTCGCGGACATAGCGAAAGGCGCGTTCCTCGACGCGCCTTGCGATCCCGCCGTATGCGACTATTGTGAGCTCGTCGCCGAACAGCGACGACGGACGGCGGCCTAGCCGCCGACCTGCGAGAGGAGCGTATCGAGGGTCGCCTTCACCGACTCGTACGGCTGTGCGCCGTTTATGACGGACATCTGGTCGCCGACGACGACGACCGTGTACGGGGTGCCGCGTGCGCCAGCCTTCATCGCGGCCGCGACGTCTTCCTGCACTTGGCCAGCGTACTTGCCGCTCGTGTAGCAGGACTCGAACTTCGCCGTGTCGACGCCGCCCGCCTTCGCGAACTCGTCCATGCGGGTCATATCGGTAGGTTCGATAGCCTGTATCTGCCCGTTCGCGTCGTACGTCACCTTTCGAGAATCATTGAGCGCATCCGTGAACTTCCAGAAGGCGTCGTTGCCGCCGAGTTCGGCGACGCAGTACGCCGCCTCGGAGATCTTCGGTGCGTTCGGGTGGAGTTGGGCGAGAGGGAAGTGACGATACACCCACGCGACCTTGCCGTCCGCGCCGTACGTGCTCATGACCTTCGTCATCGTATCGTGGAAGAGTCGGCAGAACGGACAATCGTAGTCGGAGTACTCGATGAGGACGATCGGCGCGTTCGGATTGCCACGGATGTGGTCGTTCTTCGTGACGGGCTCCGGGTTCGGCGTCGTCGCGTTCGGGTCGTTCACTCCGGCGACCGGAGCGGTCGTCGTCGGACGATTCATGCCCGTGTAGACGATAGCGCCGGCGATGAGGAGCGCCGAGACCACGATCGCTATCGGGATGCCGAGCGAACTCCGCGGTCGGAGGGGAGCCGCCGCGGGAGCCGGCGACGTCGACTGTACTGGTTCTTGTTCAGGCATGCGTTTTGAATGCTTATCTGGGGTCTCGCCCCGTGGTAAATACCCCGAAAGTATACCATAGCGATATTGCGCCCATGCTATACTTCCGCCATGGATATCGTCTCAAGCGCGGTCCTCGGCCTCGTCCAAGGCGTGACGGAATTCCTTCCCGTTTCGTCGACCGGTCACCTCGTCCTCACGCACGCGCTCCTCGGCGTCGAGAACTCGAGCTCGCTCGCGTTCGACGCGGTCCTCCAGCTCGCGACCGCGCTCGCCGTCATCGTCTACTACTTCGACGAGATATACGTCCTCGTGCAGACGGTCCTTCGGAAGCTCGGCCGCATGCCGGTCAACGAGAAGGACTATGTCATGGCGAAGGCGATCGCCATCG
>DASTSP010000032.1:0-4687 GCA_035760625.1 Minisyncoccota bacterium | reverse complement strand
GGTACGTCATCGCGCCCTTGATCTTCTTCCGTAGCTGGCTCGAGCGCTCGAGCTGGAGCGATATCATGCGGAGCGTGTCGACCATGCCACCGCTCTCCTCGCCCGCGCGCACCATCGCGACGTACAGGGGCGAGAACGTCTCGGGAAATTTCTTCAACGCCTCGAAGAACGGCTCTCCCTTCGCGATAGACTCGCGAATCGAAGCGAGCGTGCTCTTAAGCCGCGGATTCTTCGACTGTCGTTCGATGACCGAGAGCGCGCGGGACAGCGGGAGACCGGCCTTCAGCATCGACGAGAGGTTTCTCGTCATCATGACGAGCTCGTCCGCCTTCACGCGCGAGAGGAGCACGTTGAGGCGATCCATGTTGACGAGGCTCTTCACCGAAATGCGCGTCGCGGGGGCGACGTTCGTTACCGTGTGCCCGTTCGTGCGCGCGATCTCGTAGACCGCGTACTTGTCGGCCGCCTCGACGGTCTCGGTGACCGGCTGACCGTCCTTCGTCGTTCCCGTGTAGGTGAATTTTTCCATGAAAACTATTCCGAGATGACGCGGAGAACTTCCTCGATCGACGTCTGACCGAGCGCCGCCTTATAGATGCCGTCCTCGAGCATCGTGAGCATGCCCTCTTTGCGCGCCTGCGCCTCGACCTGATCGGCGGTTCCCTCCGCGAGGATGAGCTCCTTGAGGGTCGGCGATACCTGCAAGACCTCGTGAATGCCGATGCGGCCCTTATACCCCTCGTCCGAATCCACCCCCTCCTTCGGCCGGTAGAACGGGATATCGTTCCACGTCGCCGACGACTTCACGATGTTCTCCTTCTTCAAGACCTGGAGCACGCGGTCGAGGTCGATGTGCTTCCCGAGATTCGCGCGCTCGTTCGCCGAAAGCGTGTACGGCTCCTTCGTCTCCGTAAGGCGGCGAACGAGGCGCTGTCCGAGGGCGATGCGGAGGGTCGAGACGAGGAGGAACGTCTCGACGCCCATGTCGATGAGACGTGCGATGGTCGCCGAGGACGAGTTCGTATGGACCGTCGCGAGGACGAGGTGGCCGGTGAGGGCCGCGTTGATGGCGAGCGATGCCGTCTCCTGGTCACGGATCTCACCGACCATAATGACGTCCGGATCCTGGCGCATGAGCGAGCGGAGTCCGTTCGCGAACGTGAACCCGATCTCGGGCTTCACCTGCGTCTGATTGACGCGCGGCATCTGGTACTCGATCGGATCCTCGATGGTCGAAATGTTGACTTTCGGGGTGTTCAAGATATCGAGGACGGTATAGAGCGTCGTCGTCTTACCCGACCCGGTCGGACCGGTGACGAGGATGATGCCGGTCGTCTGCTTCGTCGCGTCGTGAACGCGCTCCAAAGTCTGCCCATGGAAGCCGAGGCCCTCGAGCGTGAATCCCGAACGCCCCTCTCGAAGGAGGCGCATGACGATCTTCTCACCGAAGAAGATGGGGAGGACCGAGACGCGGAACGACACCTTCTGACCGTCCATGTCCATCTTGAAGCGGCCGTCCTGCGGAAGGCGCTTCTCGTCGAGCTTCAAGTTCGAGAGGACCTTGATGCGCGCGGAGATGGTCGACGCGGCGTGCTTCGGGAGCGACATCGCGTCGTGGAGGATGCCGTCGATGCGGTACCGGACGAGGAGCTCGTTCTCCATCGGCTCGATGTGGATGTCCGACGCGCCCTGGATGATCGCGTGCCGAAGGAGCGTGTCGACGATGCGAACGACCGGAAGGTCCTCCGCCATCTTCTTCAATTCCTCCTCGGACGTCTTCTCGTCGGGGTTTTCCGCGACGACCTTGAGAGCGGACGCCTCCTTCACGATGAGGTCGCCGAACTCGTCCTTGAGCGTCTTCTGGTACTGGAGGAGCGCCTTCTTCATCGACTCGGTGTCGGTGAGACGCGGGAGGATCTTGAGACCGACCTTCTTCTTCACGAAGTCGATCGCGGGAAGGTCCGCCGTATCAAGCATCGCTACCTCGAGGGAATCCTCGGCCTTCTTGAACGCGATGATGTTATGGGTCCGCGCGACCGGCTCGGGGATAAGGGAGAGAACCTCGAACGGTATCTTCGCGTCGCGGAGTGAGACGAACGGCACGCCGAGGACGTACGACTCGACGCGTCGGAGGTCGTCCTCGGAGATGTAGCCGCCCGAGACGAGGGCCTCGGCGAGCGGTCGCTTCTCCTCGGTCGCGAGCTTCTCCGCAGCGTCAACGTCCTTCCGGGAGACGAGCCCCGAATCCATGACAAATCGTTTGATTTGTGTGTCCTGTATGCGCACAGTAACGAACCTCCCCGTATGGGATTACGCCATCAGTATAGCATCCGAGGGACGCGGTGCGGCGCGCCGGTGTGAGTGAAAAAGAAAAAGAGCCCGCGGGATGCGGGCTCAAAAGCCTTGTCTGAAGCAGAGTATGCGGACGTCCGGTCCGACGTGGGCAACCGACTGCACCTTGAGGACGGAGCGACGTAATTCGCGCCGCGCCATGAGCACGCAGCGCTGATGCTGCATCATGGGAAGCCGCGACTCGGCATCGAGCGCGACGTACCACGTGTTCATGGTCATTTCGCTCCGAAACTGGTCGAAGAACAGTAAGAGACCATGCGTGCTCGGGTAGACCGCTCCTTGTGTATCGAGGTACTGAAGCTGCTCCCCCAAGGTCGCCGCTTTCGCGTACTGCCGGACCGCGGTCACCGTGATACGCTCGCCGGGACGGAGCTCGTGGGACGAAAGCGTGAACCACGCTCCGTTCCAGTTATCGAGGACCACGACACCCTTTTGCTCACGGTACCGCGCGCGCGTCTCATCGATGAACTTCGACTGGACGTAGTCTTCGGGCACCATGAGGTGACCGAACTCCTCCGCTTGACCGAACTTCAGGCTCTCGGGGTCCTCTTTCCGTTCTTGTGCGATGAGCGGTTCGAGGAGCGCGTTCCGGGTGTCGGCCGGGAGGCGGCTTATGAGCTGTAAATGAAGCAAATAGGTGCGATCTTGCCCCTTAAAGATCCGCTTCTGAGCCTCCGCGAATAACTCTCGGAGGATCTTGTCGTCCGTCTGCATCGAATCCTCCGATCAAGGAATTGGAACATACGTATGGAACCCTTCGAATGCTAGCGCCTTTCACACCTTCCTGCAAACCGCCGCATTATTTGACTTCCCGTTCGCTTCCGCTATACTCGAAGGTACACATGAGGTCGGCTCTACCAGCCGGCATTTTTGTTACCTTTAACGGGATTTAGGAGCTATAAACGGGGTATACCCCACATATATATAGGTATGTTCGATCTTAAAGTCATTCACTCGGTTCTCGATCAGATGGAGGAGGAGCGCGGCATCGGCCGCGAGAAGATGCTCGACGCCATCGAGCAGGCTTTGGCGACCGCGTATAAGAAGGAGTTCGGGAAGCGCGGACAGATCATTCGCGCGACGTTCGACCTCAATTCCGGTGACACGACGTTCAACCAGGTAAAGATAGTCGCCGACGAGACGACCGTCCGTATGGACGACCAGGTCGACCACGAGGCCGAGGGGGAGAATCAGCCGGAGCGCGAGGAGACGCCAGGCGAGGACGGCGACCTCCGCGTCCGCTTCGACCCCGAGAAGCACATCCTCATCGAGAACGCGCGTCTCATAAAAAAGGACGTTCAGGTGGGCGACGAGCTCGTCTTCCCTCTCGAATCGAAGGAGGACTTCGGCCGCATCGCCGCGCAAACGGCCAAGCAGGTCATCATCCAGAAGATACGCGAGGCCGAGAAGGAGTCGGCGCTCAAGGAGTTCGGCCAGAAGGAGGGCGACATCGTCGTCGGCCACGTCCAGCGCTTCGAGCGCGGGAATCTCTACGTCGATCTCGGTCGCGTGACCGGCGTCATGCCGTACGACGAGCAGATCCCCGGCGAGCGATACCATCCGGGTGAGCGCGTTCGCGCGCTCCTCGTCGCCGTCGACGAGACGCCGCGCGGCATTTTTCTCAAGCTCTCGCGCTCCGCGCCTGATTTTCTCTCGAAGCTCTTCGAGATCGAGACGCCCGAACTCCAGAACGGCGCGGTCGAGATCAAGGCGATCGCCCGCGAAGCGGGCTCGCGCTCGAAGGTCGCCGTGTACGCCCATGATAGCCACATCGACCCCGTCGGTTCGATGGTCGGCCAGCGCGGCGTGCGCGTCTCGACCGTCATGAGCGAGCTCGGCGGCGAGAAGATAGACATCATCGAGTGGTCGGAGAAGCCGGAGGAGTTCATCGAGGACGCGCTCTCTCCCGCACAGGTCCTTTCCGTCGAAGTCCTCGAGGAACCGGGCGAGAACGAGGATGAGCGCGGTCACGCGCAGGTCACCGTCGCGCCCGATCAGCAGTCCCTCGCGATCGGCCGTGGCGGACAGAACGTACGCCTCGCCGCGAAATTGACCGGTTGGAAGATCGATATCGGGTCCGCGAACGCGGGCGGTGATGCCGACGCGACCAATACGGACGAGGGGGCGAAGGAAGCGTAATACCAGCGTAATCATCACCATATGAACCTCTTACATGACATTCCGTGCGGAAGCGCCGACGAGATGAACGTCATCGTCGAGATACCGAAGTTCTCGAAGAACAAGTACGAGATCGACAAGGAGACGGGCATCATCGCGCTCGACCGCGTCATGCACACGGCGCAGGACTACCCGTTCGACTACGGCTTCGTGCCGC
>DASTSP010000031.1:0-4412 GCA_035760625.1 Minisyncoccota bacterium | reverse complement strand
TATCCACAGTACTACCCCCCGGTACTTCCCATAAAGGCTAGAATAGGTACAAGGTTCTTAATATCGTTAATAATATCCCACGTTTTACAGCGTTTACACAGTATGAAAATCATCGCTTACTTACTCCCGCTAGTTCTCATTGTGCCGATGACGGCGTTCGCGCAGACGAATCCTGGCAACCTAACTCCAGTTACTACGTTCGTCCGAAACATCATCGATTTCATCAACGGAACGCTCGTCCCGTTCATCTTCGCGATAGCGTTTCTCGTCTTCCTCTGGGGCGTTTTCAAGACGTTCATCCTCGGGGGCTCCGACGAGGGGAAGCAGGAGGAGGGCAAGAAGCTCATGATGTACGCGATCGCTGGGTTCGTTATCATGGTCTCGCTCTGGGGTATCGTGAATCTCCTCGCTAACGGCTTAGGTTTCAGCGGTGCTGATATCCAGAAGATACCGGATGCTCCGAAGACGAACAATTAAGCTCGTATGATCGCGTACGCGGCAGATTCGGCGGACGCCGTAGCGGAGGCGCACGGTTTTCTGACGCGGCTCGAGAACGCGATTCTCTTCCCGCTCATGACCCTCATGATGGCAGTCGCGTTCCTCATCTTCCTTTGGGGAGGGTACGAGTACATCGCGAACGCCGCGGACGATGGCGGCAGGGAGACGGGTCGGAAGCATATGCTCTATGGCATCATCGGCCTCGTCATCATGGTCTCCGCATACGGCATTCTCAAGATCGCGGCAAGCACCTTCGGTGTCCCGGTCGAGTGAGGCATAGATCGTGACAAGAAAAAGCGCGATGTGTTAGCTCACATCGCGCTTTGTGCGTCAAGAACGCGTATCGCACGTACCCCATGGCCGGAACTCGAAAGTCATATCGATCGGCTCATCGCCGACGGTACGGACCCTCAAGAACCCGGCGTCGAACGGGGTCCTGTGCGCGTGGACCGCTGCGAGATACTCGGTGAAGGGAATCCAGGCACCTTGGTTGATGCCGCCGACCTCGACGGCTACGTCGTGGCCGTTTCGGTCGTGCCTTCCGAGGTCCGTGACGTGCATGAAGATACAACGACCCTGGACCATCTCGATGACCGTCCACTTGTCATGCGTCGCGGTGAACGAGTAGCGCGTCGGCGCCGGCTCTGCGAGCGGTGTCGTGTAGACACGACCTTCGCCGTTTCGCATGGTCGGTGGCGCTTTTTCCTTTTTCACCGCCCGTTCCGCGGCCGCCTCGTGGTAGGCATCGATAGCCATATCCATACCTACCGAAACGAGATAGGAAATGCCCAACATGATTGCGACGCGCGTAGCCCATTTCTTGAACGTGCCTTTGCTCGTGTTATGCGTCGCCGTTGCTTGAGCGCGGCCTTGCTGTTGCACTTCCGCAATGGTCTGCGACCGTACGTTCGCCATCCGTCATCTCCTTTCGTTGGGCCGATTTCCTCCGGCTCCTTTCCCTCGGGTGCCTTTGAAAGTTTCGAAGCGACCGAGAACACTGGCAAAGGCAGCCGCTGCCTCCGGGCTCAGTTGGTCAAGTCCGTTCACATTCAGGTTGAAGGTATGATCCTTGAGGTCCATGCCCTGAAGATTGCCGGACGCGGCCATCTTCTGAGTGCGGACTTGGTTGACCGTCGCCCAGTTGAACGTGCCATCTTCGACCTTCTTGACCAGCTCCTCGTAAGAAGCGCATCCGAACGACTTGGCGACCATCGTGTCCATCACCTCGGACTCAGTGACGGCGCTCATCGTTTTTTGAACATCTTCAGATGGGAGGATCTTTTCGACGGTGGTATCACCGACGATGACGCCGAAGCGACGCTCGAAGTCCGAGACCTTACTCCCTGCTCGACCCTCCTTGAACTCCTTCCTGAGCTCGTCGTTAAGGCCGCCGATGTTCTTGAGGACTTCAAGTAGCGGCTTGGGCTTGTTTCCGCCGTCGCTCGCTCCCGTGAAACCGACGATGTGCGCGATGATCAGACCCGTGATGTTCGAGGCCGCCGCCGCCGCACCGCTGATGAACTGATGCAGTTCGCAGATGTTCGGCCGGAGACGCGTCGACCCCTGAAAGGTGACGGTTCCGCTCCCGGTCTGTACAACAGCCGTGAACGGTTCGGTCGCCTCGACGAGGCTCACGACATTGTCCGCAGACCGTTGCTCCCACCAGTAGCAGAAGTGCGTCCCCGGTCCATATACGACGAGGGGATTCTTGCCGAAAAGCGATGCAAGCGGATTCACGGTAATGAACGCGATCGTAGCGTCGTTTCGGACGAAGGAACGGGACAACGCGATGCCGGCAGCATAAGTCCCACACGTGAGTCCGAGACTCTGTCCGATGAAATAGGGCAGGTGCAACAGGACCGACGTGAACGTCCCCGCGACATAGCCCAGAAAGACGAAGACGACAGGAGATGACCACGTGACGACCGCTCGTCCAAAGCGGTCGCGTTTTACTAGGTCATCCGTTTGTACGAGCTCGTCAACCTGCGGCGGCACGTGGGCAGTTGCCATTGTGTATCCTTTCAATGAGCGTGGATGGGAAGTGAAATACTACCGAATCCTATTCTTTTTCAATGATACCATGAAATACATCAAAAGTCAATGAGCGAGGGCCGTTTTTAGGGCCCGACAGAGCGCTCCTTTCGGCGTTCCATCTTTCGGACTTGGTCGAAATGCGCTATGCTGGCCGTCATGAAACGGAGCAGGGTGCCGAACTCGGTGCGAAAACGAGAGGTTAGTGAAGCGAAGATACCGCGGAGGACGTTGTCGTTCTATCGGTACGTGCGCATCGCGGACCCGAAGGCTATGCGCGACCTGCTCTACGGGAAGTTCATGGAACTCGGCTGTCTCGGGCGCATCTACGTCGCGGGGGAAGGCATTAACGCGCAGATGAACGTACCGTGTGCGCGGTTCGATGCGTTCGACGCGTACCTCAATAGCCTTCCGGAGTTCGCGAACATGCCATACAAACTTGCCGTCGAGGAGACCGATGTCGTCTCGTTCTACAAGCTCACCGTGAAGGTGCGAGAGAAGATCGTCGCGGACGGGCTTGACGACGCGTCGTTCGATGTGACGAAGACCGGCGAGTACCTCACTGCGCGCGAGATGAACGCGTACGTCGACGATCCCGACGCGGTCATCGTCGATATGCGAAACGGCTACGAGAGCGAGGTGGGGCACTTCGAGAACGCCATCACGCCGGACGTCGACACGTTCCGCGAGGAGCTCGAGGTCGTTCCGGAGCTCCTTCGAGTACATAAAAAAAAGAAGATCGCTCTCTACTGCACGGGCGGTATCCGCTGTGAGAAGGCGAGCGCGTGGCTTCGCCATAACGGCTTTGAGAACGTGAAGCACCTTCGGGGCGGCATCATCGACTACAAGCGGCAGGTAGAGGAGGAGAAGCTCCCGAATCGCTTTCTTGGGAAGAACTTCGTCTTCGATGAGCGCTTGGGCGAGCGGATCAGCGGCGAGGTCATCGCGCATTGCCACCTCTGTAACACGGCGAAGTGCGACGAACACACGCATTGCCGGAATGACGCCTGCCACGCGCTTTTCATTTGCTGCCCCTCGTGCAACGCGAGGTTGAACGGGTACTGCTCGTACCGCTGTCGGCTTTTCGACGCGCTTCCCTCGGGCATAAAAACTCGCCTTACGAGGAACGACCACAAGAAGCGGGAAGTACGCTACCGAAAGCGCCGTCTTCGAAGCGTATAAAGAAAAAGCCCGCTTACGCGGGCCTGGCATTCTTCGGTAGGAGTACGCCGACGAAGGTCCACTCTCCTCCTTCCGTTTCGGGTTCGAGGTAGCACGCGTTCGTTTTGAAGTCGACGCGTAGTTGGAACGCGATGCCGCCCCATCCACCCGAATCGACGAGGAACGTGTCGTCCGAGTTCGCCATGGGGATAACGAACCAGCCGTCGAACGAGAAACGAGGACCGAACTTTGCCTGCTCTTCCGGTATCACCTCGATGACGTATTCTCCGTAGTCTCTGCGAAACCGCTCGAGATCGAGCGCCGTTTCCTCCATGGTACCTCCTTCATAGAAGTAGTGAAGAACTTTCCAACTGAACCTTGTGCCCAAAAATAAAGAACCGCGATGGCTCTTTATTTTGTGGGCGTGAGAAGACTCGAACATTACGTGTTCAGTACCCGTTCAGGATATTTCTCGCAAGCTCGAACTATCTCTGAACAGCTTCGAGTCTTTTGCCCAAAAATAAAGAACCGCGATGGCTCTTTATTTTGTGGGCGTGAGAAGACTCGAACTTCCATGTCCTTTCGGACACACGGACCTGAACCGTGCGCGGCTACCAATTACGCCACACGCCCTTGGTGCCCGGGGTGGAGATCGGTTCTTACAGAACCTGTTCAGGTCGTATGACGGATTCTACTAAATCCGTCGACGACCTCTTCGATTC
>DASTSP010000030.1:0-4709 GCA_035760625.1 Minisyncoccota bacterium | reverse complement strand
GAAGGAGTGGACGGACGCGAACGTCACCTATATGACGAAACAGCTCCGGAGCATGGGGAACGCGTTCTCGTGGGACCACGCGGCGCGCTCCACGGACCCAGAGTACTTTTCGTGGACGCAGTGGATGTTCACGCGTTTCTTCGAGGAAGGTATCGCGTACCGCGGTACGGGCATCGTGAACTGGTGTCCCGGGTGCAATACGGTGATCGCGAACGAGCAGGTGACGAGCGAAGGGTGCTGTGAACGCTCCGGAGACCAGGTAGAGAAACGCGAGATGCCGCAGTGGATGCTCCGCATCACGAAGTACGCAGATCGGCTCATCGACGATCTTGACGCCTTGCCGTGGCCCGAGCACGTGAAGGAGGCACAGCGGCAGTGGATAGGGCGAAGCGTCGGCGCGAAGCTCTCGTTCGAGCTCCGGTTCGAGCGCCATCCCGAGGATAACGAGCGTCGCGGTCCGCATGGTGAGAAAGCCGCGATTCCCGTATTCACGACGCGCCCGGATACGCTCTTCGGCGCGACGTACCTCGTGCTCGCACCCGAGCATCCGTGGGTCACGCTCGCGACCGACGATGCGCATGACGTCCTCGACAACAAGGACGAGGTCCGGACGTACGTCGACGAGGCTCGACAGCGAGATGAGAAGGAACGCACCGACGCGACCAAGGAGAAGACCGGTGTCGAATTGAAGGGCGTGAAGGCGGTGAATCCCGCGACCGGAGAAGAGATACCGATGTACGTCGCGGACTACGTTCTCGCGGGCTACGGAACGGGCGCCATCATGGCGGTGCCCGCCCATGATGAGCGCGACTATGCCTTCGCGACCAAGTTCGGTCTCCTGATACGGCAGGTCATCGATACTGACGGCGAACTTCCAGTGACAACCGCGGGGAAGCTCATCAACTCCGGTGAGTTCGACGGGATTGCATCCGAAGAGGCGAAGCGCGCTATCGTCGAGCGCTTCGGTGGCGAGCCGACGAGCACGTATCGCCTCCGCGACTGGTCTATCGGCCGACAGCGCTACTGGGGCGTGCCCGTGCCCATCGTGTACGACCCGGAGGGGAACCCGCACTCCATACCGAAGGAACACCTCCCGTGGACCTTGCCGACCGACGTCGATTTCAAGCCGACCGGCGAACCGCCTCTCGCGAAGAGCGTCGAGCTTCAAGAGCGTACCGAACGCATCTTCGGACCAGGCTGGACGCCCGACGTCGAGACGATGGACACCTTCGTCGACTCATCGTGGTACTTCCTTCGCTACGTCGACCCGCACGATTCGGATTCCTTCTCCTCGAAGGAGGCCCAGCGAGCGTGGATGCCCGTCGACCTCTACTTCGGCGGCGCTGAACATACGACGATGCACCTCCTCTACTCGCGTTTTTGGCAGAAGGCGCTCTACGACCTCGGACTCGTCACCGACCAGGAGCCGTACACGAGGCGGGTCAACCGTGGCCTCGTCCTCGGCCCTGACGGTGCGAAGATGTCGAAGTCGAAGGGAAACGTCATCGACCCCGATAGGGAGGTCGAACGCCTCGGTGCGGACGCGGTCAAGATGTACCTTGCCTTCATGGGTCCGTACGGAGACGGAGCGAACTACCCGTGGGACATGGGCGGCATCGCGGGACTGCGCCGCTTTCTCGAGCGCGCGAACGGGCTCCGCGCCCATGTGAGGACAACTGTGGGCGACGACATTGCGGTACTCCTCAATCGAACCATCGCGAAGGTCACCGGCGACATCGACGCGTACAAGTTCAATACGGCTATCAGTGCGCTCATGATATTCCAAAACGCCGCGGAGAAGGACGGGCTCACCGACGACGAGTACTGCACGTTCCTTCGGCTCCTCGCGCCGTTCGCACCGCACCTCTCCGAAGAGCTCTGGCACGAGGCAGGGAAGACGGCGTCCGTTCATGAGGAGGCGTGGCCGACCGCCGACCCGGCTCTCCTTGAGGAGAGCACGGTGACCGTCGCCGTGCAGGTGAACGGAAAGACTCGCGGAACGATCGAGGTTCCCCGCGACGCTGACGAGTCCGCCGTCCTTAACGCGGCGCTCGCCGACCCTCTGGTCGGACCGAAGCTCGCGGGGGAGAGGAAACGTGTCATCTACGTCGCGAACAAGGTTCTCAACGTCGTCCTGTAGCCCGAACGGCGTCTTCTTGACGCGAATCGATACCCGTGATAAAAATAAGACCACATATTTCGGAGGAGGTCACCATTTCGACACATTCATCATGATCACGTTCAAACCGAAAGTCGTCACCAAGAAACTTCTCTCCGTCCTTCCGGAGCGTGCTCGCGATGTCCTCAAGAAGCGCTACGGACTCGGCACGACGCCGGAGACCTTCACCCTCGAATCCATCGGCCAGACGTACGGCATCACGCGTGAGCGCGTCCGCCAGATCGAGAACTACGGCATCCAGGCGATCCAGAAGTCCGACGCGTACGCGGAGTGCCAGAACGTGTTCGACGAGCTCGAGAACGCGCTCCATACCTTGGGCGGTGTCATCAGCGAGGATGAGCTCCTCTCGGAACTCGCGGAGGACCCTTCGCTTCGTAACCACATTTACTTCCTCCTCGTCGTCGGCGACCCGTTCAAGCGGTACAAGGAGGACAATTCGTTCACGCACCGCTGGTGCGTCGAGAAGCGTATCGCGGATTCCGTCGAGAAGGCGCTCAAGCAGATATTCTCGACCCTCGGCGAGGACGACCTCATCTCCGAAGATGAGATCATCGCGCGTCTCAAGGCCTCGCTCGGCGAGATCGAGGAGCGGTACCGCGACGAGAAGATACTTCGCCGCTGGCTTTCCATATCGAAGCTCATCGACCGCAATCCGCTCGGCGAGTGGGGACACGCGACGAGCCCGAACGTGCGCGCGAAGGGTATTCGTGACTACGCGTACCTCGCCGTGAAGCGCCATGGCTCGCCGATGCACTTTAAGGAGGTTGCCGAGGCGATACAGTCGCTTTTCGAGAAGAAGGCGCACGTCGCGACGACACATAACGAGCTCATCAAAGACAAGCGTTTCGTCCTCGTCGGACGCGGGCTCTACGCGCTCGCCGAGTGGGGATACTCGGCAGGCGTCGTGAAAGACGTACTCCGCGACATTCTTCGCACCCATGGCCCCCTCACGCGCGAGGAGATCATCGACAAGGTCAGGAAGGAGCGCTACGTGAAGGACAATACGATAATCGTGAACCTTCAGGACACGTCGCTCTTCAAGAAGCTCCCTGACGGGAACTTCATCCTCGTCGAGTAGGCGACTACTCACAAACCGCCGGAAAGACCCCTGTCTTTCCGGCGGTTTGTTGTACAATGGACCTACATCCATGATCCATCTCTTCGAAGAATCGTCCGAATTCCTCGAGAAGTTCGGTCTCCCGTCGAAGTACGCGCTCCTCGGCATCGGGTTCGCTCTCGCTGCCATCGCGTATGGATACTTCGACCTCGAGTCCAGCCGCGTGTACGAGTTCATGGTCAACACGGCGCCGATCTGGGCCCCCATCATCACGTTCTTCCTCTTCTTCGAGAAGTGGCTCGAGTACGTACGCTTGAAGTTCAACGTGAAGCGGCCGCGCGTCACCCTCGAGATCAAGCTTCCCCAGGAGGTCCTCAAGTCGCCCGAAGCCATGGAGCTCGTGCTCAATCAGCTCCACCAGGGCGCGACGCCGGATAACCACATCGAGACGTACGTCGATGGGAAACATCCGCCGAAGTTCGGCCTCGAGATAGTCTCCCGTGGCGGCGACGTGCGTTTCTACATCAACGTCCAGAAACCGAAGTTCAAGAACATCACGGAGACCCAGCTCTACGCGCAGTATCCCGGTATCGAGGTCCATGAGCTCGACATCGACTACACGGCCGAGATACCGTGGGACCCCGAGCGCTTCAAGTATTTTTCCATCCACTTCGGACACAAGAAACCGACCGGCTTTCCCATAAAGACCTATGTCGACTACGAGCTCCAGGAGATGCCGAAGGAAGAGGAGAAGATAGACCCCATCACCTCGATGCTCGAGATGCTCGGCTCCATCGGACCGGGTGAGTACGTATGGGTCCAGATGCTCATCGAGGCGAACCGAAAGGTCACCTTCAAGGAGGGTGCGCTCGTCGAGAAACCCGATTGGACGAAGGAGGGAAGAGCGCAGGTCGAAGGCGTCATCAAGGACGCGGCGAAGCGCGTCGGCGTCCAGGAGGACGAGATAGGTCGAAACGTGAACCAATTCCTCACCGACGAAGAGAAGGAGACCATCCGTGCGATGGAACGCGGCCTCTCGAAGAACGCGTTCAATACGGCGATTCGGTGTATGTACATAGCGGAGAGCGACGCATACAACCCGGGAGAACGCATCGGCGCCATCATCACCGGCTGGAGAAGTTACGACTACATAGGGCGAAACGCGATAGGCGTGCGTTGGCGAACCGATTTCGATTGGAACTGGTGGCAGGACCCATCCGGGCACGAGCGCGAGCACCTCAAGCACAATGAGCTTGAGGAGTACAAGAAGCGTACGTACACGAACTACAGCCATGCCGACCTCCCGACGCCGTTCTCGGTCGAAGAGCTCGCGACGATGTACCACTTCCCGGGAACGGTCGCGTCGACGCCGTCCTTGGCACGCCTGCCCTCGAAGCGCTCCGAAGCGCCGTCGAACCTGCCGACATGATGCGACGACCCGAACCGATCATCGTCGCGTACACGCGCCGCACG
>DASTSP010000029.1:0-9782 GCA_035760625.1 Minisyncoccota bacterium | reverse complement strand
AAGGGTGCTCGAGAGCACCCACTTCACGTGTGACACACCGGTCGAGGAGGTGTTCGGAGATCAGACATTCCTCGAGCGCCCCACGATCGCTGGACTCATCATCAATGGCGGTGCCATGCTCATGGTGCAGCCGACGAAGGTGCGGTCGGAGAAGGAAGAACGCCAGTGGATCCCGCCCCAAGGCGGTGTGAAGTTCGGCGCCGACGGAGACGAAACGCTCCTCACTGCCGCGCTCCGCGAGTTCGGTGAAGAGCTCGGGCTCACCACGGAGCATCTCGTCCCGCGGAAGGCGCCCGAGCTCATCGGGCACTGCCGCAATCCGATCCCCGCCGAGCGTGGCGAGAGCTTCGAGTTCAAGCGCATCTTCTTCATCGTCATGCACGCGCGGTCGCGCGACTGGGTGAAGTTGAACGGTGAGAACCGGAAGTACCTCTGGGTGGATTCGGGTCCGTACCTCCTTTCGCTCATCGGTTCGATGTTCGAGCGTCGGGAGACGAAGTTCCAGGCGATCTGCGCGGCGACCGTGGAGGCGCACAAGCGGGGCATGTTGCCGTGGGACTGCAGGCTCGAGCCGGCGCCGGCATAACGGCATTCGTTCTTTTGAAGGGGTGGCTTCGGCCGCTCCTTTTTTGTTATACTCTATGTACTATGCTCCTCACTGGACACAAACGTATTTGGTCCATGTTCTCCGAGCTCTCACTCTCCTAGCGAGAGGCGTTCGTTCTTCGTGTGGCGCCTCTATCGGTGCTTATACATTAGAGACAACTCCATGAAATTCATTCCAACGAGGACGAGCGTCCTCGAGCCACCCCGTACCGACCTACCCACCTTCCTCGACGAATCGATCAGAAACCTTGAGGACGAGGACGTCGTCATCATCACGTCGAAGGTCGTCGCCATAAGCGAAGGGCGGTACGTGCGTATGGACGCGGCGAACAAAGACGACCTCGTTCGCGCCGAGGCGGACTACATCTACGAGCGGCAGGGCCGTAAGCCGCTCACCGTCGTCCACCATGCGCTCATCTCGGCGGCAGGCATCGACGAGAGTAATGGGTTCGGCCACTACGTGCTCCTCCCTAAGGACCCATTCGAGAGCGCTCGGCGGATTCGTACGCATCTCATGGCGCGGTTCTCGCTCCGCGAACTGGGTGTCGTCATTACGGATAGCCACTCGCTTCCGTGTCGCTACGGAGCCATGAGCGTCTCTATAGGCTCATGGGGATTCGAACCGGTCGAGAGCCACGTTGGGAGGCGCGATCTCTTCGGTCGCGTCATGCGGTACTCGTCGCTCAATATCGCCGATTCCATCGCGGCCGCGTCCGCCCTGGTCTCCGGAGAATGCGACGAGCGAACGCCGGTCATCATCGCTCGCGATGTTCCGAACCTTGTGTTCTCGGATGCGTGTCCGCGAGAGAAGCTCTTCGTGCCTTTTGATGAGGATATCTACGAGCCACTTTTTCGAGAGTTCAAACCGACGAGGAAGCGGGACGTTCGAGCGTGACCCACCGAAACGGGGGTTCGTGCTCGTCGTGACGTTCCTCTTCGATGATAGTCGTGAAGTCGGCGTAGTCGGGGAAGAAGACGTCGGCGTCCGCGGCTCCTCCGTCGACGAGCGTGAGGTAGAGCCGGTCGGTGAGCGGGAGAGCGTCTTTGTATACGCGCGCGCCGCCGAAGATGAAGACCTCATCAGTGCCCGTCGCGCGTGCTGCCGCAAGCGCGGCCTCGAGTGAGGGCGCGACGATGCATCCGGGGATGTCGCCTGCGGCCGAGGAAATGACGATGTTCGTCCGGCCCGGGAGGGGGTGTCCTATCGACTCGTACGTGTTTCGTCCCATGACGATGGGGTGGCCCATGGTGAGCCGCTTCACGCGGCCGAGGTCCTCTTTGATGCGCCAGATGAGGTCGTTCCCGCGGCCGAGTTCGCGGTTTTTGCCTAGGGCGGCGACGATGCTCACACGCGGGTTTTCCATGGCGTACATTATGACACATGCCGCGATGCGTCGCTCCTTGAGCCGGAATGGGGCGTCCGCTATACTGCTTCCATGTCGATCAACACGGGTATTTTCGGCGACACGACGAGCTTCGAGCATCGTTACATCCCCGACCACGAGCGCCTCCGCGAGCTCGTCGTGTACTGGAAGAAGCTCGGCCTCCGCATCGTCCTCACCTCGGGGACGTTCGATCTCTTCCACATCGGACACGCGCAGTACCTCGAGAAGGCGAAGGCGCTCGGTGACCTTCTCATCGTCGGCGTCGACAGCGACGAGAAGGTCCGCGCACGGAAGGGTCCGCATCGGCCCGTCGTTCCCGAGCATGAACGGGTGAAGATCCTCACGCACTGCCGGCACGTCGACGTCATCACCCTGAAGGCGGCGGACCATCCGAAGAACCACCTCATCAAGATAGTCTCGCCGGACATTCTCGTCGTCTCGAAATCGACCGAGCATCCGGAAGGAGCGGTCGACGAGAAGGCCGCGTTCTGCGGCGAGATCGTCGTCCTCGAACCGCAGGCGGAGACCTCGACGTCGGCGAAGATACGCCTCATTCAAATAGAGAAAGGAGAAAATGCAGACTAGGACCATCGCGATCGCGTACATCCCCGTTCTCCATCGGGGCTACCTCGCGTACCTTGAGAAGCTCGAGGAGGACGGCGTCCGGGAACTCTATCTCGTCGGCGACGAGCTTCTCGCCTCGCATGAGGAACTCGACTACCTGAACCGCAAGGACCGCATTCGAGCGCTTCCCGAGGCGACGATGCTCGCGCTCCTTCGATCCGCGTTCCCCTCGCTCTCTATCGAACTCCTCTCGATCGCGAACGTCATGGCGCTCCATGAGGGGACCCCGCGTATTCGCGCACCGCGCGAGGACGTGAACGAGTTCGTCATGGAGACGTACTTCGACGGCCATCCTATCTCATACGACGAAGTCTTTCTTCGCTGGAACAAGAGCAACGTCGAAGATGCGACCGATGCGGACGTTGAACGCGTTTCCCTCGATACGTTCGAACGAGACGTCTTCGCGAAAGCGCGGGGCGAAGCGACGAAGAGCGCCGACTGGTGGCGGCAGGTAGGCGCCGCGCTCATCAAGGACGGCAAGGTCCTCTACGTCGCGCACAACGAGCATTTACCGGAGGAGGAGTATCCGAACGCGGTGGGTGACGCTCGCTCCCTCTACAAAAAGGGCGACCACGTGAACTACGTGACCTCCGCGCACGCCGAGGCATCGGTCATCGGCCTCGCGGCGAAGGAAGGCGTATCGACCGACGGCGCGACGCTCATCACGACCGATTTTCCGTGTCCGTTCTGCGCGCGCGTCATCGTCAAGAGCGGCATCGCGCGCATTTTTTATGAGAAAGGCTATCCGGTCCTCGGCGGTCATACCTTCTTCAAGGAAATGGGTATCGAGGTGAAGAAGATCGAAACATAGAAAAAGCGCGCGACCGAGGTCGCGCGCTTTGTATGGTCCTTTGGGGCACCTTCACTCCGTTTCCGGTACCTCGCCCGCATCGTACCGCGCCGCGAACTCCGCGGCGCGTATCCTGTTCTCCTCCCGCTGCTCCGGGCTCTTCATGAGCGGAACGCGGAACTCATTGTCGCCGCTCGGTACGTAGATGTTCACGTGGAGGTGGTCGACGGTGCCGGCGTTATACGCTATCGCACCGAAACGCGTCACGTATCCGCCGCCCGGCATGTGGTACTTCGCGCCGATGATCTGATGCGCATGGTGGAGCGAGACCGCTTCGTCGTCGGTGAGCTCCTCCATCCGCCGCACGTGCCGCTTCGGCGCGATGACGAAGTGGTACTTGAGCTCGTCCTCCCGCATGTATTTGAGGGGGACATGCCAGACTCGCATGTGCTCGTCCTCCCAGATGATCTCGTTCTCCTTGGGAAGTTCGCAAAAGGTGCAGATGTCCTTCTCGAAACGCCGTCGCATCTCGTAGTACTGTTTGTAGCTTCTGCAACCCTGCAGGCAGATCAGGCGTTCACCGGTCAATTTGACCGGTTCGGGCAGCTTCAGTTCTTCCACGTGTGCCTCCTCGTTACGGTGGTGGGACGGAATTTAGTCTGCGTGACAGCATGCCACGCACTAGTTAAATGTCAAGATTTCCAGCCGAGCTTCACGCGGATGGCTTCGGCGCCTTCCTGGTAGGGTTTCCCCGTGATGAGTTGCGCATGGAGGTGTGAGACGCTCCCGCCGTTCGTTCGCGTGTCGCCGAAGCGCATGAAGAAACTGCCACCCTCGATCGCGAATTCCTTCTCGAGCCACGCGACCAGGGCCATAAGGTCGTCCGCGGCGCCTGGAAGCATCTGGTCGGGTCGATTGATATGTGCCGGTTTATACACGAAGAGGAAGTGGTGCGTCGTACCTTCGTACGGGCTCATGTTCTCGGTCACGAACCAGTACTCGGTCTCTCGAAGTATCGGTTTCGGATGATACTTTCTAAAGTGCTCCGCACAAAAGGGACAGACCCCGTCCTCCTCGATCTTCGCCATCAAGGCCTTCTGCTCCTCGGTTCGCGCGCTCAAGTGGTTCAAACCTGTTTTCGGGCTCGGTTCCATATATCAGACGGCGACGGGGATACCCTTCATCGGTTCGCCGGCCTCGTAGTCGGCGAGCTCGAAGTCGGTCGCGCGGAAGGCGAAGAGGTCCTTGGTCGGGTTCGTGAGCGTGACCGTCGGGAAGGGCTTCGTCTCGCGCGCGATCAATTCCTCGACCATCGGTATCTGGTCGACGTAGATGTGCGCGTCGGAGATGGTATGGACGTACTCGTACGCCTCGTACCCCGTCACCTGCGCGAGCATCATCGTGAGCGCCGCGTACTGGATCATGTTCGACGGGACGCCGACGGGCACGTCGCCCGAGCGTTGGAACATGTGGAGGTAGAGTTTCCCGTCGATGATGCGGATGTGTATCCATCCGTGGCACGGACACACGACGACCTTCTGCTGTTTGCCGGTCCCGCGAATCGTGTACTGCGGCACCCACGGCGAGATGAAGTGCGTGCGGAGCTCGGGGAACTCCCGTATCTGCTCGACGATGTTCTTGAACTGGTCGTACGGCACGCCCTCCGCGGTCGGGAAGTCATGGAAAGCGCCGCCATAGGAACCCGGCCCGAGGTCGCCCTCTTTGAGCCCGCGCTTCTCCGTCTTCTCCTTCGTGCCCCAGGGCGTCCAGAACTTACAGCCGAAGGACTCGAGCGCTTCGAGCGTTCGCGCACCGTTTACGAACCCGCATATCTCGCCGATCGCCTGACGCCAGAAGCCTTTCACGCCCCGCTCGGTGATCATCGGAAAGCCGTTCTCGAGGCGGAAGTGCATGGGCGTCGCTCCCACGAGGGTAAGGGCGTCCGTGCCCTGGCGCGAGGGCGTGCGAACGCCCTTTGCGAGGATCTCCTTTAAAAGATTCTTGTACTGCGTGTCGGGCGTCCGCTCGCCGTAGGGCTTTATCATCGCCGAATTGTAGCGTCTTTGCCCCCTCCCTTCAAATGGTGCTACTATTGTCTCGATATGGAGCTTAGCGACTATCAGAAGCGCTCGCGCGTGACCGCGATCTACCCCAATGCTGGAGCGAACTTCGTGTATCCGACCCTCGGCCTCGCAGGCGAGACGGGCGAGGTCGTCGAGAAGGTGAAGAAGCTCATGCGGAACGAAGGTATCGAACGCGCGGACGCCGTCTCGCCCGAGTGGCGCGTGGAACTCGCGAAGGAGATGGGCGACGTCCTCTGGTACCTCGCACAGCTTGCGACGGAGTTCGACCTCGATCTCGATGACATCGCGGAAGGGAACCTCGAGAAACTTCTCTCCCGGAAGGAACGCGGCGTCCTCCATAGCGAAGGCGATAACCGATAGCGCACCATGATCTGAGACCGCACAACCGAACGACCTTACTTACGATAGATTTTTCACATGGAATACGATCACATAGAGAGGCAGGATAGGGAGGTGTTCTCGGCGATCATGGGGGAGGAAGCGCGTGAGGCGAAGGGTCTTGAGCTCATCCCGTCGGAGAACTACGTTTCGAAGGCGGTCCGCGAGGCGAACGGCTCGGTCTTCACGAACAAGTACTCCGAGGGATATCCCGGAAAGCGCTACTACGGCGGGCAGGAGTTCACCGACATCGTCGAGACGATCGCGATAGAGCGCGCGAAGAGGCTCTTCAACTGTAAGTTCGCGAACGTGCAGCCGCTCTCCGGTGCGCCCGCGAACGTCGCGATGTATTTCGCGCTCCTCGAGCCGGGCGACACCGTCCTCGGTATGCACCTCGAGCATGGCGGGCACCTCACCCATGGCCATCCGACGACCTCCATCAATAAGGTATTCAATTTTGTCCGCTACAAGATGAAAGACGTCGACACGGGTGAGATCGACTACGACGAACTTCGGAATGTCGCCCTCGAGCATAAGCCGAAGATCATCCTCGCCGGCTTCTCGGCGTACAGCCGCGAGCTCGACTACAAGAAGTTCGTCGAGATAGCGAAGGAGGTCGGCGCGTACACGGTCGCCGACATGGCGCACATCGCCGGTCTCATCGCGGGTGGCGCGGTCCGAAACCCCTTCGACGACGGCTTCGACGTCGTGACGACGACGACCCACAAGACCTTACGCGGTCCGCGTGGCGGCATGATACTCGTCCGCGACGACGAAGAGCTCGCGAAGAAGATCAACAAGTCGGTCTTCCCGGGCCTTCAGGGCGGCCCCCACATGAACAACATCGCCGCGAAGGCGGTCGCGTTCGGCGAGGCGCTCACGCCGTCCTTCAAGGCGTACGCGCTCCAAATACTCCGAAACGCGAAGGCGATGGAAGCGGTCTTCCGCGACGCGAACATCCGCATGCTCGGCGGCGGCACCTCGAACCACCTCATCGTCGCGGACGTCTACGGCTCCCTCGGCGTGACGGGGAAGGAAGCCGAGGTCGCGCTCGACGAGATCGGCATCACGCTCAACAAGAACATGATCGCGGACGAGGGGCGGACCGCGATGGACCCTTCCGGCATTCGCTTCGGCACGCCCGCCATCACGACGCGGAACATGCGCGAGGCCGAGGCGACCGAGGTCGCCGAGATCATGGTGGAGCGCCTCCAGCACCCGAAGGACGAGGAGGTGCGGACGCGCCTCCACACACGTATCGAGGCGCTCGCCGCGAAGTTCCCCATCCCCGAGACCTTCATGTAGTTGTAGTCGAAAAAGCGCTCATTAGAGCCTTAACCTGAATATTGACAGGTATTGTTTTGGTATTGTATAATATTATTTATATAGTGTTCATTGGAGGTAGGGATGAAAAAGGGCATTCTGTGCTTCATGGGAACGCTTGCGCTCATGATCGTCGCCGTTCTCGTATGGCAGCCGAGCAAGAAGTCCGAACCTGCGCCCACCGTCGTGCGCTCCTCTGGCTGCAGTGAGGCTGGAGAATGTAGCGCGACGCTCGGGTGGAAGGACCACTCGGAGCTCTACGTGACGTACCAAAGCGGCGACAAGCCCATCGCGGTGCTCAACATCCAGTCCGGGAATCTAGTTCTCGGCGAGCACGCAGGACGGACTGAAAAGCTTATGGCTATCGCGAAGAAGCTCGCGCTGCCGCAGAGCTCGCTCGCTCCCGCAGAAGAGTATATGCCCGGCAGGCACAGTAGGAACATCTACACCCGTATCACCGTGCCTGTCGCCTTCGGACCAAAAGAGTTCGATGCGGCGATGCGTGCGCTCATCAAGTGAACGAAAAGTTGTGCCGTCTAGCCCACAAGCTAGGCGGTTTCTTTTTTGCGTCCCCTCATGAGCTTTTTGTCGAGCGCCGCAGACTCTGCTAGAGTACCTGCTAGACACGTTTTTTTGGAAAGGGAACGCAATGACCCTCATACGGGTGTCGCGGAACGAGGCCTTCGCGCTCGTTCGGGACGGCTTCGTCATCCTTACGGGGTACGACGAAAAACCGGCCGAACGCGCACGAAGTTGCTTCGCTGAAGTTCTCGAGGTGTTCGGCGCTGAATCGCTCCGGCGCTTCCAGTTCGAGCACGAGCGGCGTCCGGACGGGGTCAGGGAGCCCGACGACGGCTTTCTCGACTGGACCCGCGAAACGGAACTCAAGAAGGATAGGAAGTTCGCGTTCCACTATCGCCCGGACCTCCGGAAGAAGATGGACGCGGTCAGGTGGAAGAGCGGCGAAGAGGCGAAGTATTGTCTCTCGCGCCTTCTCAATCTCTCCGCGGCGGTCTACAACCACCACAGCGAGATCGCGATGGCCGTCCTTACCGCCGTCGATGCGCTCGAGCTCATGTCGGTCTGCTTCGCCGACGAGCTTAAGAAGGCGCTTGTCGCTCCCGCTCCCACGTCGCGCTCCGTCGTTCGCTTCCTCTACTACCCGGAATCGTCGGGGAACGAGAAGGCGAAGGTGCACTACGACCGCTCGCTTCTCACGCTCCATTCGGGGGACGAGGGAGGTTCGCTCTTCGCGGTCTCGAACGGGCATGAGCGGGTCATATCGCCTCGACCCGGAGAGCTTCTCGTCTTCTGGGGCTCGAAGGCATCGCGCCTCGCGACGAAGCACGGCGCGAAGCTCAAAGCGCTCGCACACGGAGCTCGAGCACGAGAGGGTGAGGTGCGCCAGGCGGTCGTGTCCTTCTGGCACAACAACGATGTTCTCTGGGATGCGGAACCGGTCACGATGTAGACCGCGTACGCCCTCCTCATGCGCCTTCGGGCGCATTTTCTTTTATCCGCGAGGATACTACAATGTCGCTATGGAGCTCCCGCACTCGCTCAAACGACTTTATAAGATGGCGGCGCACCACTGGCTCACCGCGTCCTTCATCCTCGGCTTCATCGTCGACAACATCACGCTCAATCGCGTCGATAGCCTGTTCGATGACGTCCTCCTCTTCTTCTACGTTCTTCTCGCGATGGTCTCGATCGTCCTCCTCTACGCGGGTATCGCGGAGCGCTACAGCGAGCGGACGAACGCGTTCCTCAAATCGAAGGCCCCGATCGTCATGCAGTACGCGTTCGGTAGCATCCTCTCCGGTATGCTCATCTTCTATGGACGGAGCGGTTCGTTCTTCGACAGCTGGCCGTTCCTCGTGCTCATCGTCGGCGTCATTCTCGGCAACGAGACCATCACGAACCGGGCGAACCGGCTCGTCTACAACCTCATCATCTTCTACATCGGGCTCTTCTCGTTCGTCGTCCTCATCGTACCGGTTCTCATCGGCAAGATGGGTGCGGTCATCTTCGTGCTAAGCGGGCTACTCTCGCTCATCCTCATGGGGATGCTCGTCCGAACGCTCGCGCATATCGTGCCGAACTTCATCGCGCTCGAGAAGAAGAAGCTCATATTCTTCGTCGGGACGACGTTCGTACTCTTCAATGCGCTCTACTTCACGAACATCATTCCGCCCATCCCGCTCTCCCTCAAGGACATCGGTATCTACCACAGCGTTATCCGATTCGAGAACGGGCACTATGAGCTCGCGTACGAGAAACCAGCGTGGTGGGAGTTTCTTCGGCGTTCGGATTCGACGTTCCACTACGGCGCGGGCGACAACGTCTTCTGTTACGCGTCGGTCTTCGCGCCCGCGCGCCTCGCGGTCGACGTCTACCATCGGTGGCAGTACTACGACGAGAGTGCGGGCGAGTGGAAGGACTACGGGCGCTTCGCGTACCCGATCCAGGGAGGCCGCTACGACGGGTACCGCGGGTACACGCAGATATCGCACGTCGCGCCGGGCGATTGGCGCTGTATCGTCGAGACGGAGCGCGGCCAGGTCATCGGAAAGCGCGAGTTCACCGTCGAAG
>DASTSP010000028.1:0-14656 GCA_035760625.1 Minisyncoccota bacterium | reverse complement strand
CGAGGGAAACTACCATGGTCAAGAGGCCAAACGGGAACGGGTCCATGACGGGGAACGGCGTGAGACCCATGTTCCATGCGATCCAGACGATGAAAAAGATGGCATTGAGCACCAAGAAGGAGACCGTACCGAACGACCGGGTGAGGAAGTCCGCGATGACCTCGGTCGTCGTGCGCCGCGCGTCTGCCTTCGCCTTGAAGCTCTTTATCGTGTTTTTGCGACCGGCGGCTTTCTTCGATGGGAGAACGAAGGGATGAGATTTCATCAGTATATGCTAGCAAGACCCGTCCTCTAAGAGAAGGTTATTTTTTTCACAAGAATGACGGATTCGAACATTACATGTTCAGTACACCTTGCGGCTACTTTACTTTGCTCCACTCATAAAGTAGCACGCAAGGTCTTCGAATCCTTTTCGCAGAAACTAAAAAATCCGGGAAGAATCCCGAATTTTCTAGTTTTGCGGAGACGGACGGATTCGAAGCTTACAGCTTCAGTACAGGTTGTCGCTATTTTTCATTCTTTAAAATAGCTGGCAACCTCTTCGAATCCTGTCTCTCATTGCAAAAACCGACCACAAGGGCCGGTTTTGCATTGAGTGCGGAGACGGACGGATTCGAACCGTCGAGGGTTTTTAGGCCCTACCTCGTTAGCAGTGAGGCGCTTTCGACCACTCAGCCACGTCTCCATTGTCATTCCGACGTGGCTTCGTGTTCGACAAGTCGTCCACGGAATGCCATGCATTCCGGTACATAGTCCCCCGGACTATGTACCCACTCAGCCACGTCTCCAATATTCAATTTTGACCGGGGTAGGATAGCACATTTTACCCTAATGGGCTAAAGCGACGCAGGTGATGGAGCGAGGAGAAGCGGCGAGGAGCGCTTCTCTCGCCGCGGCGAGCGTCGCACCCGTCGTCGTCACGTCGTCGACGAGGATGACGCGCTTGTCGCGGAGCGCGTCGGCATGCGCGACCGCGAACGCGCCACTAACGTTCGCCGCGCGAGCCTTCTTCTCGAGGTCGGTCTGCGGGCGCGTGTGTCGCATACGCGAAAGCGCGGAAGAGACGACGCGGTCGCCGGACACTTCGCTCCCCGCTATGATCCGCGCGACCTGGTTGTACCCGCGCTCCATGAAGCGCCGCCTCGAGAGCGGCACCGGCACGACGATATCGTACGACGCGTGCTCGAGGTAGCGGGCAAGGAGGGAGCCGAGGTGGCGCGTCGCGGCGGCGTTCCCATGGAACTTCGCCTCATGGATGAGCGCGCGAACGCGCGCGTCCGAGAATCGCGTAAGCGCGACGACTCCATCGACGACGCGCGGTTCGAAGAGGAGCGATACCTCTCGCCCTGTGAGCTCGCGGACGACGAGCGCGTCGCCCTCGGGAGGGAAGAGCGCGTCGATGACGCTCGTGAGGAAATGCACCATAGGTACATACTACTATCTGATGGTAGAATAGTGCACGTATATGGCGGCGTTCGATCTTTCGTCCCTCAAATCGTTCCTCAAACCGCAGCGCACCGCGGCGACTTCGGCGAAGGGCGGCGTCATCGGCATCGACATCGGGTCGTCCGCGATCAAGTTGATCCAGCTTAAGGACGAACGCGGCGTGCCGACCCTCGAGACGTACGGAGAGCTCCAGCTCGGTCCGTACGAGGGGATAGACCTCGGCCGCGGCACGCACCTCACTCCGGTGAAGACGATCGAGGCCCTGGTCGACATTCTCCGCGAATCGGGCGCGACCGCGACGAAGGCCGCGTTCGCGTTCGCATACAACGCGAGCTTCATCACCATCGCGTCGGTGCCGACCGCGGACCCGGAACGGCTCGCGTCGATGATCCCGATCGAGGCGAAGAAGTACATTCCGATATCGCTCACGAAGGTGAGCCTCGACTGGTTCCCGCTCACCCCCCACGAGGAAGAGGGACGCACCGATGTCCTCATCTCCGCGATCTACAACGATACGCTCGAGCGCTACCAGTCCATCATGCACGGAAGCGGCCTCACGCCGGTCGCGAGCGAGATAGAGATATTCAGCTCCATACGCTCGGTCCTCTCGCCGAAGGACACGACGGTCGCGATCCTCGACTGTGGCGCGTCCGCGACGCGGCTCTACGTCGTCCGTAACGGCGTCGTCGAGAAGGCGCACAGCGTCCCCCTTTCGGGCGTCGAGCTCACCGATCTCATCGCGAAGACCGAGGGCATCGAGTTCAAAGACGCCGAGGAACTGAAGCGCACCGTCGGCATGGGCGGGGGAGACGGAAACGCCGCGCTCCAGAAGACCATCACGGGAAGCGTCGAGCGGAGCTTCCGCGAGGTTCACACGGTCATGAGCCGATACGAGGAGACGAGCCACGCGAAGATCGACAAGGTCGTCCTCTCGGGGAGCGGTTCTCTCCTCACGGGTCTCCGTCCGTACCTCGAGGACATGTTCTCACGCCCGGTCATCCTCTCGGACCCGTTCTCGAAGGTCGCGTACCCCGCGTTTCTCGAAGACACGCTTCGACTCGCCGGTCCATCGTTCGCCGTCGCGGTCGGTGTCGCGCTCCGCGTCTACAGGAAGTAGCGTTCTGTCCACAGAGCGAGCGTCATTCCGCGAAGCGCGAGCGCTATACTATAGGGAATGGCATATATCCCACGTTCTTCGCTCATTCCCAATGAGACCGCGAGCGCCATCCCGGTCCAAATGAAAAAGAGGCGGACTATCCACGCCTTCGGTCTCGCCGCGACGCTCATTTTCTTGCTGTCCCTCTTCTGTGCGGTCGGCATTTTCCTCTATAAGGGCGTGCTCGAGAAGCGGCTCGAGGACGCGAAGCAGAGCCTCGGTGCCGTAAGCGACGGCGGAAATCAGAAGAAGATAGACGAGATCCGTCTCTACAACGACCGCCTCCGCGTCGCGAGGAGCCTTCTCGATAACCACGTCGCGACATCGCGCATCTTCGAGGAGATAGAGAACTCGACGAAGAAGAGCGTCCAATACAGGTCGCTCGAGTTCGTGAACGACCCGGGCTTCGAGGCGACTCTTACCCTGACCGGCGACACGAAGGAGTTCAGTTCCATAGCGCTCCAGAAGATGCAGATACTCGAAGACAGCCTCTTCTCGGACTTCGTGCTCCAAGACATCACGACGTCGAAGACCGCGAAGGCGCAGGGAGAGACCGCGACCGCGCCGCAAGCGGGTATCTCCTTCAAGGTGGTCGGGGTCTTCAAAAAGGACCTCATAAGCTACGGGGACGACGTCCCGGCGTCCGAACCGGCACCGCAAGAAACCGCCCCGAGCTCCGCTCCCGAGGACGTGGCACCAGCCGTCGAGGCTGATACGTCGAGCGAACCTGCGACCGCTCCGGCGGACGCATCGACGACGCCCGTGGACGCGCCGGAGACTCCGGATAGCCAAACACAATCATGATGCGCACCACCACTCCCATCCTTTCCATACTCATCGCGGTCCTCCTCTTCGTGTTCTTCACGCAGCCGCAGTACCTGAAGGCGAAGGACCTCATGAACCAGATCGACGAGTACCACCAAGCGACGAAGACGTACGCCGACTTCACCGGCGCGCTCGAGAACAAGCTCGCGAAGAAGTCGGACCGCTCGCCGTACGAGATGGAGCGTCTCGACCAGCTCGTTCCCGAGGAGATAGACGACACACAGGACCTCGTCGACCTCGAGGCGCTCGCACAAAAGAACAACCTCCTTTTCCAGGTGACGGAGGTCGACGATAAACAGCTTTCCTTCGTCGACCGCTCGGGGGGCGGCGCGTCTTCAGCGGCGACCTCGCGCGATGAGCTCACGACGGTCGACATCTCGTTCGCGGTCGTCGGCACGTACGACCAGTTCAAGAGCTTCCTCAAGGACCTCGAGAAGAGCCTCACCATCTACGAGGTGACCCAGCTCTCGCTTACCGTCGCCGAGGGGCCGTTCCAGCAGTTCAAGATGACCGTGCGCACGTACGCGCTCCCGAATAAGTAATACATCGTATGTCACACCTCCTACGCAACCTGCTCTTCGCCCTCATCGCCACGGTCGTCGTCGGCGTGCTCTACAAGACGTTCTTCATGGGCGGGAGCACCGACCTCACGGCCATCTCCTCGGAGAAGCATGACGTCGTCCTTCAGACCGAGAAGATACTCGCCGATATTCAAAAGATAAACACGTATACGATCGACGACTCGGTCTTCGACGATGCGCGTTTCACCTCGCTTCAGAGCTATCGCGTGCCGATAACCGACGTCGGTACCGGCCGCTCGAACCCGTTCGCGCCGGTCCAATAAACCGCCGGCAGAGAGCCGTATGAATCTTCTCGCGTTACTCGCAGAAAAGAACGTGATAAACGCCGCGCTCGAGGAGCGCGTCTCTGCGCGCGCCGCAGAGGGCGGTTCGTACGAGAAGGCGCTCATCGACGAGGGCGTCGATCCCGATATCATCCGAAAGACGATCGGCGAGTACTACGAACTTCCCATTCGCACCATCACGGAGACCCAGCGCATCGACTCTGCCGTCCTCAAGTACCTCTCCGAGGAATCCGCCCGCCATTACGGCATTCTCCCCATCGCGTTCGAGGACGACGTCCTCATCGTCGGTATCACCGACCCCGAGAATCTCTCGTACCGTGATGCGCTCAATTTCATCACGATGAAGGACCAGATCCCGTACAAGCTCGTGTTCATCCTCGAGCGGGATTTCGAGAACGGCATGAAGTCGTACGAGAACCTCACCGGCGAGGTCGACGAGGCCCTCGGCGTTCTCGAGAGCGAACTCAAGAAGGAGGAGGATAAGGCGACCGAGGTCGCGGGGAAGGTCGAGCACATCAAAGAGGACGCCCCGGTCACGAAGATAGTCGCGACCATCCTCCGCTACGCGGTCGACGGCGGCGCCTCCGACATCCACATCGAGCCGCGCGACCAGAAGACCATCATCCGTTTCCGCGTCGACGGTGTCCTCGTCCACTCGCTCGAACTCCCGCAGAAGGTCCACCCCGCGGTCGTCGCGCGTATCAAGATCCTCGCGTCCTTGCGTCTCGACGAGAAGCGAAAGCCGCAGGATGGCCGCTTCTCGGCGTCGATCGACGGACGGCCCATCGACTTCCGCGTTTCCATACTCCCGACGAACCACGGGGAGAAGGTGGTCATGCGTATCCTCGATACCGACGCGGGCGTCCGCACGCTCGAGGATACCGGCGTCTCCGACTACAACATCGAGCTCATTCGCCGCGCGATACAGCAGCCCTACGGCATCATCCTCATCTCGGGTCCGACCGGCTCCGGTAAGTCGACGACGCTCTACGCGATGCTCTCCGAGGTCGACCGCATCGGGAAGAACGTCATCTCGCTCGAGGACCCGGTCGAGTACAACATCGACGGCGTGAGTCAGTCGCAGATACGCCCGGAGATCGGCTACACGTTCGCGAACGGCCTCCGTACCGCCCTCCGCCAGGACCCCGACGTCATCATGGTCGGTGAGATACGCGATAAGGAGACGGCCCAGCTCGCCATCCAGGCGGCGCTCACCGGCCACCTCGTCCTCTCGACCATCCACACGAACAACGCGGTCGGCGTCATTCCGCGTCTCATCGACATGGGCGTCGACCCGTACCTCATCGCGCCGACCCTCGAGCTCGCGCTCGCACAGCGCCTCGTCCGGCGCATCTGCCCGGGGACGGGGAAGAAGACGCCGGTCACGGGGAGTCTCAAGGTCATGATCGAGAAGGAGTTCAGCGATCTCCCCGCGGAGTTTCGAAAGATCATCCCGAAGGCCGAGGATGTCCTCTTCGCGGAGCCCTCCGCGGAGTGCTCGTCGGGAACGAAGGGCCGCGTCGCGGTCATGGAGGCGATACCGGTGAGCGAGAGCATCGAGAAGCTCATCCTCGATGGCGGCGATGAGAGCGAGATACTGAAAGCGGCCCGGGCGAACGGCTTCATCAGCATGAAGGAGGACGCCATCGTGAAGGCGCTCAACCACGTCATTCCCTTCGAGGAGGTGAGCACCCTAGGCGGTGAGCTCCTCGTCTCGGACGAGGCGGAGAAGGAGAAGGAGGCCATGCACGCCCCCGCGCCCGAAGCTCCTGTCGATAACCCCTGAAAAGAGACCCCTCGAAGCGTATAATGGGGGCATATGAATATACTCTTAGTCGACGACGACGCTTTCCTTCGTGATATGTACGCGACGAAGTTCCGCGAGCTCGGGCATACGATCGACGCCGCCCAAACGGCCGAGAACGCGCTCGCGAAGCTCGAGAGCGGCACGTACGACGTCATCCTCATGGACATGGTGATGCCCGGCATGAACGGTATCGAACTCCTCAAGGAGATAAAGTCGAAGAACCTCGGTGGGAATCCGACGTGCATCATGCTCTCGAACCAGAGCGACGACGCCGACAAGGAAGCGGCGCTCGGAAACGGCGCCGTCGGGTACATCGTGAAGGCCGAGTTCATTCCGAGCGAGGTGGTGGAGCAGGTCCTTAAGCTCGTTGCCAAGTAACACATAAGAACATGGTGTCCGTTGACTACAAGCGAGAACTCGACGACCTTATTGACATCGTCACGTCCGAAAAGGGGTCCGATATCCACCTCTCGGTCGGGTCGCACCCCATCATTCGCGTCGACGGCTCCTTGGTACCCCTCGCGAAGAAACCGGTCCTCACGAACGTCGACGTCGCCGGTTTCGTGAGCGTTCTCCTCACGAAGGAGCAGGAACAGCGGTTTCTCGAATCGCGCGAGATCGACTTCTCGTTCTCGACGCGCGAGGGAACCCGTTTCCGCGGGAACGGTTTTTTCCAGCGCGGCTCGATGTCCATCGCGCTCCGGTACATCTCGAACGTCATCAAGACGTTCGAGGAGCTCAATCTCCCGCCGGTCCTCGAGTCGTTCACGCAGCGCCCGCAGGGCTTTTTCCTCGTCGTCGGGCCCGTCGGACAGGGAAAGTCGACGACCCTCGCGGCGATGATCGAACACATCAACCAGAACCGCGCCGAGCATATCGTCACGATCGAGGACCCCATCGAGTACATCTTCGAACCGAAGAAGTCCTTGATCGATCAGCGCGAGGTGCGGGTCGACACCGCGGACTTCCACGTCGGACTCCACTCCGCGTTCCGGCAGGACGTCGACGTCATCATGGTCGGCGAGATGCGCGGTCAGGACACCATCTCGACCGCGGTCACCGCCGCGGAGACGGGGCACCTCGTCTTCTCCACCCTTCACACGAACAATGCCGCGCAGACCATCGACCGCATCATCGACAGTTTCCCCTCGACCCAGCAGGATCAGATACGCGTCCAGCTCGCGGGGTCATTGACCGGAATCTTCTCCCAGCGCCTCATTCCGCGCATCTCGGGCTCTCTCGTCCCCGCGTACGAGCTCCTCATCTCGAACGCCGCGGTCGCGAACCTCATCCGCGAGCGGCGAACCCACGAGATCCAGACGGTCATCGAGACCGGCATGGAGCAGGGCATGATCGACATGAACCGTTCGATCGTAAGTCTCGTGCAGAAGGGTGAGATAACCGTCGAGAACGCGTTCGCGTACTCGACGAACCCGAAGGGCCTCGAGCGATTAATGTAGCGCCATGTTATTTTCATACAAAGCAGTCGATAAGCTCGGGACGCCCCGAGAGGGAACCGTGGACGCCCAGAACGTCGAAGCGGCGATCGACACCGTCGAAGGACGCGGGTACACCATCATCACCGTCGACCCGGTGGAGGGCGGGAAGTCCTCCATTCTCGATTTCGAGGTCACGTGGTTCGACCGCGTCTCCAATAAGGACATCGTCATCCTCTCACGACAGATCGCGACTCTCTTCGAGGCGCAGGTCTCGGCGCTTCGCGTGTTTCGCCTCCTCGGCTCCGAGGTCGAGAACCAGAAGCTCCAGCGGATCCTCACCGAGGTGAGCGATGCCATCCAGGGCGGTAGTTCCATATCGCGCGCCCTCGCGCAGCATCCCGACGTATTCTCGCAGTTCTACGTCTCCATGGTGAAGTCCGGCGAGGAATCGGGAACGCTCGACAAGACGTTCATGTACCTCGCGGACTACCTCGACCGCATGTACCTCGTCGTCTCGAAGGCGCGTAACGCGCTCATCTACCCGGCGTTCGTCATCTCCATCTTCGTGGGCGTCATGACGCTCATGCTCACCTTGGTCATTCCGTCGATCAGCCAGATACTCATCGACTCGGGGCAGGAGATACCCATCTACACGCGCATCGTCATGGGTATCTCGTCGATACTGACCGACTACTTCGGCCTCATCCTCGTGTTCCTCACCTTGGTCGGCGTAGTCTTCTGGCAGTTCCAGAAGACCGAGGCCGGAAAGTACATGATCGACGAGTTCAAGCTCGCGGTCCCGTTCGTCGGGTCGCTCTACGAGAAGCTCTTCCTCACGCGCATCTGCGATAACCTCTCGACGATGCTCGGGAGCGGTATCTCGATGGTACAGGCCCTCGAGGTGACCGCCGAGGTCGTCGATAACCGCGTATACCGCGAGATCATCGACAACACGCTCGTCGACGTGAAGGCGGGTAAATCCTTCGCGGATGCTATCGCCGAGTACCCGGAGATACCGGGCGTCCTCGCGCAGATGAGCAAGGTCGGCGAGGAAACGGGTAAGCTCGGCGATATATTGAACACGCTCTCGGTCTTCTACCGCCGGGAGGTCAACAACACGATCGACACGCTCATCAGCCTCATCGAGCCTCTCATGATCGTCGTCCTCGGCCTCGGCGTGGGAACGCTTCTCGCGTCGGTCCTTATTCCGATCTACAACATCACGGGCGGCATATAAGGGCTAAAAACCGTTCTTTGTCCACAGGGTACGGCTTCGGGGCCGCCCGAGCCCGTATAATTACAGGTAACCACACTACGTGGAGTAATATATTACTTATTTAATAACCTATGATGACCAATCTTTATAAACGAGGCTTCACGCTCATCGAGCTCCTCGTGGTGATCGCGATCATCGGCATCCTCGCATCCGTCGTGCTCGCGTCCCTCAACTCGGCTCGCGACAAGGGCGCTGACGCCGCGATCAAGTCGAGCATCAACAACGCCCGTGCACAGGCGGAGCTCTTCTACACGAACAACAGCAATTCGTACTCAACCGTCTGTTCGTCGGGCACGAACAACATCTCTCAGATGATGACTGGCGCGACGAACGCCGGTAGCGGTAGCGTTGTCTGCGCCGACGGCGGTGCGGGAACGGCATGGGGAGCGGCAGCTCAGCTTAAGTCGAACACGTCGCTTTGGTACTGTGTCGATAGCACAGGTAATTCGACGACCACTGCGGTCGCGAACGGAGGACTTACCGATACGTCCGACTGGACCTGCGGATAAACCACCGTTTGTTAACGCAAAAAGCGCCTCCGGGCGCTTTTTGCGTTGTGCACACGATGGCGAAGGTGCGCCGCGAGCCATCGAGCGCGTCTGGTACTATGAACACGTATGCATTCGCCACACCCTCGCTCTTCCGCCGCAATACGCGGCTTCACGCTCCTTGAGCTCGTCGTCGTCATCGCCATCATCGCGATACTCGCCGCGGTGGTGATCGGCGCGACATCGCAGCAGAAGAACGCGGGCGGGAACGCGGGTGTCGAGCAAAATCTCGTAAACGCGCGTTCGCAGATCGCGCTCTACTACGTCAATAACAACAATTCGTACCTAAATGCGTGTGCTGACGCGCGCATTCGGAAGATGGTTCAGGCGGCGGCGAAGGCGGCGAACATCACGCCGAGCGCAGCTGCCTACGCGAACACGGACGTCGGTGACTGGAACTCCGAGGCGTGCCACGCTACCGCTGCCGCGTGGGCCATTTGGGTGCCGCTTCGCTCCTCGACCTCCGCATCGCCCGCGGCCTGGTGCGTCGACTCGACGAACGCCTCGCGACAGGTCACCGGGTCGCTCGCCTCGGGCGCGGTCGCGTGCCCCTGACCTATGGCCACGTACCTCACCGTCATGTTCTTCGTCCTCGGCGCGGTCGTGGGGAGTTTCCTCAACGTCGTCATCTACCGCTTTCACACGGGGAAGTCATTAGGCGGCCGTTCGCACTGCCTCTCGTGCGGAAAGACGCTCTCGTGGTCGGAACTTCTTCCCGTCGTTTCGTACCTCGCCCAGCGCGGTATTTGCCGCGAGTGCGGCGCGTACATCCCGCCTCGCTACCTCGTCGTCGAGGTGCTTACGGGACTCTCGTTTACGTGGGTGTGGCACCTCTTCGCGAACGCGCCGGTTCTCCTCGTCTTCTATCTCGTCCTCGTCTCCATCCTCGTCGTCATCGTTTTTTACGATATCCGTCACACCATCATTCCCAACGAGCTCACTGCGGCGGTCCTCGCGCTCGCCCTCGTCTTCACATTCTTCGACGCGTTCACCCGACACGACGTCGCCGTCGTCCTCTCGCGCCTCATCGCGGGGGCGAGCGCCGGCTTTTTCTTCTATGGGCTCTGGTATGTCTCACGCGGACGGTGGATAGGCTTCGGCGACGCGAAGCTCGCGGTTCCGCTCGGCATGATGGTGGGCCTCGGGGGCGTCTTTTCGATGCTCGTCTTCTCGTTCTGGGTCGGTGCCGTCATTACGCTCGCCCTTCTCGGTCTCGAACGGCTCCTGCGGCGGGGAAAAGCGCGCTTACAATTTCTCGGCGCACCGCTTACAATTAAGAGCGAAGTGCCCTTCGCGCCGTTTCTCGTTCTCGGCTTTCTCATCGTTCAGTTCTTCCATGCTGACATCTTCGACATCACGTACCTCGTCTTCTTCCCCTAGGGGGTTCACGCTCGTCGAGCTTCTCGTGTCCGTCGCGATCATCGGCATCGTGACCTCCATCGTTCTCGTGAAGTACAACAGCTTCGACAGCAACGTGCTCCTCAAAAGCGCCGCGTACGAGATGGCGCTCAATCTCCGCGAGGCGCAGGTCCGTTCGGTCTCGGTCGCGCGAAACGAGACGAGCTTCGACTACCCGTTCGGCGTGAGCGTGCCCGTCGGTAAGACGTACCAGTCCTTCCGCTACCTCGTCACCGACGAGGGCGATCCGTCGTACAAGGAGTTCCCCGTCTACGGCGAGGACACCGAGGACATCCGGACGTTCTTCCTCGATCGCTCGATGGTCGTCGGAGACCTCTGCATCGATCAGAACGGTACGGAGACGTGCGGACTCTCGCGGCTCGACATCTCCTTCAGGCGGCCGAAGTTCAAGGGACTCTTCCACGTCGACGGGTTCACGCAGGTCGAGGACGCGTCCATCGACAGCGGGACGGTGAAGCTCACCTCCGCGACGCCCGGGTCGGTATACGCGGTCAAGGTGACGAATCTCGGTCAGATCTCCGTCTATAAGGAATAACGCCATGAGCACCCGAATCACGAAACAGCAGAGAGAGAAGGGCTTCACGCTCGTTGAGCTCATGGTGTCTCTCACCGTGTTCTCCATCGTCATGACGATCAGCGTCGGGACGCTCCTCGTCCTCATCGACCTCAATTCGAAGGCACAGGCGGTCTACTCGGCGACGACGAACCTCTCCTTCGCGCTCGATTCCATGACGCGCGAGATTCGCACGGGGTATCGCTACTACTGCAAGGAGTCGAGCGGGAACCCCGAGGAGGCGCTTCCGGACTCGACGGTCACGAACGACTGCGACGCCGGCGACTTCGTGTCGTTCATCCGCGAGGAGGACGACGTGCGCATGGGGTACCGTCTCGACGAGGCGACGCACGCGATCGAGCAAAAGGAGTCGAGCGGCAACTGGGTTCCCATCACCGCGGACGACGTATCGGTCGACGAGTTCTCGGTAACGGTCGACAATTCGACGACGTACAGTCCTGGGAACGATGAGGAGCAGCCCACCGCCGACATCGTCGTGAAGGGACACGTCAACAACGGCCTCGACACCGATACCGATTTCTATATTCAGACCCATATCGTACAGCGGCGACTCGATATCATATGATATACCGCGCGACACAACACAAGAGCGTCATACACGGCTTCACCCTCGTCGAAACGTTGGTCGCCATCACGGTCCTCCTCCTCGTCATCATCGGCCCCATCACCGTCGCGCAGAAGGGTATCCGCGCCGCGTACTACGCGAACGAGCAGGTGACCGCGGTCTTCCTCGCACAGGAGGCGGTCGAGGCCATCCGGGAACTTCGCGACGACGCCGCGCTCGCCGCGTACGATAACCCAGGCGGTGGCGACACGTGGAACTGGATCGGCGCGCTACCGCCCGACTGTACCGACGGGACAGGGTGCGCCTTCGATATCACGAGCCACGCGTTCGAATCGTGCGCGCTCGACAATAACTGCGAGCTCAAGGTCACTGCTGCGGGCGCGTACAACTACGAGGCGGGCGGGACCGACTCCGGGTACGTTCGCCGCGTGTACGTGACCGCCGCCGCGCCGGACGCGATCGACGTCACGGTCAGCGTCACGTGGACGTCGACGACGTTCGGCGGCGGCACGCCGCGGACCATCACGCTCGAGACGTGGATATACGATCACTATGCGCGCTATGAAAGTTAATCGAACCGTACCAACCGACGAACGAGGCATCACGCTCCTCATCACGCTCCTCCTCATGGGAGTCCTCCTCGGCGTGAGCACGTCCCTCATCAACATCACCCTGAAGCAGTACCAACTCTCGGGCATCGCGCTCGCCTCCGAGATCGCCTTCCAAGCGGCGAACGCCGGCCTCGAGTGCGCGCTCTATCACGATTTTCCGGCGGCCGGCGTGAGCCCGTTCGCCGTTCCCGATGATGGGAGCGAACAGGCGGTCGTTCCGAACATCGACTGCATGGGCGTGAACGCGTCATCGGACGACGGCTCGAACCTCCCGAACTACTCGGACGCGAACGAGACCGATGGCAAATCGATGAGCGGCGGCGAACAGCGCTTCGAGTTCACGTGGGGGAGCGACCCCGATGCCGCGGACAAGCTCTGCTCCATCGTGAGCGTGTATAAATTCTCCTCGGGCGGTTCGGACGTCCCCGTGACGATAGGGAACCGCGATTTCCGAGGCGGCGACCCGTGTCCCGCGGGCTCCGTCTGTACGGTCATTCAGGCGCGCGGGTACAACGTTCCGTGTAACCAAATAAGCACGAGCCCGCGCGTCGTCGAGCGCGAGTACACGCAGGTCTACTAGGCGAAGATGGCACCCAAACGGCGGCCTTCGGCCGCCGTTTTCATGTGCTAAAGGGCCCGTTCTGTATTACTATTAGCGCGTATGGCACCAAAGCCGACAGAGCGGCGCGCGAAGGAGCTCGCGCGCCTCATCGCGCACCACCAGAAGCTCTACCACGAGAAGGACGCGCCCGAAATAAGCGACGAGGCGTACGATTCCCTCGTGCGCGAGCTCCGCGGCATTACCGAAGCGCACCCCGACCTCGCGCATCTCTATGAAGCGACCGAGGTCGTCGGCGGAAAACCGAGCGAGGCGTTCGCGAAGGTCCGTCATCGCGTCAGACAGTGGTCGTTCGATAACGTCTTCTCCGACGCCGAGCTCCGCGCGTGGGAGGAGCGCCTCATGCGCGCACTCGAGAAGCAGGGTATGTCGGAGCGCGTTTCGTACGTGAGCGAGCATAAGATCGACGGATTGAAGATGGTGCTCGAGTACGAGAAGGGCGCGCTCGTCCGTGCCGCGACCCGCGGCGACGGCGTCGTGGGCGAGGACGTGACGCACAGCGCGCGGATGATCGCCGATGTGCCGACCGAGCTCGCGAAGCCCGTCACGCTGACCGCGGTCGGCGAGGTCTGGCTCTCGCGGCGCGAGTTCGAACGGATCAACCGTGAGCGAGAGAGGTCGGGTGAACCGCTCTTCGCCAATCCTCGTAACGCGGCGGCCGGGTCGGTCCGCCAGCTCGATCCTACGGTCACGAAGGGACGGAAACTCTCGTTCTTCGCGTACGACGTCGACTACGTCGACGAGAGAACGCTTGACGGGAAGAGCGTGCCGACAACGCAGTACGAGGAACTCGCGTTCCTTAGGTCGCTCGGGTTCACCGTCAACCCACATGCGAAGCACTGTGCGACGCTCGACGATGCGATCGCCGACTACCGGAGGTGGGCGCCGAAGAAGCTCTCGATGCACTACGGCATGGACGGCACCGTCATCAAGGTCGACGACATTCGCCTCCAGAACGCCCTCGGCTACACGGCGAAGGCGCCGCGCTTCGGCATCGCGTACAAATTCCCCTCGGAGGAGGCGACGACCGTTCTCGAGGACATCGTCCTCCAGGTCGGACGAACCGGCGTCGTCACGCCGGTCGCGCACCTCCGACCCGTTCTCATCGCGGGTTCGACCGTCTCGCGGGCGACACTCCACAACGAGGACCAGATCAAGCGGCTCGATGCGCGCATCGGCGACACGGTCGTCCTCCGGAAGGCGGGAGACGTCATCCCGGAGATCGTGAGCGTCGTTTTGGCCCTTCGGCCGAAGGGTGCGAAGCCGTACACGTTTCCGAAGAAGGTCGCCGAGTGCGGCGGTGACGGCTCGATCGAGCGCATCCCGGGCGAGGCTGCGTACCGCTGTGTCGCGCGGGACTCCGCGGTCCTCCATCGTCGCCGGCTCTACTACTTCGTCTCGCGCGGCGCGATGAACGTGGACGGCGTGGGACCGAAGATCATCGACCTCCTCCTCGATGAGACCTTGATCAACACGGCCTCCGACCTCTACACGCTCACCGAGGGC
>DASTSP010000027.1:0-3231 GCA_035760625.1 Minisyncoccota bacterium | reverse complement strand
GTCGGGAAATCGATCGAACCGAGTTCGACCGAGTTGCCCGCTCCCTGATCGGACACTACGTCACCGCTCGCGCTCCCGTTCGATGTCGTGTCAGTCGACGAGCCATTGCCGTTCGACGACGTGTCCTTCGAACCGGTCGTCGACGGAGCGCTCGGCGCTTCCGGAGCCGTCGGTACCGTTTTGTTCTCGTTAGCCGGAGTCGATGAGAATACCCACACAAGCAATCCGCCGATCAAGAGTCCCGTGATAAACGCGACGACAGTCTTCCTGCTGTCATCTCTTTCTACTGTATCTGCCATACTTTGCTTACGTAAACTACCCTGGTAATCGTGAGGATTATAGCATGGGCGAAAATGGCGTTGTACGGAGACCAGAACTCCGCATTTCCGCCTTTCCTTTGTCAAAACGACCTATTTATGGCCGTACAATGCGTTTATCTCGTTGAAAATGGCGTCTATTTTGGTGCCAGAAAGCCCTATTTCCTGGAGGAGCGCGGCGCGCCGGAGAAGTTCCGTGCAGAGAATGACGCCCCGCTCGAGGAGCACTACCTTGTAGCCTGCGGGAAGGCGGGAGAGTACGGTTATCGGATAGAGTTTGTGACGCTCGATCTTCTCCTGGAGCGTGTCGTCCTTCGGATAATCCCACGAGAGCATGTTGATGCCGACGCACTTCCCGTACTTGATGGCGGCCTGCGTGAACTTCGTGTTCGTTATGAGGAAGAGGTCGATGATGCCGCAGACGTCGTCTTTGCAGACGCGCGCTGACTGGAGGTCGAGGTAGCGCGCGTACGAGTACATGGCTACCTGGAGGTCTGACTTCGTTCCCGGCTGCATATGGAATTTCGCCTCGGCGATGAACGTGTGCTCGGGAGAGTACGCGGCGAGGTCGATCTCGTGAACCGCGCACTTGCCGCGGATGGTGAGACGGCGTTTCGTCTTATAGCCTTCGGCTTCGAATATCCTTCCGAGGAAGTCCTCGAACGGGAAACCCGACGGGCCGAGGCCGAAGATGGCGCGGCGAAGCGAGTACTTCGCGGCGACGGGGTCGTTCGATTCTCGGAGGAGCTGGAACGCCTTCTGGTAGATGATCTGCGTGCGCATCCCGTCCTTGAGACCCGATTCTATGGCCGCGACGATGCGCGACACTTCAGCGGGCTTCGCGCCGGCCTTCTTGAGGGACGAGACGAGCTTTCCCGGCTTGAACTCCTCGGTATTGCCGTCGGCCTTCGTGATGATGGTCATACGATTCGATCGATTATGCCGCCGCCGAGGCACCTCGTTCCGTCGTAGAGGACGCATGACTGTCCCGGCGACGGCAGGTCGATGCCCGCTTCGGTCACCGATAGCATAGCATGGTCACCCGCCGCCTCTTCGAGCGAGACGGGGAATGGCCGCTGGCGATACCGAAACTCGGCGAACGCACGCTCGGGGAGCACTCCACCGATCACGTTCACGTCCGAGAGCGCGATACGGTCTCCGGAAACGGGTCGCGGACGGTCGCTCACGGTGAGCGTATTTCGCTCCATGTTCTTTTCGACGACGTAGTGCGCGCGCTCCTCGCGGCCCGCCGTTCGCACCGTGAAGCCCGTGCGCTGACCGATCGTGTAGAAGAGCGCGCCGTCGTGTCGCCCGATGACGGTGCCGCGCTCATTGAGGACGTCGCCCGGTCGTACGGGGACGTAATGGGAGAGGAATTCGCGGATGTCGACCTGTCCGAGGAAACAGATGCCCTGGCTATCACGTTTGCCTGCCGTTGGCAAGGAATATCGCGCCGCGTCGGCCCGTACCACGCGCTTCTCGCTCCCGCCTACGGGGAAGAGCGTTCGCGCGAGCTCGCGCTCCGTAAGCGTCCAGAGAAAGTAGCTCTGGTCTTTCTCGGTATCCTTTCCCCGGTGGAGCTCGTAGGAGTCCCTTTTCACGACGCGCGCGTAGTGTCCCGTCGCGACGTAGTCGGCTCCCTCCCCCATCGCGTACTCGAAGAAGGCGCCGAACTTCACGCGGCGGTTGCACATGACGTCGGGATTCGGCGTTCGTCCGGCCTCGTACTCGCGGATCATGTAGTTCGCGACGCCCTCACGGTACGCTTCGACCGCGTCGAACGTTCGGAACGGGATACCGAGCGTGGCGGCAACGCGCATCGCGTCGAGGCGCTCGGCCTCGATGTCGCAGTCGAGGAATTCCGGTAACCACGTCATCATGAAGACACCGACGACGTCATAGCCGGCCTTAAGGAGCCGGAGCGCGGAGACGCTCGAATCGACGCCTCCCGAGAGTCCGACGAATACCGTTCCTTTGCTCATGCGGCAACCATAGCACAGACGCAGAATCGCGCCTACTTCAAGTACCGCTGTTTGTTCGCCTTGTGCTCCTCGAACGTCTTCGCGTAGTGGAAATTGCCGTCGGCGTCGGTGAGGTAGTAGAGGTAGTCGGTACGCTCGGGCTGTAGCACGGCCTCGATCGCATCGAGTCCCGGATTCGAGATGGGCGTCGGAGGAAGGCCGGCGTATTTGTAGGTGTTGTAGGGTGAATCGAGCGTGAGGTCCTCGTCGGTGAGCTCGCTGCTCTCCTTACCGAGGAGGTAATCGAACGCGGCGTCGACTTGAAGCGGCATACCCTCCGCGAGGCGGTTCTCGAGAATGCCCGCGACGATGCGTTTCGAGCGCGCGTCCTTAGCCTCGCGTTCGACGATGGACGCGAGGGTGACGACCTCCCGCTCGGTGTATCCGCTCTTCGCGATATCGCCGGCGAGCGGCGAGACCTTTTGCCTAAATGTGTCCGTGAGAAGCGTGATGATGTCGTTCACGCTCGTTCCCGCCGTTATGAAGTACGTGTCGGGAAAGAGGTAGCCCTCGAACTGCGCGAGGTTGACCGTCGTCGAGGCACGGAGCGACTCCGGGAGGTACGAAAGGAGGCGGTCGGCGCGGAAACCCTCGGGGAACGTCACCTTGAGGAGGGGCGTACTGTCCTTTCCCGAGATGAGCGCCTCGGCGACCTCGCTCGTTCGAAGTGGGTCTTCGAAGCGGTATGTCCCCGCCTTGATGAACTCGTCTGGATAGTGCTGACGCAGGTAGAGGTAGAGATAGAGAGACGAGCGAACAATGTGGCGCGCGGCGAGCATGTCGGTGATGTCGCTCTGTGGCGCCCCTTCGGTCACGACTATCTCCTCACCGACCGGAAACGCAGACGACGGTCGCTCAAGGTAGCGCGAGGAGAGGACGACGAAGAGCGTGAG
>DASTSP010000026.1:0-2686 GCA_035760625.1 Minisyncoccota bacterium | reverse complement strand
GTGACCGCCGCGTTCTCGATCGCCGGCATTCCGGGGAACGCGTTCACGTTCCTCGGCTTCGCACCGCAGAAGAAGGGCCGCGCGACGTTCTTCAAGCGCCTCGCGGCGTACGAGGTACCGGTCATCTTCTACGAGTCGCCGCACCGCATCGCGAAGGCGCTCGAATCGCTCGCGGCCGAGCTCCCCACGGACTTCCGCGTCACGGTCGCCCGTGAACTCACGAAGCTCCACGAGGAGGTCATCGCAGGATCGCCCGCAGAAGTTCGGGATTATTTCACCGAGCACCCCGACCGCGTCCGTGGCGAGTTCGTCATCATCGTCTCGCGCGGTTGACAACGCTTTTTCAATTCAAGCTTACACGGTATACTCTACGCATGTCTAAGGAATCCTTCGTCCTCCTCATCGGTATCATCGTTTTCTTCGGTCCCTTCTTGGGGCTCCCCACGGAATACAAGGACATCCTCTTCGCGGTCGCCGGACTCCTCCTCATCGTGACGGGGTACCGCCTTCGTCGCCGCGCGTACCTCGCGTCTCTCGAGCGGGAGGGCGGCGAGCGCGTCGCCGATGCGTTCGTCGAGAGCGGAAGCACGCTCGAGCCGAGGGAAGCGTTCGATCCGTCGTAGCGCACGTACTGCACCCCGGGCCTTCACGGCCCGGGGCTTTTTGTTTGCTATACTTACTGCGTATGCAGTTCGATCCGGAGAAAGTAACCTACTTCGCGCGGACCGACGCCCGGGGAAAGAACGTTCCCTTCGGCATCAAGGCGAAGGACCGCCAACGGCACGTGTACGTCATCGGCAAGACGGGTATGGGGAAGTCGACGCTTCTCGAGAACATGGCCGTTCAAGACATCCAAAACGGCGAGGGTATGGCCTTCATCGACCCGCACGGCTCGGCAGCGGAGACGCTCCTCAACTACATTCCCCAAGATCGGGTGAACGACGTCCTCTACTTCGCGCCGTTCGACACGGAACATCCCGTATCCTTCAACATCATGGAGGATATCGGCGCAGACAAGCGGCACCTCGTCGTCTCCGGCCTCATGTCCGTCTTCGAGAAGATATGGGTGGACGCGTGGAGCGCGCGCATGGCGTACATCCTTCAGAACACCTTGATGGCGCTCCTCGAGTTCCCGGGCGCGACGCTCCTCGGCGTCAACCGTATGCTCTCCGACAAGGACTACCGGAAGCTCGTCGTCGACAACGTGAAGGACCCGGGCGTGAAGGCGTTCTGGGTCGACGAGTTCGCGAAGTACAACGAGCGGTACATGCAGGAGGCAGGCGACGCCATCAAGAACAAGATCGGTCAGTTCACCGCGAACCCCGTCATTAGGAACATCATCGGCCAGCCGAAATCATCGTTCGACATCCGGAAGATGATGGACGAGAAGAAGATACTCATCATGAACCTCTCGAAGGGTCTCATCGGCGAGACGAACGCGAATCTCCTCGGCTCGATGCTCACGACGCGCATCTACCTCGCCGCGATGAGCCGCGCCGACCTACCGCCCGAGAAGATGCGCGAGATGCCGAACTTCTACTTCTACGTCGACGAGTTCCAGTCCTTCGCGAACGCGACCTTCGCGAACATCCTCTCCGAGGCGCGTAAGTACCACCTCAACCTCACCATCGCGCACCAGTACATCGAACAGATGGAGGAGGAGGTCAGAAACGCGGTCTTCGGGAACGTCGGCACCATCATCTCCTTCCGCGTCGGACCGTTCGACGCCGAGGTCCTCGAGACCATCTTCAGTCCGCAGTTCACCGCGACCGATATCGTGAACCTCGCCTTCGCGCAGGTGTACCTCACCTTGATGATCGACGGCATAGGGTCACAGCCGTTCTCCGCGACGACGCTTCCGCCCATTGCGCCGCCTACCATCTCCTGCAAGGACATGGTCGTCGCGGCGAGCCGTGAGAAGTTCACGAAGGTGCGCGCCGACGTCGAGGTCGCCATTCGGAAGTTCCACGAGCCGGTCAACCCGCCCGCTCCGAAAGAGCGGGCGGAGGCGCGCCCCGCACCGCGCGAGGGCATGCAGACGAAGCCGCAGGGAGAGCGACAGGGAGGGGAGCGTCCACGTCAGAGCGCACCCGAACGCGAGCGCCAAAACGCCGAGCGGCCACGAGAACAAAGGGAGGTTCCGAAGAGCGATGCGAAGCCCGTAGAATCGAAGCCGGCGGAGGCACCGAAGGAGTCTCATCGACAGCAGCATCCGAAGCCGCACCGTGACGGACCGCACGACCGCGATCGTCGGCACGTCGACGAGAAGCAGCACCGTGGGAACGTCGACGAGCTCCGCTCCGTTTTGAAGAAGATCGTATCGACCGCACCGAGCGACGTACCCGCCGAACGCCGTAACGTCGCGAAGAGCGAGGAACTGAAGGAAGCACTCTCGGTCGCGATGGGGGAGCCGAAGCCCGCGCCGAAGGAAGAACCAAAGCCCGCGCCGCAAACGTCGCCTGCAGAGGAAGCGACATCGGCTCCGAAGGCCGCCCCCACGCCAGAGCCACCACGTCCGAAACAAAAGGGCGTAACACCAAAGGAACTCGAGCGGATGATGCGCCTCACGACCGAGGACAAACCGCCACTTTGAACCATGAAACTCGCACGCCTCGTGCTCACGCTCCTCATAATCGCGCCCTCCGTCGCATCGGCACAGGTGCGGATAAACGAGGTCGCATGGATG
>DASTSP010000025.1:0-3370 GCA_035760625.1 Minisyncoccota bacterium | reverse complement strand
CGGGCAAGAGGAATCGAACCTCCATCTACTGCTTGGAAGGCAGTCATTTTACCACTAAACTATGCCCGCATCCGTGTCCGCAGGATTCTAGCACGAAGGAACGCCGCGGCACAATCGCGTGATACAATCACCGTATGATCCTCCTCGGACTCATGAAATCCGCGGCCGCGGCCGTACTCATCGCATACCTCACCTTCACGAACGGCATCGCGGACTTCATCGACGCGCACCTGCTCCACACACCGACGGAGACGACCGCTCCACAAGCGGAGACCGAGCTCCGACCGCTCGGGGAGGGTCTCGCCGAGCGTGCGATACCGCGCGTCCTCCTCGACCACCTCGAATACCAGCGGGCCGCCGCGCTCGCGAGCAAGGAGACGGAGCCGCCGGCCGCCGTACCCGAGGGCGAGTCGCTCACCGATGCCGTCGAGAAGTCGCTCGTCAACATCTTCTGTCAGTACAAAACGGACCGTTTCATACGGACGACGACGGGAAGCGGTTTCTTCATCAACCGAAAAGGCGTCATCATCACGAACGCGCACGTCGCGCAGTTCCTCGTCCTCGAGGACGCGAAGAACCTCACCGGGAACGTCGAGTGCGTCATACGAACCGGCGACCCCGCGGAGCCCCGGTACACGGCGGAGCTCCTCTACATCTCCCCGGCGTGGATATTTGACAACGCCGACCTCATTACCGAGGAAGCGCCGCGCGGCACCGGTGAGCGAGACTACGCACTGCTCTACGTCTCGAAGTCGGTCGACGGCACGCCCCTCCCGACGTCCTTCCCCGCGATCCCCGTCGACACCGCGCTCCTCACGCGAAGCGTCGCCGGTTCTGATGCCGTGACGGGCGGTTACCCCGCGGAGAAGCTCTTCAAAGAGGGTGTCGACGCCAAACTCGAACCGGTCATCGCATCGACGACCATCGGCACCTTGTACACGTTCGGGAGCAACTACGCCGACATCTTCTCCGTCTCCGACTCGCCCGTCGGCGAGCAGGGCGCTTCGGGCGGTCCCGTCGCGTCACTGAAGAGCGACGACGTCATCGGGCTCATCGTGACGAAAGGCGACGAGGAGACCGAGGGCGAGCATAGCCTTCGCGCCATAACGCTCTCGTACGTCGACCGCACCATGAAAGAGGAAACCGGATTCTCGCTCATCGACAACATGCAGGGAGACCTCGCGGCGCGTGGTGCGGTCTTCAAGAAGGCGATGCTCCCCTTCCTCGCCGATATCCTCTCCTCGGAGCTCAATACGACGACACGGCGCGATTAGGAGAACGAAAAAGACCGGCGAGTGCCGGTCTTTCTTACTATGCATACTGTTACCGTGCCGTGGGCGTCCCGGTCGCAGTCGACGTCCCCGTCGTCGTTCCCGTATCTTCGGGGGCGAGCGTCGCGGCGACGGACATGACGCCGACATCGGTCGAAGTCCCCTCGCCTTCCGCGAGCCCGACCCCCGTGCCGTTCCCCGTCGTCGACGCGGGCGCCTCGGCGAGGACGCCGAGGTCGGAGATGAGCGCCTCGACCTCCGCGAGCTTCGCCTCGGCGGCGTCGATATTGCCGCTATCGAGCGACGACTTCACTTCGGCAGCGAGCGCGTCGGCGTCATGGAGACCTCCGGTCACCTTCCCTTTCTTGCCGGGGTCGACGATGCCGTCGACCTTCATGAACACGTTCGCGGCGCGCGTCTCGACGCTCTCGAGGTTCCGCCGCGCGAGCGCCGTACGCTCTTCGAGGCTCGGTACGACGGGAACGAGCGCCTCAAGGGCGACGGTCTCGTGGACGTCGATGTCGGTCATGAACGCGATGAGCTTCTGCGTGAGGCCCAAGGTCTTCGTAAGGTCGTCGATCGCCTTCCCCTCGTCGGTCTGTTGCATCTCCTTCGCCTCGTCGACGAGACGGTCGATATCGGAGAGCCGACGGTCGATGTCACCGACCTCCTCAGGCGTCGCCGACTTCTTCACGGTTCCGAAGAGTTCGTACGCGCGCGACGTATCGGACTCTACCTGGGCCATGAGCCCGCCGAACGACGGCTTGTTCTCCTCCTGCGTCGTCGCGACCTGCTCTTGCGCTTTCGCGACCACGTCTTTGATACCCTCGATGAGGGCGGTGTCCTTCACGGTATCGTCCGCATTGAGCACCGCCGACTGCACCTGGAGCGACGTATTGAACGTGATCTCGGCGATCGCCGCACCGTCCTTGTCCATCGAGCGAAGTTCGCTTAGGTTGTTCTGGACCGCGTCACTGTGCTCTTTGACGTCCGCGGCGAGTTGGTTCTTCACGTCATCGGAGAGCTTCCCTTCCTGCGCGAGCGAGCGGGCTTCGGCTACGCGTCGTTCGATGAGCTTCGTCTCGAACTCGATCTTCTCGTACGGGGAGTTCGCGAGTTGCTTCTGTATCTTCTCATTGATACCGGTCTTCACGAGGTAGAGCACATCGCCCGGGACGGAGCGCTCGGCAACGAGCGGTGCGAGTATGAGAACGAGCGCGAGCGCGCCGCCCATGAGACGAACGTGGAAGCGCGTGAAGTGGAAGACGGTAAAGGCCTCGGAGGGAATGCCGCGAAGTTCCTCGACGCTCACGGCCTGCTTCGGGAGGGGGTGATACTCCATGTACGAGAGAACACGCTCGCGAAGTTCGCGTCGTTCGGCTGCCTTGAGGCTCACCTTGTCTGCGTATTTCTTTAGTTCTGAATCGAAAGATTTCATGGTCACTTGAGGCGTCTGTCCGCTTCGTCCTCCCGCTTTCCGATCATGTCCCGAAGCGCCCGGAGCGCCCGGTGAATGCGCACCGAGACGACGTTCTCCGACTCCTCGATGAGCGCGCTTATCTCCTTGGGACCAAGACCGTCGACGAACCGAAGCGTGAGCACCTCCCGGTACGAGACCGGTAACTCCGAGATGAGGTCGCTCGCCTTCTGAGCGTCGAGGCTGAAGGTTACCTCTTCGAGGCCGCCCTCGTAGAGTTCGGGGAACGAACCTTCGTCTGTTCCCTCCTCTTCCATGAGCGCATCGAGAGAGTACTCCTTACGTCTGCGGTATTCGTCGATGATGAGGTTGTTCATCACCTTGTAAAGGAACGGCTTGTAGGACTCGATCGTATGCCCGTCTCGAAGGTACCCCCACACTTTCGTAAAGGTATCGTGGACGAGCTCTACGGCTCGCTCTCGGTCCGAAATGCGATACATCGCGTGCCGAAAGAGAGCATCCGAGAATTCATCGAACGCCTTCAAAAATCGCTCCTCCGGGGACGTACCCCGAGAAGCCCCTCCTGGTTTCCCGTTTGGCTTTTTGCGGTTCTCCGCCATGTGGAAATCATTATAAGCGATGACGGCCAAAAAACCCACTTCTTTCAGTCTAAAAATATGAA
>DASTSP010000024.1:0-6167 GCA_035760625.1 Minisyncoccota bacterium | reverse complement strand
GCCGCCCGTTTCTCGTTCCTCCTCGGTCTTCCGGTCATCGTGGGCAGCGGCCTCAAGATGCTCCTCGAGCTCATCTCCTCGGGTGAGGACGTCGCGTGGTTCTCGGTGTTCGTCGGCTCGATCGTCGCGTTCGTCGTCGGTCTCATTTCCATACGATTCCTCCTCTCCTTCATACGAAAGCATTCGCTCTGGCCCTTCATCTGGTATAGGATCGCGCTCGCGTGCTTCGTTCTCTTCGTCACCTTCTTCGGCTAGTGAAAGACCCGCATATGCGGGCCTTTTCAAAACGGGAGTGAGAACGTCATCGAGTGCTCCTCGTGCGGCGTCCAGGACGACGTATCGATGGGGATCTCCTTCTTCCGGTGGCCGTCCTTGTAGAGAAGCTTGCCGTTCTGAAGCGCGTACTCGAAGATGCCCTTCGTGATCTTAACGTCCTGCTCGCAGTATTTCTTTATGGAGGCGATGTCGCCTTCGCGCCACCATTTGATGGCCATGAGACCGTTCCCGGATTTCTTCGAGCCCAAGGTCGCCTGTGCGAGAGAATCGAGACGAAGGCGCTTCCCGAGGGAATCCTTGACCGCACTGCAGAGGTCGACGCTCTTTATCGTCGTGAGATCGCCCGGATAGTATTTATTGAGGAGCGGGATATCGAAATGGTCGCTGTTGTATCCGACGAGGAGGTCCGCCTGTTCGAAAATGGGCCAGAGTTTGTGGAGCTCGTCGACGGTGACCGTCGTGTACGTGTCGGTACCCGAGTCGTACGCCGAGCCGACCGATACGTCGAGGTCAGACGGGTCGTTCGAACCGACGTCGGAGAAGATGTTCTGCGTTTCGAGGTCGAATACGACGTAGCGCATTTATCGTGCGATGTGCTTAGCGAGTTCTTCAGCCGAACCCTTCGTCTCGTCACCGGTTCCCAGGTTCTTGAGGGCGTACGAGCGCGACGCCGCCTCGTCTTCGCCGAGGACGATAACGTATGCCACGCCCGCGTCGCTCGCCGCGGAGAGCTTCTTGCCGACCTTCCGGTCGGAGAGGTCGACCGCGGTCCGGACGCCCGCGGACCGGAACTCCTCCGCGAGCACCTCTGCGGCGAGATTGTGCGTGGCGTCGAGGGGAAGGATGGCGAGGGTCGGTGCGGTCGTCTTCACGTCCTTGGTGAGGAGACTATGCGTCTCGAGGAAGTCTCGCATGGTGACGTCGCCCATGCCGAAGCCGACGCCAGAGACCGGGTCGCCGCCGAAGAGCGCGGTGAGGTTATCGTAGCGGCCGCCGCCGAGGAGCGAGCGGTTGTTCTCGGACGCGGTGTCGAAGAACTCGAAGATGGTGCCGGTGTAGTAACTGAAACCTCGGACCGTCGAGGGCGAAATGACGACGTTCTCGATGCCGAGCGCCTTGAGACCCTCGATGACCTGCATGAGGCGATGCTCGGGGTTCGGTGTCGTGAAGTCGAGCGATACCTTTTTTCCGGCGATCTTCTCGGCCTCCTCGTCGAAATCGTCGATCTTGTCGCGCTTGTCGATGAGGGTGAGCATCGCCTTCATTTGCTCTTCGGAGAGACCGTAGTCAGAGAGTTGGAGCTTCAGCCAGGTGCGGTCGTTCACGCGTATCTCGAACATCTTCGGCGATGCGCCGAAGGCGAGGAGGATGCGGTAGCCGAGCGCGATCATCTCGATGTCCGAGGCGACGTCGTCGACGCCGAACATGTCGCAGTTAAGTTGCCAGTGCTCGCGAAGGCGTCCGCGTTGCGGGCGTTCATAGCGAAAGAGGTTCGGGATCGAGTACCAGCGAACGGGGAAGGAGAGTTCGCGGCGCTTGCCCGCGACCATGCGCGCGACGGTCGGCGTCATCTCGGGGCGGAGCGTTACCTCGCGCTCGCCGCGGTCGACGAACGTGTACGTCTGCTCGTTCACGAGCTCCTCGTTCTCGGCACCCTTCGACCGGTAGAGCTCCGACGGTTCGAGGATGGACGCGTCGTAGCGCTCAAAGCCGAACGATTCGGCGACCTTGGCCCACGTGTCGAAGATGTAGCGCTCCACGGCCATATCCTCCGGGTAGAAGTCGCGGGTGCCCTTATAGGGTTCCGTGGAGAGTTTTTTATCCATGGCTAGATTCTACGTGGAATCGAGGGGCAAGACAAGAAAGGACAGAGTAGCGGTCGACCCCGTACTGGTCGCGCTCCGTGCGGCACGCAAGCCCTGCCTCCTTCGCCGCCGTGGCGATAGCGGCGCTCTGTTCGGGTTCGTGCTCGATGTAGAGGCGTCCATACGGCGCGAGGAACCCCTCCGCCTCCCTCATGATGCGCCGAACGAGCTCGAGGCCGCCCTCACCGCCATAGAGCGCTTCCGCCGGTTCGAACGCGCGAACGCTCTGTGCCACGCGGTCGAGCGCGGGGTCGATATACGGCGGGTTCGAGAGAATGTGGTCGTACGGGCCCTCCGCTCGCTCGAAGAGGTCGCCGCCTAAGACGCGCGCCCGACTAGCGGAGACGCCGTTCTCGCGGAGATTCCGCTCGATGGTCGCGTGGTGGCGCTCCTCGAGCTCGATGAGGTCGACGGATGCATTCAGGCGCTTCGCGAGAACGGCGAGGCCGATCGCGCCCGAACCGGAGCAGAGGTCGAGCACGCGGATGGGTTCATGGGGGGGCATCTCCGCGATGGCCCGCTCGACCCAGAACTCCGTCTCGGCACGGGGAATGAGCGGGCGCGAATCGAGGTAGACGGTCACGCCGAGGAACGGCACGTGCCCGATGACGTACGCAAGCGGTTCGCCGGCGCGGAGACGCGCGCAGTCTTCGACGAACGATGGGTTCATATCGCCTTCATACTTTTCCCGAAGGAGCCATTCCTCGTCTCTCGTCATGTTCATGCGAATATACGCCGCCTACATGGTAAACTCAAGCGATGGCAGAAACCGACATCCTCGTCATCGAGCATCTCGTGAAGAAGTACGGCGAGAAGACCGCCGTCGACGACGTGTCCCTCTCGATACGGCGCGGCGATTTCTACGGCTTCCTCGGCCCCAATGGTGCGGGGAAGTCGAGCACGATCGGCTGTATCATCGGCGTGAACAAGATCACGTCGGGCCGTATTCTCGTCGATGGCCTCGACGTCGTCGAGGACTACAAGGAGGCTCGTAAGCGCATCGGCGTTTCGTCGCAAGAGTACAACGTCGACTTCTTCGCGTCGGTCGAGGACCTCATCGACTTCCTCGGCGGCTACTACGGCATTCCCGCGAACGTTCGGCGCGAGCGGCTCGAGGCGCTCCTCGTTCGGTTCAACTTGGTCGAGCATCGGAAGAAGGCCTTCCGCGAGCTCTCGGGCGGTCTCAAACGTCGGGTCATCCTCGCGCGCGCCCTCATTCACGACCCGATGCTCCTCATCCTCGACGAGCCGACCGCCGGCGTCGACGTCGAACAGCGGCACGAACTTTGGCGTTACCTCACGGAACTGAATGAGGAAGGGAAGACGATCATTCTCACGTCGCACTACCTCGAGGAGGTCGAGCGGCTCTGTCGACACATCACCATCATAAACAAGGGAAAGCTCGTCGCGACGGGAACGCGCGAGGAGTTCGTGGAAGGCGGCCGCTCGCTCGAGGAGCGGTACCTCGAGATAACGAAACAAGCGATATGAACGGCATAAATTGGATAGGCATCTATACGATGATCCGCCGCGAGATGATGCGGATGCTTCGCGTCGTCATCCAGACGCTCGTGTCGCCCCTCATCTCCGCGACCCTCTACATATTCATATTCGGGCACGTCATTGGCTCGCGCATCTCGCTCATCGCCGGCGTTCCGTACATCACGTTCGTCTTCCCGGGCATCCTCATGCTCAACATCATCATGGCGTCGTTCTCGCACGCGTCGAGCTCGGTGTACATGGGCCGCTTCATCAAGTCCATAGAGGAGATACTCATCGCGCCATTCTCGTATTTCGAGATAGTCTTCGGCTTCGCCGCCGCCGCCGTCATCCGCTCGACCTTGGTCGCGGTCGGCATTCTCGCGATCGGCGTTCTCTTCCATGCGGTCACCATCACGTCGCCGTTCCTCTTCCTCTTCTACGTCGTCGCCATCTCGACCATCTTCGCCTTAACCGGCATCCTCGTCGGCCTCTGGGCGAACGGGTTCGAACAGCTCTCGGCGCTCAATACGTTCGTCATCACGCCTCTCACGTACTTAGGCGGCATCTTCTATTCGATCTCGATGCTCCCGCCGGTTATGGCCCACATCACGCGGTGGAACCCGTTCTTCTACTTCGCGGACGGCATCCGACACTCGATGATCGGTTTCTCCGAGGCGAACGCGTACGTCGGCCTCGCGGTCATCCTCGGACTCGTCGCCGTCCTCGGCTTCGTGACCATCTACCTCTTCCGCATCGGTTGGCGCATCCGCTCGTAGTACGCGTTGTGCATAGTGTCGAAAGCGCCGCGCCGCGTGCGTGGTACACTTTCAAAATACATTGAACGTTCATGGAGAACGAGAACCTCTACAAGACTGTCGCGCAGCTCATGCAAGCGGGAAAGGGAATCCTCGCCGCCGACGAGAGCGATTCGACCGCGGGCAAGCGGCTCGCCATCGCGAAGCTTCCGAATCAGCCGGGCAATCGGCAGGATTTTCGTGAGCTACTCTTCACCGCGCCGGGCATAGAGGAGTTCCTCTCGGGTATCATCCTCTACGACACGACGCTTCGCGAATCGACCGACCAGGGCGTGCCGTTCGTCGATGTCCTCACCGCGCGCGGTATCGTGCCGGGCATCAAGGTGGATAAGGGAACGCGACCGCTTCCGCAATTTCCGGACGAGGTCGTGACGCATGGCCTCGATGGCCTCGACGAACGCTTCAAGGAGTACTACGAGATAGGGGCGCGCTTCGCGAAGTGGCGCGCGGTCGTCACGATCGGTGACACCATTCCGACCGATGCGGCGCTCGAGATGAACGCCGACCGAATGGCGGAATACGCGCTCCTCTCACAGGCCGCGGGTCTCGTCCCGATGGTCGAGCCGGAGGTCATGTTCCCCGGCACGCATTCTCTCGAGGTCGCCGAGGAGGTGACGACGCGCACGCTCACGATACTCTTCAAGAAACTTCGGGAGTTCCGCGTCGACCTCAAAGGACTCCTCCTCAAGTCGAGCATGGTCCTCGCAGGCGATCGCCATCCGGACCAATCGACGCCGGACGAGGTCGCCGCGGCGACGCTTCGCACCTTCAAACTCTCGGTGCCGCGCGAGGTAGGCGGCATCGTCTTCCTCTCCGGAGGTCAGACTCCGAAGCGCGCGACCGAGAACCTCCAGGCGATCGCCGCGTTCGGACCGCAGTCGTGGCCCATCACGTTCTCATACTCGCGCGCCATCCAAGAGCCGGTCCTCGTCGCATGGCAGGGGAAGCCGGAGAACGTGGGGGCCGCCCAGAAGACCCTTCTCCAGTACGTGAAGCAAAACGGTCTCGCGCAACTCGGGAAGTACGAGACCTCGAAGGACGGCAAATAGGGAGATATGCACTTTTCATATATAGAGCGACGTCGATAGGACGCGTCCGCGTGCTACCATACAGGTGACCGTATCGGGCGCAGAGCGCGTTTTTTCTTTCGTGGTGGGGAAGACCGAGTGCAGGTCGTTCTACATGCGTGTTTTGACATTCGGGTGGGATTATCCGCCGATGAAGAATGGCGGCCTTGGTGTTGCGTGCCATGGTCTCACCGAGGAGCTCATCGACTCCGGCGTCGAGGTGCTCTTCGTTCTGCCTCATGAGCAAGAGACGATCGGGAGCGGTCGATTCCTCTTCGCGAACGCGCGTCCCGGCCAGGCGCGGATAGAACGAATATCGTCGCCGCTAAAGCCCTACCAGGCGAGCGACTCTTTCATCGAGATGTTCCTCCCGGGGGGACAGCGCGTTCGCTTCTCGCGGAGCGTTCTCGAGGAGGTGTACCGCTACGCCGAGGAGGCGGCGCGTATAGCACAGACCGAGCACTTCGACCTCATTCACGCGCACGATTGGACCGCGTACCTCGCGGGCATGGTCGCGAAGAAGGTAAGCCTCAAACCGCTCGTCCTCCACGTTCATGCGACGTCGTACGACCAAGCGGGCGGCGGGAACGTCGACCCGGAGATATACAAAATAGAGCGAACGGCGTTTTCTGCGGCCGATTCGGTCGTCGCGATAAGCAACT
>DASTSP010000023.1:0-6252 GCA_035760625.1 Minisyncoccota bacterium | reverse complement strand
TCAGGCGGCTATGCTTTTTGATGTACTCGCGAAGGTCCGATCCTTTCCGCTTTAGGAAGATGAGCGCGTCGTCCTCCTTCCCATCGGGGATCGTCGTGAAAAAGACCTTCACGTGCTGGTAGCTCGGCGAGACGTCGACGTTCGTCACGGTGATGAGGGGGTTCGTGTTCGCCTCGTCGCGGACGAACGCTGCGGCGAGCTCCATGAAGAGGGAACGCGCTTTGTCGTGTCGATCGAATTCCATATCAAATGATGACGACGTCGAACGCCTCGATATAGTCGCCGGGCGCGACGTCGACCTTCGAGTCGAGTTGCATGCCGAACTCGCCGTCGGAGATCTCTTTGACGTTCGACTTTTGCTGCTGGAGGTTCTTGAGAACGCCGCGCCCGAGCTCGACATCACGGCGTGTGATACGAACCTGTTGGTTGAGGGCGAGCGTCCCTACCTCGAGTCGTCCGCCAAGGACGTGCGAGCCCTTCTGTGTGCTGAAATGCTTGAGGATCTTCGCCTTCCCGGTGATACGTTCTTCCTCCTTCTTCGGCGTACGGACCTTCAAGGCCTCCTCGAGCCACTCCGAGAGCTTATAGATGATATTGAACGACTGTATCTCGACGCCGAGCCGTTCCGCGAGGTCGATCGCGGCGCGGTCGGGCGTTACGTTGAATCCCACGATGATGGCGTTCTTCGTGGCGCTCACGTTCTGGACGTCGTTCGAGGATATCGAGCCGACGCCCGTGCCGATGATGCGGACGAGGACGCGGTCGGACTTGTACTTCTCGAGCTCGTGAACGACGGCGTCGATCGTGCCCATGACGTCCGCCTTGATGAGAAGGGGGATGGTCGGGAGGTCGGATTCGTCCGAGAGCGCTTTCGGAGCGGCGATGGTATTCTCGGCGGCGAGCTTTTCCGCTTCTTTCTTCGACGAGACCGTGGTGAAGACGTCGCCGATCCGCGGCACCTCGTTCCAGCCGACGATGCCGATCGGTTCAGACGCGCCGGCCTCTTTGATGCTCGTGCCGCTCGCGTCCTCCATGATGCGGACCGGCGCATAGCACGAGCCCGAGACCACGAAGTCGCCGGTACGGACCGTCCCGTCCTTCACCATGAGCGTCGCGGTGTTGCCGCGCTTCTGGTCGAGCTTGCCCTCGATGACGCTTCCGGCTCCCGGAAGGGAAGGGTCGGTCGTGAGTTCGGCGAGCTCGGCGGTGAGGAGAACGAGGTCGAGGAGTTCGTCGACGCCCTGGCCCGTCTTCGCGGAGATCGCCGCCCACGAGATGTCCCCGCCCATCCCTTCGATGTAGATGCCGTGCTCGATGAGGCTCGACTGCGTCATGACGAGGTTCGCGCTCGGCTTGTCTATCTTGTTGATGGCGACGATATACGGAATGCCCGCTTTCAAGATCGAATCGAGCGCTTCCATCGTCTGCGGCTTTACGCCGTCCTCGGCGGAGACGACGAGGATCGCGATGTCGGCGACGTCCGCGCCGCGGTGTCGCATCTTTTGGAACGCCTCGTGGCCCGGCGTATCGAGGAACGTGATGAGCTTCTTCGCCTTGTCCTTCGTCTCGTGCTCGACGCGGTACGCGGAGAGATGCTGCGTGATGCCGCCCGCCTCGCCGGCGACGACGTTCGTCTCGCGGATATGGTCAAGGAGCGTCGACTTGCCGTGGTCGATATGGCCCATGACGACGACGATGGGCGGGCGGGGGACCCTCTTCTGTTGTGCGGGTTGTTTCGGCATACGAGTCTCGGTATTGAAAAACGCCCCATGACAAGGCGTATTCGAATGTATGCGAGAGTATAGCAGATATTGCCACAAATGGCACCCTGTGACATCATCACGAAATGGGGTTTTCCTCCCTCTTTCGAAAGCCGCGAGTGCACCTCGACTACGCGTCCGCGACGCCCGTATCGGAGCGCGTCTTCGACGCGATGCGTCCCTATTTTCGCGATGTGTGGGCGAACCCGAGCGCCGTCTATGAGGAAGGAGTCATCGCTCGCGCGGCCATAGAAAGAGCGAGAACGGACCTGGCTCGCACGCTTCATGTCCGGCCCGCGGGCATCACGTGGACGTCTGGCGGCACCGAGGCGAACAACCTCGCCATCGTGGGAACCATCGAAGCGCGTCGAAAGGATGGTATGGCGTATGAGGAAATGGAGGTGCTCTCGATGCGCATCGAGCATCCCTCCATTCTCGAAACGCTCACGCGCCTTAAGGAGAGAGGCGTCCGCGTGACGTACCTTCCCGTCGACGGGGACGGTCTCGTGAGCGTCGATGACGTCTCGCGTGCGCTCTCGAAGCGGGTGGTCCTCGTCACGTACGCGTACGTGAACTCGGAGATCGGAGTGATACAGGACGTGAAGGGTATCTCGCGCGCCGTACGAAAGTGGAACGATGCGAACGAGGGGACTATCCTCACGCACGTAGACGCGAGCCAGGCGCCGCTGTGGCTTCCCTGTGCGCTCGATTCCCTTGGCGTCGATATGATGACGCTCGATGCGGGGAAGTGCTATGGACCGAAGGGCGTTGGCGCGCTCGTCCGGCGCGCGCATGTCGCGCTCGAGCCCGTCCTCTTCGGCGGGGGACAGGAGTCCGGGTTGCGTTCGGGTACCGAGAACGCCGCGCTCATCATCGGCGCGGCGCGCGCGTTTCAGGACGCACAGTCGGAGCATGAAGCGCTCGCGAAACGCGTAGCCACTCTTCGGGATGGCGCGTTCGACAGGATTCTAAAGGAATTTCCCGACGCGGTCGTGAACGGAAGCAAGGAGTCGCGTGTCGCGAACAACGTGAACGTCTCCTTCCCGGGCACGGACGTGGAGTATGCGGTCATATGGCTCGACGCCAAGGGGATCGCGACGTCGACGCGAAGCGCGTGTGGCGCGGCTGGCAAGAACGGCTCGGACGTCGTTCGCGAGATGACGAAGGACGAGGCCCGGGCGCTCTCGACCATTCGGTTTACCTTTGGAAGGGAGTCCACGATGTCGGATATTTCACGGGCTATTCATGCCCTCAAGGCATATAATAGTGTCATGTACGGGAAGGATGGCGTTCGGGGTCGAGGGAAGTCTTGACTTCCCGTAAAAGCGTTGTATTATAAGGCTATTACCAGTTTTGGGGTTCGCCTTTTAGGTTCTTTGGACGGGGCGCTCTCGCGTATAATGAATCTTTCACCATGCCAAACTTTCACAACTTCACATCGAGAGCGAAGGAAGCGATACGCAAAGCGCACGAGCTCGCCATCGAGCGCGGGCAGAACCATGTGAGCCCGACGCACCTCCTCACCGCTCTCGTCATGCAGGACGAGAACACCGTCATCTCGCTCCTCGACCGTCTCGATATCGATATCATCGCGCTCACTGACCTTCTCCTCGAGGCTCTCGAGATGCCGGGCTCTGCGCAGACGCTGTCGCAGTCGTACCAGCTTTACCTCACTCCCGACCTCGCGCAGGCCCTCGAGCAGTCGGGCCGCATCGCGCAGTCCCTCGGCGATTCGTACGTCGGCGTCGAGCACCTCTTCCTCGCGCTTCTCGAACACCCGGGTCCCGCGATCGAGGTCATCGAGCGCGCGCACATCGACAAGGATAAGGTGCAGAAGGCGCTCAAAGAGATCCGCGAGCACAATATCGAGGACGCGCAGTCGCCCGCGAAGAAGTTTCGTGCGCTCTCGAAGTACGCGCGCAATTTGAATAAGCTCGCACAGGAGAACAAGCTCGATCCGGTCATCGGACGCGACGCGGAGATACAGCGCGTCATTCAGATACTCTCGCGCCGCACGAAGAACAACCCGGTATTGATCGGTGAGGCGGGCGTCGGCAAGACCGCGATCGCGGAGGGACTTGCGCTCGCCATCGTTCAGGGGAACGTTCCCGAGTCCGTGAAGGGTAAGGAGGTCCTCTCCCTCGACCTCGGCCTCCTCGTCGCCGGAACGAAGTTCCGCGGCGAGTTCGAGGAGCGTCTCAAGGCAGTCATGAAGGAGATCGAGCAGGCACAGGGTTCCGTCATCCTCTTCATCGACGAGCTTCACACCATCGTCGGCGCCGGTCAGGCGGAGGGTTCTATGGACGCGTCGAACATGTTGAAACCTGCCCTCGCGCGCGGCGAGATGCGCGTCATCGGTGCGACGACTCTCAAGGAATACCAGAAGCACATCGAGCGCGACCCGGCGCTTACGCGTCGTTTCCAGCCGGTCTACGTGAACGAACCATCGATCGAAGACGCGATCGCCATCATGCGCGGCGTCGCCGAGAAGTACGAGATATACCACGGCGTTCGAATCACCGACGACGCCATCGTCGCCGCGGTGAATCTCTCATCGCGCTACATCAGCGACCGCTTCCTTCCCGATAAGGCGGTCGACCTCATCGATGAGGCCGCTTCGGCGCTCCGTATCTCCCTTGAGAACAAGCCCGAGGAGCTCGTCGTCGCCGACCGAGCCGTCCGTCGTCTTGAGATCGAACGCGAGGCGCTCAATAAGGAAGAGGAAACGTCGGAGCATAAGCCGAAGATAAAGGCTCGCCTCAAGGAGATAACCGAGGAGATCGGTGAATTGAAGCAGCAGACCTCGACCCTCGAGACGAAGTGGAACAACGAGAAGGACGCGGTGACCGAGATACGCGAGATGAAGAAGCAGCTCGAGGAACTCCGGCTCGAGGCCGAGCAGGCCGAGGCGTCGGCAGACCTCACCCGCGCGGCGGAGATTCGCTACGCGCTCGTTCCGAAGATCGAGAAGGACCTCGAGGCGAAATCGTCGCGACTCAAGAAGCTCCAGCGAACGCGCCGTCTTCTCAAGGAGGAGGTGACCGAGGAGGACATCGCGGCGGTCGTCTCGCGCTGGACCGGCATTCCGGTCTCACGCATGCTCGAAGCCGAGGCGAAGAAGCTCGCGCGTATGGAGGAGGTTCTCTCGGAGCGCGTCGTCGGACAGACGGAGGCGGTGAAGCGCGTATCCGACGCGATCAAGCGTTCGCGCGCCGGCATCGCCGACCCGAACCGCCCCATCGGTTCGTTCCTCTTCCTCGGTCCGACGGGCGTTGGCAAGACCGAGCTCTCTCGCGCCCTCGCCGAGTTCATGTTCAATGATGAGAGCGCGCTCGTCCGCATCGACATGTCCGAGTACATGGAGAAGCATTCCGTCTCGAAGATCATCGGGTCGCCGCCGGGGTACGTCGGACACGAGGAGGGCGGCGCCATCACCGAGCTCGTACGTCACCGACCGTACTCGGTCATCCTTCTCGACGAGATTGAAAAGGCGCATCCGGAGGTGTTCAATATCCTTCTCCAGGTCCTCGACTCCGGTCACCTCACCGACGCGAAGGGAAGGAAGGTGAACTTCAAGAATACGGTCATCATCATGACTTCGAACATTGGCGCGGAGCACATCGATCGAATGTCGAAGTTCGGCTTCACGAATCAGACCGACGAAGCCTCGCAGTACGCGCAGGCGAAGGATAAGGTGCTCGAGAGCCTCAAGAACTTCTTCCGCCCCGAGTTCCTCAACCGTCTCGATGAGATCATCATCTTCGATATTCTCTCGAAGGAGACCATTAGGAACATCGTGAACATTCAGGTGCGCCAGGTCATCGACCGACTCGCGCAGAAGGAGATCAAGCTCACGGTGACGCCGGAGGTCCTCGACTACCTCGCGAAGGAGGGCTACGATCCGCGGTTCGGCGCGCGACCGCTGAAGCGCGTCATCCAGTCGAAGATCCTCACGCCGGTCGCGTCCGTCATGGTCGGCGAAGGCATGCTCCAGGGCGGCACCGTCGCTGTGTCGATGAAGAAGGGGGAACTCCACTTCGACGTTCGAAAGAAGAGCCGTCCCGCCGCGAGTCGAAAGGGAGAGAAGGTCGCGGTGTAAGGATACTGATAACCCTAAAAAGCGCCCCGGTGTGGGCGCTTTTTACGTGACGTCGCCGAGCATCGGGATGCCGATGCGCTGGCGGGCGTTCTCGCCGCGGAGGAGCTCCTTCGCGCGCGCGGGCGCATCGCCCCGCTCGTTCTCGTGCGCTTTAGTATGCATCGCCTTCCACGTCGAGCCAAGATACACCGTGTGCTTCCCGAAGCGTTCGTCGAGGCCGTCTACCGTCGCGTAGACGGGTTTCCACTTCTCCGCGGACGCGACCGACCCGAAAAGGTCGAGCTGAAGCGAGCGTTCGGGCCCTAAGTCCATGAGGACCGCGCCCGTCGCACGGTAGGGTGTGCCTCGTTTGAACACCTTATGAAACGATTCGCGGGCGAGGCGGACGAGCTC
>DASTSP010000022.1:0-5469 GCA_035760625.1 Minisyncoccota bacterium | reverse complement strand
CTGGTTCACGGACGGCGAGATCATGGACTATGTGACGGCGCAGGAGCGCATCATGTACGACATCGACCTCGACCCGTCTACGAAGGAGTAGACTTGTGCACAAAGACGAGAACGCGAACCGCATCGGTTCGCGTTTTCTGTTATACTTTCTGTGGAGCGTCGGTCCCGCATGTTCTTGCTTAAAGAACATCCAGGGCTGCCCGTAGTCACAAGTACAGCTGAGAACTCGACGCGACGAGATTTCAAAAGTGCTTGGAAAGGGTGCCCACCTGATCTAGAGTCAGGAAACATGCAACCGTCGCTCCACTAAAAAAACGTACCCAGGGTACGTTTTTTTAGTGCTCGCTCGGCGTGCTACCATACACCCATGACGCTTCGGCTTACCCTCTTCTTCACCGCGTTCATCACGCTCGCCATCGTGCATCTCGCAGCGGTGCGCTTCTTCCTCTACTGGAAATACCTCTGGCTCGACATCCCGATGCACGCCCTCGGCGGCGCGGTCGTCATGCTCGGCCTATTCATACTGCCGTTCTTCCGAATCGCGCTTCCGGCGCGCCTCTCGTCGTTTTCCGGCTCGCTCGCGCTCGTCCTTCTCGTTGGGGTGCTCTGGGAGCTCTTCGAGGTCGCTTTCGGGCTCTCGCTCCCTCCCGGCTCGCATGAATCGTACGCGGCCGACACGTTGACCGACCTCGTCATGGACCTCATGGGCGGTGCGGCGGGATATCTCGTCGCGAAAAGCACGTACCATCTCTCATGACGGCGAAACTCTCATTCATGGGCGGGGCCGGGTCGGTGACGGGAGCGAACTTCCTCCTCGACCTCGGCGAAGAGACTATCATGGTCGACTGCGGACTCGTTCAGGAAGGACGGTTCTCGATGGAGAAGAACTGCGAAGCGTTCGCGTACGACCCGTCCGCGGTCGGCACGCTCTTCGTCACGCACGCGCACGCCGACCATATCGGCCGCATTCCGAAGCTCGTTCGAGACGGCTTTCGGGGCATCATCTACTCGACGCCGCCGACCCGCGATCTCGCCGCGGTCATGCTCGAGGACGCATACCACGTTATGGCGTCGAACCGAGAGCGGTACAGCACGGATACCTGCTTTGAGCTCGAGGACATCGCGGCGGCGCTCCGCCTTTGGAAGACCGTCGAGTACCACGAGCCCGTCGGTCTCTCCTCGGGCGCGACGGCGACCTTCACCGACGCCGGCCACATCCTCGGCTCCGCGATGGTGACCATCGAACGGAAGGGGAAGCGCATCGCCTTCACCGGCGACATCGGAAACGTGCCCCAGCCGCTTCTCAACCCGCCCGAAGCGCTCCACGACTACGACTACCTCGTCATGGAGTCGGTCTACGGCGACCGGCTCCACGAGGGCGTCGAAAAGCGCGCCGAACTCCTCCGCGAGCACCTTGAGGACACGGTGAGGAAGGGTGGCACGCTCATCATCCCGGCGTTCTCGCTCGAGCGAACGCAGGGTATGCTCTTCGAGATAAACAACCTCTTCGAGAGCGGGGCAATGAAACCCATCCCGGTCTTCCTCGATTCGCCCTTGGCTATCCGCGTGACGGGCCTCTATAAAAAGTACACGAATTACCTCAAGGATGCGGTTCGCGCCCAGATCGAAGGGGGCGACGACGTCTTCGATTTCCCGCGGCTCGCCATGACGGAGACGGCGGAGGCGTCGCGCGGCATCGATGCGGTACACGGCGCGAAGGTCATCATCGCGGGCTCCGGTATGAGCCACGGGGGCCGCATTCTCGCGCATGAGATCAAGTACCTCGAGGACCCGAAGACGACCCTCCTCCTCGTCGGCTACCAGGCGGTCGGCTCCATCGGCCGCCTCCTCGGCGACGGCGCGAAGAAGGTCAAGATCCTCGACCGACAGGTCCGCGTGCGCGCGAAGGTCGCGCAGATTCACGGGTACTCGGGGCATGCCGACCGCGATCAGCTCGTCGAGTTCGTTGGTGAGGGGTCAGGCCGCGTTCGGCAGGTCTTCGTGACGATGGGAGAGGAGCGCTCCTCCTTGTTCCTCGTTCAGCGACTCCGCGACTACCTCGGTGTGCGTGCGGTAGCACCGGAGCTCGGGAGCTCCGTCGACATCGACCTCTGACCAACGAAAACCCCCGGGCGAAGCCCGGGGGTTTTGAAAGGGAAAAGGTTACTTAATGTTCGCGAGGAGTCGCTCGAACGCGGCCGGCCGCGTCGCCGCCATCTCCGCGAGCATCTTTCGGTTGAGGGAAAGCCCCTTCTTCGAGAGCGAGCCCATGAAGACGCTGTACTTCATCCCCGCAGCCTTGAGAGCGGCGTTGAGGCGGACCGTCCAGAGGCGTCGGAAGTCGTTCTTCTTGTCCTTTCGGTGCGCAAACGCGTGCAGGTGCGCGTGGTGGATCGCTTCGATCGCCATGCGCTTCTTCTTCGAGCGGCCGAGGCGAAAGCCCTTCACCTGCGAAAGGATCTTTCGTCGTCGCTTTTGCGCCTGTACTCCTCCTTTTACTCGTGCCATAGGTATTCGTTACTACTTACTGGAAATGTTACGCGTTCGCGAGGAAGCGGTTTCGTGCGCGCTTCGTGATCGAAAGGGTCTGCGTTCGGCTCCGGTTCTGCCGCTGGCGGCCGGTCTGACGCGAATTGAAGTGGTTCTGCCCCGCCTTGCGCGCGACGAGCTTTCCGTTCTTCGTGACCTTGATGCGCTTCGTGTATGATTTATTTGTTTTCATGGTGTGTATCTGACTCCTTTGCCTTCGCGCCTTTCTGCGCCGCACGCTCGATCGTCGTGCTGAATCCCTTCGGGCTCTTCTTGATTTCGTCGGCTATTCTATACTCGGCGGGTATGATTTTCAAGAATCGGCCGAGCCGTTCCTTGAGGAAGGCCTCGTCCATGTACTTGTACCGTCCCCAGAGGAAGAGGTCTATCTTCACCCGATGACCTTCCTCGAGCCATCCGGCCGCGCGCTTGGCTTTGAGCGCCAAATCGTGCTCGCCGGTGCCGATCTTCACCTGGAGACTCTTCGTCTCGGTGACGTGCGACTTCGCCTTCACCTCCTTCGCCTTCTTTTTCAACTCGTACTGGTACTTCCCGAAGTCCATGATCTTCGCGACGGGCGGGTTCGCCATCGGGGAGATCTCGATGAGATCGAGCCCAGCTTCCTCCGCGAGTTTGAGCGCTTCCTCCTTCGAGATGACGCCCCGGTTCTCGCCCTCTGCGTCGATGACGCGAAGTTCGCGTGCGCGAATCTGCTGGTTTATGAGTACTCGTTCGTCTTTCAAAGTGATGAAAAGTAAAGGTTCCGGCCTATCGTATCGGTGGCGCCGTTTCGCGCCCCGTTCTTCGATAGCAAAAAGAGAGCCCCTGCTCTCTCGGTGTGGCAAATGTACCATATACCGCGGAAAACGGCAATATCACGGCCGGACGCGTACACAGCAGGGTGGCCTTTCCGACCGCGCCCATGATGGTATACTTGAGGCACTATGGCGTTCAAGGAAATCGTAATGGGGAGGACGACGGGAGCCTTCTACGCGCGGCTTTTCGTCGCCGGACTCGTCTTCGTGGGCGGCGCGCTCATGCTGGGCCGCGCGGACGAGGGTGAGATAAACGTCGCCGCGGCTATCCAGAACTCGAAAGAGCACCCATCGTCCGACACACCGGCGAACGAGCGGGGGAACGCGAATCCCGCTGACGCGAACGCCGCGGCGATCCCCGCGGCCTTCAGAGATAAGCCAAACGGCGGCCTCGTCCCTCAGGGAGGAAGCGCACCGGCGCCTGCGCCCGTCGCGGAGCCTGTCTCCGAAGCCGCTTCGACGACCGAGGTATCAGCGGACGCGTCCATCGCCGCGACGACGACGGACGCCGGAGCGGAAGGAGGTTAGCCGTTCACCTCGCTGATCGCGCGAAGAACGCGCTCATGACAGGCATGGTTCGAGAAGACCATGCCGTTTTGTATGCGGTGGTCCGGATTCCCATAACGAAGCGGCTGGCCTGCCGCGTCCGTCACTTCGCCGCCCGCCTCCGTGAGGATTATCTCGGGCGCGCAGACGTCCCACTCGCCAAGCTTCCCCCATGAGAGAAGGAAGTCGCTCTCGTCTTCGGCGATGAGCCCCGCCTTTACGCCGATGCTCCCTCGCGCCGTGACCGACGCCGCGAGTCGCTTTGCGACCGCGTCGAAACGTGGGTCGACGTGCCGGCCGCTTCGCACGAAGCGAAGGTCTTCGGTGCGCGCGGAGACGGAGAGCCGTCTTTCACCCTTCTCGTCTCTCCCGTACGCACCCCCGCCGCGCTCTGCGAAGTAGAGCTTTCTCATGACGGGGAGGAAGACCGCACCGAGAACGGGACGCCCGTTCTCGACGAGTCCCACCATGACGGCGAAATCACCCGACTTCGCGATGAAGTCGCGCGTACCATCGAGGGGATCGATGACCCAGAGGCGCTCGGGGTACGGGTGACCTATCGACGCCGACTCCTCGGAGAGCATGGCGATACCGGTAGCCTCGAGTTTTGCGGTGATGACCTCGTTCGCGCGCGTGTCGGCCAGGGTGACCGGGCTCCCGTCGTTCTTTCTTTCGAAGTCGGTCGATTCGTAGAGGCGCATGACCTCGCTGCCCGCATCGGTGGCCGCGTCGATCGCCGTCTCGAGAAGGTCTCGCATGATAGACGGAGTATAGCAGAGAAGCGTTCGCGCGCACCTTTTGATACACTAGCTCCTATGCGTCTTTCGTACCTCGTCGCGGCTCTCCTCGCGGTCATCGGCATCGCCGGGTACTATGCCGCGGGCGGCGCGGGAACGGCCGATATCGCGAACTATCCGCCGAAGAACGCGACCATCGTCGCGTTCGGCGACTCGCTCGTCGAGGGCTACGGAGCGACCGAGGGGAACGACCTCGTCTCGGACCTTTCGAAAGAGCTTGGTCGCCCAGTCCTCAATCTCGGCCGCTCGGGCGACACAACCGAAGATGGTCTCGCCCGCATAGGCGACGCCCTCGCGGCCGACCCCGGCGTCGTCATCCTCCTCCTCGGAGGGAACGACTTCATCAGGCAGACGGATTCGGCAACGACGGAGGCGAACCTCGGCGCGATCATCGAGAGGCTCGAGTCGAACGGCGCCGTCGTCGTCCTTCTCGGCGTTCGAAGCGGCGTCCTCGGCGGCGATAGCGCCGCCATGTACGAGGAGCTCGCCGCGCGGTACCGCACGGTGTACGTCCCCGACGTTCTCTCGGGCGTGATCGGCCACGGCGACCTCATGTACGACGGCGTCCACCCGAACGATGCGGGGTACGCGATGATCGCGAAGCGCGTCGCCGCGGCGTTTAGGAAGTACGCGCTCTAGCCCCGCGACCTGCTATCATATACGCATGCCCTCCGAGCGTTCCTCGAAAACAGGCGCCCTCATCATGGCCGTCACGCTCGGCGTCCTCCTCCTTCTCGTCGTTTTCTTCCTCTGGGATTCATTGACCGCGACGCCGATCGCCG
>DASTSP010000021.1:0-3447 GCA_035760625.1 Minisyncoccota bacterium | reverse complement strand
GCGCCTCGGTACGCGCCGCTTCGACCATTTTGAGGTTCTTCAGCGCCTCCATGCCGAGGTCGGTGAGTCCCGACTGCTTCGCGCCGTAGAGCTCGCCCGAACCGCGCTGGGCGAGGTCGAACTCGGCGAGTTCGAAGCCGTTTCTCGCGGTCGTGAGCGCTTTGAGGCGCTCGCGCGTTCGCTCGGACTTGCTGTCGGTGACGACGAAGCAGTACGGCTGGTGCGTCCCGCGAATGACGCGTCCGCGGAGCTGGTGAAGCTGTGCGAGGCCGAAGCGCTCCGCGCCCTCGATGATGATGTTCGTCGCATTGGGGACGTTCACGCCGACCTCGACGACCGACGTCGCGACGAGAATGTCGATGTCGTGCTTCGCGAAGGCCGCCATGACCTTGTCTTTCTCGGCCGGTTTCATCTTGCTGTGGAGGACGGCGATCGTCCGATCGGGGAAGACGTCCTTCTTGAGGCGCTTCGCCTCCTCGACGACCGACTTCGCGATGATGGCCGTCTCCTTCTCCGGATCCGCTTCGTCGATGCGCGGACAGATGACGTACGCCTGTCGGCCCGAGTCGAGCTCTTCCTTCACGTGCGCGTACATCTCCTTCTCGCGGCCCTTCGCGACGAGCCTCGTGATGACCGGCTTTCGGCCCTTCGGCATCTCGGAGAGGAGCGTGATGTCGAGGTCGCCGTAGACGGTGAGCGCGAGGGTACGGGGGATCGGCGTCGCGGTCATCGAGAGGAGGTGCGGGAGCCGCGCGTCCTTCTTCGCGAGCGCCTTTCGCTGCGCGGTGCCGAAACGGTGCTGTTCGTCGATGATGACGAGCGCGAGATGCCGAAACTCGACCGACTTGTACATGAGAGCGTGCGTCCCGATGACGATGGGAATCTCACCGGATTTCACATAGCGGAGGAGCTGCGCCTTCGAGATCGCCGTCGCGCGCTCGGCGTTCACCTTCGAGGGGAATTTCATGCAGCCGGAGCCGGTGATGAGGCCGATCTGGATGGGGAGGTGCTTGAAGTACTCGATGAACGACTCGAAGTGCTGTTTCGCGAGTATCTCGGTCGGCGCCATGTAGGCGACCTGGAGATTGCCGTACTCGAGGCCGCCCATGTTCTTCGAGACGTTCGATGAGGGACGAGAGGTCGCCGCGACGTACGCCGCGGTCGCCGCGACCGCGGTCTTGCCGCTCCCGACGTCGCCCTCGAGGAGCCGCGACATCGGGAAGCGCCGATCGAAGTCGGCGGTGATGTCGGCGAGCGCTTTTATCTGGGACGGCGTGAGGTCGAAGGGGAAGCGTTTCGTGAACTCGAGGATGTGCGCGGGGTCCGTCTTGAAGCGGTACGTCTCCGCCGCCTCGACCGACGCGCGCTCCTTCGCCTTCTGGGCCTGAATGTAGAAGACCTCCTCGAACGCGAAGCGCTTCCGCGCGCTCTTCGCGTGTTCGGCCTTCTTCGGCGTGTGTATCCACTGGAGCGCGGTCGTGAGCGTCGGGAGGTTGTAGCGCGCGAGTATCTCCTCGGGTATCGGGTCCTTGAGCGTGTCGAGCACGCCCTTCTCGAAGCACTTCACGACGGTGTGGTAGAACCACTTCGAGGTGACGCCCTTCGTCTCGCGGTAGACCGGGTAGATGGTCTCGTCGAGGTTCCCCGTATTCTTGAAAATGGAATCGTGACGGTCGATCGGGAGGGAATCGAGCTTCTCGATCTCCGGGTTCGCGAGGTAGAGTTTTCCCTCCGTTCCCGAGACCTTGCCCGCGAGCTTCACGTACGTTCCGTCCGTGAGCATCTTCGCGAGGTACGGCTGATTGAACCACATGACCTTCATGCGGCCCGAACCGTCCTCGACCCAGCCCTCGGCGATAGGCATGCGGCTCTTCCACGCCTTCCGCGTTTTGAGGCCTCCGACCGCTCCGTAGACGACGGCATCCTCGCCCTTTCGAAGCCCCTCGACCGATTGAACGGAGGAGATGTCCTCGTAGCGTTGGGGGAGGTGGTAAAGGAGGTCGCGAACGGTCGCGAGGCCGAGGCGCTTAAGCGCCTTCTCGTGCTCTTTGTCGATACGGAAGTGGTCGCTTAAGAGGTCTGTCGGTCGCATGTGACTATAGTAGCAAATGTGCCCGAAACGACGAGGTTTTTTGACTCTTGACGGGGGAAGGGGGAGGCGTATAGTGAGAGGAGATTGCGGCGCCCGCACTTGTTAAAGGGTGCGGGCGCCGCGGGCGGGGAGCCTACGCTCCCCGATGTAGTCCTTGACGAAATGTAACAGGGCTCGACCCGCAATTCGGCCTCCTCGCAGTGACCGAGCATCGTTCTTCCATCCTTGGCATTCGCCCTGGATTCGTTCTTCTTCCTTCCTCTCTCCCCGTTCTTCCATCCCCTTCAGCTCCACGCTGAAGGTTTTTTTATTTCGTGCTCGGAGGAGTATACTTTGAGACTATCCCTCATATATACGTACATGACGAAACGATCAGCGGCGAAGAAGGACTACGCGAAGATGGCGCTAAAGCTCCACAAGAAACTGCGTGGGAAACTCGCGGTCGTCTCGAAGGGGAAACTCCGGAGTCGCGATGATTGGAGCACGATGTACACGCCGGGCGTCGGCGCGGTCGCGGGGCACCTCGCGAAGCACGAGCGCGAGGCGCGAGACTACACGCTGAAGGGAAACACCGTCGCCGTCGTCTCGGACGGTTCCGCGGTCCTCGGACTTGGGAACCTCGGGCCCTTGGGTGCCCTTCCCGTCATGGAGGGGAAGTGCGCGATACTCAAGGAGATGGCGGGCGTCGACGCGTTTCCCATCGTCCTCTCGACCCAGGACACCGAGGAGATAATCAAAACGGTGAAGCACATCTCGCCGACCTTCGGCGCGATCAACCTCGAGGACATCAGCGCGCCGCGCTGCTTCGAGATCGAGGAGCGGCTTAAGGCAGAGCTACCCATACCGGTCATGCACGACGACCAGCACGGCACGGCGATCATCGTCCTCGCGGGCCTCATGAACGCGGCGAAGGTCGTCGGGAAACGCCTCTCCTCGCTTCGCGTCGTCATCGTCGGCGCCGGTGCGGCGGGACGCGCGATCGCGCTCCTTCTCGTCAAGGCCGGTATCGAGGACGTCATCGTTTCCGACAGCGCCGGCGTCATCTACCAGGGACGGAAGGGCATGGCGCCCTATAAGTGCGCACTCGCGAAGGTCACGAACCCGCGCGGCGTCCGCGGCCTTCTCGATGCGGCGGTCGCGGGAGCGGACGCGATCGTCGGCGTATCCGGCCCGGGAACCATTTCGCGCGCACACGTCGAGTCGATGGCGAAGGACGCGATCGTCTTCGCGCTCGCGAACCCGATACCCGAGATATATCCCGAGGACGCGACCGCGGCGGGCGCCGCCGTCGTCGCGAGCGGCCGCTCGGACTACCCGAACCAGATAAACAACTCGCTCGTCTTCCCGGGCATCTT
>DASTSP010000020.1:0-12623 GCA_035760625.1 Minisyncoccota bacterium | reverse complement strand
TCGCGCGCGACGCGGACCTCCCGTTCACCGTTACGGTAACCCTCGCTAAGACAAAATGACACCGACGACCCACAAGAGTACGAACATGATAGCGGTTTTCGGGAGCGCGTTTTTCGTCGTGTCGCTCGCGGCCCTCTTCATCTTCTCCCACCTCGTCTCTCTCAAGAAGGAAGAGTACCAGAGGGAAACGCTCGCCGCCGCCGAGGCGGAGGCGCACAACGCGGCCCTCTCACAGCTCACGAGGACGCTCGATGAGACGAAAGAGGACCGTGACTCCGTAAATGGCCGCATCCTCAAGGATGAGGACGTCATCGGGTTCCTCGCGCTCATCGAGACCTTGGGGAAGGAGCAGGGTGTCTCGCTCTCGACGAGCGCGCTCACCGTCGAGCCGATCGACGCGACGTTCGAGCGTCTCGTCATGAGCGTCGCCGTGTCCGGTCCGTACCAGGGGGTCATCCGGACGCTCGAAGTGCTCGAGAACCTTCCGTATCAATCTTCGGTCCTCCACCTTCAGCTCTCGAGAGGCGAGGCGGAGGACGGTTCGCAGGTTTGGAAGAGCACCTACGACCTCACCATCACTAAGTTCAAGAAACGATGAAGTTCTCATTTCACAAGCGCGGAAAGAAGAAACCGTCGTTCCATCTTTGGAAAGACGGAACGTCGACGTATATGAACCCGTCTCGTGACTGGACCATCGGGCTCGTCATCGCCTCGGTCGGGTTCGTCGTCGGAGCGACGCTCATCGGCTTCGATTTCTACTCGCAACTGCGCTCCGAGGGTGCGGACGTACCCCCACAGACGAGCCAAATGCTCTACGATCAAAACGGCGTCACGGAGTACGCACGAATATATTCCAGACGTGAGGACGCCTTTAACGCCCTTCGGGCTGGTGGCACGCCCGCGCCCGTTTTGACGCCCGTCGCGACGACGACCGCGACGACCACGCCGCTTGCGGGGGAGTAGGAGAGCGAGTACACTCGCCATGAGCGAGAGAAGGAAAGAGTGCCCGTCCCCGTAGGGAATGGAGTGATACATGCGGGGCATGTTCACGAGGAGATTGATAGTATATATAGAAGGAGTGCCCGTCCCCGTAGTTCAATGGATAGAACAGGAGACTTCTAAGCTCTTGATGGAGGTTCGATTCCTCCCGGGGGCACCACTGGAAAAGGTTGGCAGTTCGCCAGCCTTTTCTAGTGGCGGGGCGTTCGGGGGAGGAATCGAAGCCGTTCAGAGATATTTTGAAAAAATATCCTGAACGGATACTGAACCTGTAAGGTTCGATCCCTTCCTCTTACCCGAAACTCTCCACGAACAAGCGGCAATTCTTCGGAGCAGTACTAAGGACCTTCGTCTGTAGTTCCGTACAGGCCGCATCTTGCCCGCACATGTAGACGTCAGCATCGTTGAAATCGAAGTCACTAACGTGGTCTTGTATGTATCCGGAGAGGAACGGTGACGTACCGGGCGTCGATACGACATAGCGAACGTGCGCTTTACCCATGGCCGCGAGCTCGTCGAAGTAGTCTTTGTGAATGATGTCGCCGTCGTCCCTGCTTCCCGTCATGATACGGAGCTCGGGCGGCGACGCGCGCTTCACGAGGTGATCGGCGACCGAACGAATGACGCCGGCTCCGACGCCGAAGGCGAAGAGAAACGCCTTCTTCGACGTGAGCTTGTCCGCGGTATTCTCGCCCAAGGGACCCATGAGCTCGACCGGGGTCCCGGCGACGTCATGCTCCCAGAAATACGGAGTGAGTCCCGCCATTCCTCTCGAGCGCCGAACCGAGAGCGCGATGGTCCGAGAGTCGGCGTCGCTCGACGAGAGCGAGAACGCGCGCCGTACCGTTTCTCCGTCCTTCGGAAAGAAGAGATTGACGAAGTTCCCCGCGACGAAGGGCAGTGGCTCTTCAAGGTCGATGACGAGCTCCTTCGCGGTCGGCGAGAGGTCGTTCACGTTCCGGATGATGCCTTTCACTTTTCGTATCATGCCTGTTTCGGGGTATACGACTCGGCACCCAAGAGCCCGCGGTTCTTGAGGAGGGCGAAGACCGTCGCGAGCGTAACGAAGACGACGTAGACGAGTACGTACGTCGTGTGGAGCATGAGCGTCACGTAGAGCGCGCTCGCGTAGAAGTACACGTACGAGAGACGCTGAACGCGCTTCCAGTTCTTGCCGAGAACCCGCTTCGAGAGCGCGTTCGAGGTCGCAAGGAGCACTACGGCGGAGAGGTCGCCAAGGTGCGCGAAGAGCGCGAGATTATGGAGCGACCAGTACGCCCCGGTCCCTATCGAGGAAAGGTACCCACTTGGGTCGACGATGACCTTCGCGAGCAAAAACGATACGATGACGGAGGCGGAAAGTACGCCAGCACCCTTCCGTAGGATGACGAGCGGCCGGAGGTACGGTACGCTCGGGAACAGGTCCGAAAGCGGACGTATCATCATGACGAAGAAGAGCGCGGTGTGCGCGACTGCGTACAAAAACGCCATCGAGGCATCCGTAAAGAGATCGGGATTGAACGCGAGTACGGTTGGCAACGTCGCGAGCATCGCGACCGAGACGGCGAGGAGCGCTTCCTGCGTTATTCTTATGAACGCGAAATAGGTTTTCATACGAGGCTGCTTACGACCGAGCCGTTAACGAGGATGAGAAGGAAACCGAGCGGCTCTTTCCCGACGATTCGCATCGCCTCGTCGAAAGGTCTACTGATGAATACCTTCGTGAAGGCCTCGGCGACCGCACCGTCTTCGTGGACGACGGTCGCCGAGACGATGTTCGTCCGTGGATTCTCGCGCGTCTTCGAGTCGACGATATGGTGTCGGCGACCCTGCTTCGTTTCCCACGACCGCGCGTACGTACCGCTCGTCGCAAGGGCAGAGTTCTCGACCGTGAGCGGCAGATCGTGGCCGGTCACCGGGTTATAGACTTCGAAGACGAACGGTTTGCCGTCCGCATCGCGACCGAAGGTCGCGAGGTCGCCGCCTAAGTTCACGATGGCACCCGTGCACGCGGGGTATTCGCCTTGTACGTGTCGAACGAGGAGCGACGCGAGGTACCCTTTCAAGATGCCGCCGAAGTCGAGGTTTTGCGCCCCGCGAAGGCGCACGGTTCCGTCGGTATCGACGCCGACCGCGGTGATGTCCGTATCGTACGGCGTTGCGTCCACGGTCGCGCCGCGCGGCCCCTCCGCAAAGCTTCGGACGTACCCGAGACGCGCGACCTGGACGAGCGGATTGAACGCGTTCTCGGTCCGATGGACGAGGTCAGTGCTTCGCCGCAGGACCGCCTCGAACTCTCTCGACACGCGGGCTGCTTTCGAGCGATTGAGCCGCGAGAGTTCGCTCTCCGGGAGAAAACGTGAGAAGAGCGATTCATACCGGGCGATACTCCTAAAAAGGTCCTCCGCCATGGTGAGCGCGAGCGCCTCCGTGGGCACGACGAACGAGAGGCTCACGTCCGTACCCATGTACCGTCTCGCGTACGCGTATTCGTTCATATTGCGACACGGTACCGGGTCAATATGAATGCATCGTGAATGGGTGTATCATGGCCCACATGAAGCTACTCGTCGTCGAGGATAACGAGAAACTCGCGAAGTACGTCGCGCAAACCTTCGAGGAAGAGGCGTACGCGGTCGACGTCGTTCATGACGGCGAGACCGGCGAGCGGCGCATCGAGAGCGGCTCGTACGACGCTGTCATCCTCGACATCATGCTTCCGGAGAAGGACGGTATCGCCGTATGCAAGTCGGTCCGCGCGGCGGGTATCACGGTACCCATACTCATGCTCACCGCGCGCGGCGAGGTCGAAGATCGCGTCCTCGGCCTCGACAGCGGGGCGGACGACTATCTCCTCAAACCCTTCGACATGAACGAGCTCCTCGCTCGCGTGCGTGCGCTTCTCCGCCGGCCGCAGTCCCACCTCGCCGAGAAGCTCACCGTTCAGGACGTCGTCCTCGACACCGCGACGCGTTCGGTCGCCGTAGGGGGGAAGGAGCGCGCGCTCACGCTCAAGGAGTACGCCGTCCTCGAGTACCTCATGCGGAACGCGGGCACGGTCATCACGCGAGAACAGCTCCTCGACCATTGCTGGGACTTTGCGTACAGCGCGTTTAGTAATATAACGGACGTATACATAAAGCAGCTTCGTCAGAAGCTCGGCGGCGACCATGACCGATACATCAAAACCATCCGCAACGTCGGATACACGTTCAAGACGGAATGAGTTCAGACGAGCGACGTTACGGCTCACGCTCTACTACGTCGTGAGCACATTCTTCATCCTCCTCATCTCGAGCGCGTTCGTGTACGTTCTCTTCACTCCTCCCGCGCCGAGCGGTGTCGTCGAAGAGGAGGTGTTCATCGAGGGAGATGAGACGATCGAGGTCGGACCGTACGAGTATCGCGAACATATCGAAGCGGTCCTCGTCGTCGCCGATATCTTCGTCCTCCTCATAGCGAGCATCTTCTCGTACGCGTTCGCGCGCCGGACGCTCCGTCCCATCGAGGAGATGCGCGCACGGGAAGAGCGGTTCATGGCGGACGTCGCGCACGAACTTCGGACGCCGCTCGCCGTTATGCGCTCGGGAAACGATACCGTTTTGAGGAAGCCTCGCTCTCCCCAAGAGTACGAGCGGTTCATCCGCGAGTCGAACGACGAGGTGAAGCGGCTCGCCGGCCTTACCGAGGGTCTCCTTACGCTCCTTACGAACGAACGCGAGCGTGCGGAGGCGTGCGCGGACGTCGACTTCGGCGCGCTCGCGCGCCGCGAAGTGGCTCGTTTCGCTTCGTACGCGGCGGAACGGTCCGTGTCCCTTTCCGCGGATAGGACCGAGGAGGTCATCGTTCACGCCGACGCGGGGAGTCTCGTTCAACTCGTCCAGAATCTCCTCAAGAACGCCGTCGACTACAACCGCCCGGGTGGCACCGTCACCGTCCATATCGTGAGAGACGGGCTCGACGCCGTTCTCTCCGTACGCGATACGGGCGTCGGCATCGCCGAGACCGCACAGCGTCACGTGTTCGACCGCTTCTACAAAGTGGACGAGGCGCGAAGCGACGTGACGCGCGGCGCCGGACTCGGTCTCGCGATAGCGCGGGATATCGCGCGGCGTTTCGGCGGGGACATCGCGCTCGAGAGCGCGCCGGGAGCCGGTTCGACGTTCACGGTTCGACTCCCGCTCGCTCATTCATGAGCCACTCATCTTCGGCTGGTACCGTTATGCGCATTATCGGCATAACGGCTAAACTATGGCGCAATACGTCTGTCTCGAGTGCGGGTGGATCTACGACGAGGCGGTCGGCGATCCGTCTCGGGGTATAGCCCCGGGCACACGCTGGGAATCGCTCCCCGACGACTTCACGTGCGGCGAGTGCGATGTGAAGAAGAGCGAGACGCATAAGTGGCAGCGCCTCGAGTAACACCATGAAAAAGGAAATACGAAACGTAGCATTGACGTTCCTCCTCGTCCTCGCGATCGCGGGGCGAAGCGCGTACGTCTTCGCGAAGGAGAACGCGATGAGCGACGACGCGGTATCCGAACCGGCCGTTGCCACCGTGGATGGAGAGGCGGGGAGCGACCCTATCGCTGAGGCGGTTCTTGAGCCGACCGATGCGCCGGCGAAGCTCGAACCGACGCCCGCTCCGGCGCGGAGAGCACCCGCGTCGACGCAGAACGTCGAGAGGCCGGCGGCGCCCGCGGATACCGAGACGCTTGCCGCGCTTCAGGCGAAGCTCGAAGCCGCGAAAGCGCAGATAGAGGCCGTCGCCGCGCCGAAACCCGCGCCACAGCCGACGGTCGTCGCGAAGACGCCGACGGTGAAACACGTCGTTCGCCGGTCACGCGCGAGCTAATACCGCGTACGAAACGACTCGACCCGCGTCGGGTCGTTTTCTTGTGCGCGGTGACCGCATGCCGTGAGAGGGCTCTGTTATAATGCAGACATGCTCTCGCAGCTCTTTTCCTATGTGGGTCCCGGAACCTTCGCCGTTCTCGATCCTCGTGGGCCCGTCGGGTTAGACGAACGAAACCTCATGCTCACGGCGCTCGTCCTCATGCTCGGCGTTCTCATCCCCGTCTTCATGCTCACCGCGGCGATCGCGTGGCGGTACCGCGCGGGGAATACGAAGGCGCGCTACACGCCGAATTGGGAGCACAACGCGCTCGACGAGTTCATCTGGTGGGCCATACCGTGCGCCATCATCTTCGTCCTCGCGCTCATCACGTGGAAGAGCACGCACGACCTCGACCCGTATCGGCCGCTACGACCGGGCATGGAATCGATGCCCATCCAGGTCGTCGCCCTCGATTGGAAGTGGCTCTTCATCTACCCCAATGAGGGCATCGCGACGGTGAATTTCGTCGAATTCCCCGAGGACACCGCCATCGATTTCGAGATAACCGCCGATGCCCCGATGAACTCGTTCTGGATACCGCAGCTCGGCGGACAGATATACGCGATGCCGGCGATGACGACGCATCTCAACCTCATGGCGAGCGGCACGGGGAGCTATTTCGGAACCTCCGCGAACATAAGCGGCGAGGGGTTCTCGGGAATGACGTTTACGGCAAAGAGCGTGTCCGAGGAGGAGTTCGAACGGTGGGTCGAGTCCGTGCGAGCGGGAACCTCGACGCTCACGCGTGAGGCGTACGACGCGCTCGCGAAGCCGAGTGCGTACGAACCGGTCGCGACCTTCTCCGCCGTCGAAGACGGTCTGTATAATACGATCATAGGGAAGTACCTCGCGCCGCCTGCGTCATCGTCGGGCACGGCGCGAACCCATTGAAACATGTTAGGCAAGCTCACCATCGATGCGCTCCCGCATGACCCGATCGTGATCGGCGCGTCCATCTTCATGGTGGTCGTAGGCCTCATCATCGTCGGCCTTCTCTACCGGTACGATAAGTTCGGCTGGCTCTGGCGCGAGTGGCTCACGTCCCTTGACCCCAAACGCATCGGCGTCATGTACATCATCGTATCGTTCGTCATGCTGTTCCGCGGATTCAGCGATGCGGTCATGATGCGCGTCCAACAGGCGCTTTCGGTCGGCGCGTCGCACGGGTACCTCGAGCCGAGCCACTTCCAACAGATATTCACGGCGCACGGGACCATCATGATCTTCTTCGTCGCTATGGGACTCATGTGGGGGCTCTTCAACGTCGTCGTCCCGCTGCAGATCGGTGCCCGCGACGTCGCGTTCCCGTTCTTGAACTCGCTCTCGTTCTGGCTCTTCGTCTCGGGTGCCGTTCTCATGAATCTCTCGCTCGTTCTCGGCGACTTCGCGAAGACGGGGTGGCTCGCGTACCCGCCCCTCTCCGAGCTCGCGTACAGTCCGGATGTCGGCGTCGATTATTGGATATGGGCGCTCCAGATATCGGGACTCGGGAGTCTCCTCTCGGGAGTGAACTTCTTCACGACCATTCTCACGATGCGCTGTCCGGGGATGACCCTCATGCGCATGCCCGTGTTCGTCTGGACGACGCTCTGTTCGACCGCGCTCGTCATTCTCGCGTTTCCCATACTCACCGCGACGCTTGCGATGCTCTTCCTCGATCGATTCGCAGACTTCCACTTCTTCACGTCAACGATGGGCGGTAATCCGATGATGTACGTGAACCTCATTTGGGCGTGGGGTCATCCGGAGGTGTACATTCTCGTCCTTCCCGCGTTCGGCGTCTTCAGCGAGGTCGTTCCCGCGTTCTCGCAAAAACGACTCTTCGGGTACACGTCGATGGTGTTCGCGACGGCCGGCATAACCTTTTTTTCGTTCGTCGTGTGGCTCCACCACTTCTTCACGATGGGAGCCGGTGCGAACGTGAACGCGTTCTTCGGAATCATGACGATGATCATCGCGATACCGACGGGGGTGAAGGTGTTCAACTGGCTCTTCACGATGTTCCGCGGCCGCATCATATTCTCCTCTATGATGCATTGGTTCCTCGGATTCGTCGCGACGTTCACCTTAGGCGGCGTGACGGGCGTCCTCATGGCGGTACCCGCCGCCGACTTCCAGCTCCACAACAGCCTCTTTCTCGTCGCGCACTTCCATAACATGATCATCGGCGGCGTCGTATTCGGGTATTTCGCGGGAATGACGTACTGGTTCCCGAAGATATTCGGCTTCACGCTCAATGAGCGGCTCGGGAAGGCGGCATTTTGGTCCTGGATCATCGGCTTCTTCCTCGCGTTCGTGCCGCTCTACATTCTCGGATTCATGGGCGCGACGCGACGCCTCGACCACTACGACGCGTCCTTGGGATGGCAGTCGCTCTTCATCGTCGCGGCGATCGGCGTCGCGGTCATCGGGCTCGGCGTCCTCTTCCAGGTCGCGCAGTACGTCGTGAGTATACGCGACAGGCGAAAGCACCGGGACGTGACGGGTGACCCATGGAACGGTCGGAATCTCGAGTGGTCGACCGCGTCGCCCGCGCCGTTCTACAACTTCGCGCGTATACCGCGCGTCTACGGTCGAGACGCATGGTGGGCCGATAAACAGAGCGAGGAGCTGAACGCGCAGGGGCCGTACGAGGACATCGAGCTCCCGAAGAACAGTCCTGCGGGCCTCTACATCGGCGTGGCGACCCTCGCCATCGGCTTTGGTCTCGTGTGGCATATCGCCGCGCTCGTACTCATCGGGGCGCTCGTCGCGCTCGGCCTTCTCATCGCCCGCACGCTCGACGACGACACGGAGCGCGTCATTCCCGCCGCCGAGGTCGAACGCATGGACCGCGAGTTCGCGAAACGGCGCCTCGACCTACACGCCGCATCATGAATCACGACACCATGAACATACGTGAAGAGCACATGGAGGAACGCGAACGGGCGAGCATCGCGTCGGTAGGCTTTTGGGTCTACATCATGAGCGATTGTCTCCTCTTCGGGAGTCTCTTCGCGACGTTCGCCGTCCTCGAGGGGAATACGTTCGCTGGGCCGGCGCTCGGGAAGCATTTCTCGCTCCCTTTCGTCCTCGTCGAGACGATGCTCCTCCTCACATCGAGCGTTACGGCGGGCTTCGGCCTTCTCGCCGCACGGCGGGGAGCGCGGCGTCACGTGCTCGCGTGGCTCTTCGCGACGTTCCTTCTCGGCGCGGCGTTCGTTGCTCTCGAAATAGCCGAGTTCCGGACGCTCGTTCTTGAAGGGTATGGGCCGAGCACGAGCGCCGCCCTCTCCTCGTTCTTCACGCTCGTCGGCACGCATGGACTCCACGTCGCGACGGGCCTCCTCTGGATGGCCGTCCTCATGATCTACGTCGTTGCCCGGGGTATCACGGGAGGCGCGCTCCGGCGGCTCACGCTCTTCACGCTCTTCTGGCACTTCCTCGACATCGTTTGGATATTCATCTTTACCATCGTGTATCTTTTCAATTTCATATGACCGCCGACTCTCACAACTACATACTCGGCTACCTCCTCTCGGTGACGCTCACGCTTCTCGCGCCGGTCTTCCTTCTCGTTCACGAGGTGACCGGCCACTCGCTCTTCGCCCACACGACGCTCCGCGTTGCGTTCCTCGCGCTCGCGCTCGTCCAGCTCGTCGTCCAGCTCGTCTTCTTCCTCCATATCCGCGGCGAGAAACGGCCGCGCTGGAGATTTATGACGCTCGTGTCGACGGTGCTCATCGTCGTCATCGTGGTCGGCGGGTCGCTCTGGATCATGGAGAACCTCGATGCGCGCATGGGGTCGATGTCGCCCGACGCGATGGACGCGTATATGCTCGACCAAGAATGATGGCAGGGATCTACTACAGGCTCGCGAAACCGGGCATCGTCTACGGAAACTCGTTCGCCGCCGCTGCGGGCTTTATGCTCGCGGCACACGGTGCACCGAATCCCATGCTTCTCCTTCTCACGCTCGTCGGTCTCGGGTTCGTCATCGGCGGCGCGTGCGTCTTCAACAATGTCATCGATAGGGATATCGACGTTCGCATGGAGCGGACGAAGGGAAGAGCGCTCGTCACGGGGCAGATCTCGCCGCTAAACGCGCTCGTCTTCGGAGCGGTGCTTTCGCTTATCGGCTTCACGTTCCTCGCGGTGTTCGCGAACGTGCTCGCGTTCGCCGCCGCGGCCTTCGGGTTCTTCGCGTACGTCGTCCTCTACAGCCTCTTCGCGAAACGCGGGACCATGTACGGGACGGAGATCGGGTCCCTCTCGGGCGCCATGCCGCCGGTCGTCGGGTACGCAGCAGCCTCCGGCACCGTCGACCTCGGAGCGGTCCTCCTCTTCCTCATCCTCGTCTTCTGGCAAATGCCGCACTTCTTCGCGATCGCGCTCTACCGGAAGAACGAATATGCCGCGGCCGGCATCCCGACCGTGCCCAACCGGAAAGGCGTCCTCTTCACGAAGCGCGTCATGCTCGCGTACACGGCGCTCTTCCTCGCCGCGCTCATCGCCCTCTACCACTTCGGGTACGTCGGTAAGATATTCCTCGCGCTCATGAGCGCGCTTGGCGTCGCGTGGGTCGTCATGGGCATCCGCGGTTTCCGCACGCCCGATGATTCTCGGTGGGCGCGCCGCATGTTCCGCTTCTCGCTCATTCTCCTCGTCGCTCTCTCGATGCTCATCGCATTCGACGCGCGGTAGTATCGGCCCTTTTCAAAACGACGGCGCAGTGTACTATAGTGGTCGGCCAAGAAAGGAGGTATCGATGAAGGAACTTGACGAGCTCATCGTCGGCTACAAGCGGGTCGGGCGGAGGATCGTCCGCGGTCCGAACTACGCGGGGACCGGCGGGACGATCCACAAGAAGCCCGTCGAAACGCGGGACGTCGCCGGCGACGATACCGAGGACGATGAGGTCCCGAGCGTTCCGTCCGCCCGCGAGAAGGTGAAGCGAAAGGAGAAGCGCGCCGAGCGCATGCGTGCAGGGAAGAGCGGTCCGGTTCGGAAGATTACCCTCGACGTGGCGGAGGCTCTCAAATGCGCAGCGAAACCGCGGACGGCTAACTCCGATGGAAAACTCTTCGAGGAGTTCGAGATCGGCATCCGGCACGTGGGGTTGATCGGCACAAGGAAGATAAGCTTCACGGTCGTCTCGAGCCGCACGATGCGCCACGGTACGGCGACGGTGACGTACATGCGGCTCGCTCGCGGAACGCGGGAGTGGGAACTCCCGGAACACGCGTTTCGCCGTCGCTTCGAGTCGGCCATCGTGGCCCAACATCCGAAGCCGAAGACGATGGTGTACAAATGAGCTCTCACGGGGGCTCATTTTTTTTGCTTTAAATTCTCCGAAAAAGGTGTACTATGTCGATGCATCATTTTGTGATGCGCACGTCCACAACAAGGGAGATTCACGTGACTCATGCAGTTCGTGGTTTGAAACGGAGGGTGCATAACGGGAACCGCTACGGCGGAATGGCGCAGACCGCAAGGCAGGGTCGGAAGGCGTCGCCGCCGAAGACGGTGGTCGTCGTGCGGGAGGACGCTCTCGACCGCTTCAATACGCGGTACGTGAAGCGGCCGCAGAAGGTGACGCCACCCCTCGAGAGCGTGTCGTTCATCCTCTGGGAGCGGGTCTCGAAAAGCGTTCGCATCCGCCTCGAGAAGATCTACGAGGCGTTCGATGCGATACGTACGCGGTACTCATCGTTCCACGTGCGGCTCTGCGAGAACTTCCTCGACGCCCTCAAGCGGTTCGCTTCGGGCGCCGAAGAGCTCATTGCGGTCGTCATCGCGGAAGGTGCGTACCCCGGCGCGGGCAAGTTCGTTCAGCTCCGCGTCGCGAACCAGACGTTCGCAGTTCCGGATTCGCTCGTCTCCGGGCTTCGGAAGAATAAAAAACCTTGACTCCCCGGAGTCGCTCGACCCTCGTTCCGTGCGAGGGTTTTTCTATGGAATAAAAACGCCCACGTTTGTCGCGTGGGCGTCCCCGAGCGTTACTCGAGGAAATGGATGCGGCGGCGGTACTCGATCATGAACTTGCCGCCCCGACGGAGAAAGTACACCTTGTCGTCCGGGGGGATGACGTTCCCCGCGTTGATCCGAATGCGCTTCTTCCGCACGAGCTCGTGAAGCCAATCGTCGTGCTGTCCGATGCGGAACGCCGGCCGCTCGACGGGTATGTCGGGCCGTGCCGAGACGCAACAGTTCCGCCGGAGCCTCTCCTCTTCGAAGGAGTTCTTCGAGGGGCTTGCGTGGACCGCGAACGAGAACAGGATGCAGGAGACCGCTGCGAGGATCTTCATGCGAACCTTTCGTGGGTGGACCTCTCCTATAGTACAGGCCCTAGCGGCGATTTCCAGTACCCTATGCACCGTCGACTTTTGCGCGTATTCCTCCATCGCGTACACTTATATACAGAGCCCCAAGAGCCTATTCGCGGAACCTCCCAGTGAAGCTACGGGAGAGGCAGGATGAGAGCGCCCGGTGGCACGCGGACTAGCCGGTCAACAGAATTGAGTGATTGAAGCGCCCCCGGGCGCTTCTTTTTTGTGGGCGGTGAGGGACTTGAACATTACATGTTCAGTACACCTTGCTGAGGGTTTTGTTCGCAAGCTCCAAAACCCTCTCGCGAGGTCTTCAAGTCCCATGGCCCAAAAGCAAAAATCCCAGAGAAGGACCTCTGGGATTTTCACTTTGTGGGCGGTGAGGGACTTGAACCCCCGACCTTCTCGGTGTAAACGAG
>DASTSP010000019.1:0-3860 GCA_035760625.1 Minisyncoccota bacterium | reverse complement strand
CCTTGGCGAGCGCGTCCTTGAGGGACTTCACGGTGTCGTGGAGCTTCGCCTTCGTGCGCACGTTATAGACGCGCTTCCGTGCCTGGGAGCGGACCGCCTTCTTCGCGTTTTTCGTGATTGCCATGGTGGGGGTACTATACCTTCAAAACGTCGAATTCGCAACGTATATCGTTATTCGGGGAGCTTGCCGCGTTTCCTGCGATGGAACGCGATCGCGAATCGATGCGCCTCGGCGTTCGCGAGGAGTATCTCCTCCGCTCGGGCCTCGACGATATGACGCGGGCCGAGAATGCGCTCAGGACGATGCCGTTCGTCCTTCACGACGGCCGCGACGGGTACGACGACCCCTGCCGCCTTCGCGGCACGCTCGGCGACGCGCTTTTGTACGGCGTTTCCGTCGACGACGATGAGGTCCGGTATCCGCCATTCCTCGTGACGGAGGCGTCGTTCGAGGACCTCTCGGAGAGCGCCGGGATCGTTCGACGCGGTGAACCCACGAACGTTGAATTTGCGATACGAGCTCGGGTCGGGCTTCCCGCCTTCGACGACGGTGAAGACGCCGACCATATGCGTTCCCGCGAGGTGCGCGATGTCGTACGCTTCAATGCGCATGCTTCGATCGTCGCGGTACGCGCGCAGGTCGTCACGAAGGAGCGACACGTCCTGAATATGCTCGAGCGCGAGTATCTTCCGCTTTGCCTCGCCCGCTTCCTCGAACCGTTCTTGCTTCGCGAAGCGTGTCATATCCCGCTTCAGTTCCGCGATGACCGTACGCTTGCGCCCCTCGAAGAAGAGCCGAATGTGTCGTATGGTCTCCTGATACGCATCGGGCGACGTGCTCTCGGGGTAGAGTCCTATCTGGCGATTGAAATCGATCGTGCCGCGCAGGACCTTGCTCATCTTCTCGCGGATGGGCCGCTTTACGTCGTAGAACTTGAAGATGCGTCGTATGATGCGGAGCGCGTCGCGAAGAAGCTTCCCGCTCGGGAATGGACCATAGACGTGCGAGTACGACCATTCGTGCTTCACATCGCGAAGGTCCTTCCCCCGGAGGACGAGGACGCGCGGGAACTCCTCGTCGGTGATGGCGACGTGGTTATAGCTCTTGTCGTCCTTCGAGAGCGTATTGTAGCGGGGTTTGTGCGTTCTGATGAGATTCACCTCGAGGATGATCGCCTCGAGAACGGAATCGGTCTCCTCGACGTCTATGCGAACCGACTCACGCACCATCTTCTCGATCGCGGGACTCCGCTTCGAGGCTATGTCATCGTCGAAGTAGCTCTTCACGCGGTGGAGAAGGGATGTCGCCCGACCGATGTAGAGTATCTCCTTCCGCGGACCTATGAAAAAGTAGACACCCGGCGCATCCGGCAGTTTCATCCGCGCGAACTTCGCCCTATCCATGGGAGAGCGACTTTTTGAGGTATGTCCCCGTGTACGACTTGGGGTTCTTCGCCACTTCTTCCGGCGTCCCCTTCGCAACGACGTCGCCGCCCTTCTCCCCTCCCTCCGGACCGATGTCGATGACGTAGTCGCACGCCTTGATGAAGTCGAGATTGTGCTCGATGACCATGACCGTGTTCCCTCGCTTCACGAGCTCGTCGAGTATCTCGATGAGCTTGCGGACATCCTCGTAGTGAAGACCGATCGTCGGTTCATCGAGAAGGTAGATCGTCTTCTGCGTATGCGGTCGGTACAGTTCGGATGCGATCTTCACGCGCTGCGCCTCGCCGCCGGAGAGCGTCGTTGCGCTCTGGCCGAGCTCGAGGTACCCGAGTCCGACGTCGATAAGGGACTGGAGGCGCTCATGGATAGCGGGTACGTCGATGAAGAACGCGTCCGCCTCCTCGATGGTCATGTGGAGAACGTCGTCGATGTTCTTCCCTTTGTAGCGGACTTCTAGCGTCTCCTTCGTGAAGCGCTTGCCGTCACATACGTCGCACGTCACGTACACCGTCGGGAGGAAGTGCATTTCGACGGCGACTTCGCCGTTTCCTTGGCAAGCCTCGCACCGGCCGCCCTTCACGTTGAACGAGAAGCGTCCCGACTTCCAGCCTCGCGCACGCGCTTCGCTCGTCGACGCGAACAGGTCGCGGATATACGTGAACGCGCCGGTGTACGTCGCAGGGTTCGAGCGCGGCGTGCGCCCGATGGGCGACTGGTCGACGAGGATCGCGCGGCCGAGGTACTCCGTGCCCGTGACGCTCGCGGCGTTATACGTGTGCGGCGTCCGATACTTTCGGTCGAGCCGCGAACGGAGGTTCCGGTAAAGTATCTCATACATGAACGTCGATTTGCCGCTCCCCGAGACGCCGGTCACCGCGATGAGGCGGCCGAGCGGGATATCGACGTTGAGGTTCTTGATGTTGAAGGCCTTACCGCCGCGTATCTTGACCGAGCCTTTCTCCGAGACGCGTCGCGTCTCGGGAACGGGGATCCGCCGATCGCCGCGCAAGTAGTCGAGCGTCACGGACTTCGACGTGTTCTTCGGCGCGGAAAGCAACGTGTCGAGATAGTCCGCGACGACGACTTCCCCGCCATGGACGCCCGCACCCGGGCCGATGTCGACGAGATAATCGGCGGCGAAGATGGTGTCCTCGTCATGCTCGACGACGATGATGGTGTTCCCGAGGTCACGGAGGTCGGTGAGCGTCTTGATGAGACGCTCGTTATCGCGCTGATGAAGTCCGATGGTCGGCTCGTCGAGGACGTACATCGCGCCGACGAGACCGGACCCGAGTTGGGACGCGAGGCGGATGCGCTGCGCCTCGCCGCCGGAGAGCGTGTTCGCGCGGCGATTGAGCGTTAGGTACTCGATACCGACGTTTATCATGAAATCGAGACGTTCGATGATCTCGCGAAGCGCTGGCCACGCGATGTCCTGGTCCTTCTTCGAGAGCTTGAGCCCGGCGACGAACGAAGCGGCCTCCTCGATCGTCATGTTCGTGAAATCGACGATGTTCTTCCCGAGATCGCCCTTGCCATCGCCGCCGAGGTATACGCGGAGCGCCTCGGGACGGAGCCGCGCGCCATTACACGCCGGACAGACGTCCGTATTGAAGACGCCGACCGTACCGAGGCCGTTACACGTCGGACACGCGCCATAGGGCGAGTTGAACGAGAACAAGCGCGGCTCGACCTCCGGGAACGACGAGCCGTCGACAGGGCATATGAACTTCGCCGAGAGCATGCGCTCGTCGCCGTCGGGCGTTCGGACTTTCACGAGACCGTTCGATTCGCGGAGCGCGAGCTCGACCGCCTCGGAGAGACGCTCCTTCGCGTTCTTCGGTGAGTTCTCGAACTCGCTCACGTAGATCTCGTCGATGAGGACGTCTATATCGTGACGCTTCATCTTCGTGAGGACGATCTTCTCGCGAAGCTGTTTGATCTCGCCGTCGATACGGACGACCTCGTACCCCTTGCCGAGGAGATCGTAGAGAAGCTGGTAGTACTCGCCCTTTCGGCCAACGACGACCGGTGCGAATATCGAGACCCGCGCGGAACTCACCTCGACGCCGAGAACCTTCCGCACGTCGTTCGACTTCACGCGTCGAATCTCGCGGTCTTCGATGGACTTCAGCACGATCGCGAGTATCTCGTCCTGTGAGAGCTTCTTGATTGGCACGTCGGTGTCGAGACAGTACGGCTGGCCGACGCGCGCGTAGAGGATGCGGAGGTAGTCGTATATCTCGGTAATCGTCGCGACGGTCGAGCGCGGGTTTCTGGATGCGGATTTCTGGTCGATCGATATCGCCGGAGAGAGGCCGCTGATCTCGTCGACATCGGGCTTCTGCATCTGCCTGAGAAACTGACGAGCGTAGGACGAGAGTGACTCGACGTACCGCCGCTGGCCTTCCGCG
>DASTSP010000018.1:0-2512 GCA_035760625.1 Minisyncoccota bacterium | reverse complement strand
GCGTTCGCGATGTACTCGTACCCTCCCCAAAGGAAGATAAGGAACGCGACAGCCATCATGAGGGTCATGAGCGGAAAGAGAATCGCGTTCTCGAGCCGAGTCAGAAAGCTATGCGCCTCCGCTACGGCGTCCGCTGAATCTGCCGCGTACGCCTGCATAGGCTAGTGTACGTCCGGCGTCTTAGGAATGAGAGGGGTTATGTCTTCGTTGGTGAACCCAAAGCCTTTCGCGACGAGATTCACTATGCCCCAGAGCGAGACCATGATGACGAACCCCGCGATCGCGTACATCATGAGCTTCTTGCCCTCCTCCTGCTTTCCTTCGTCGGAGCCACCGAGGATGAACGTCTTGAAAACGCCCCAGAGGAAGACGAGAAACGCGAGGGCGAAGATGAACGGAACGAGCGTCCGGTTGATGAAGTTGACGATGTTCGTTATGAACGTCGATACTGTACCTAACTGGCCTTCGCCTGCGGCGAGCGCACTCATCGGCACAATGAGAACGAGCGGGAGTAAGTAAGCGATGATTTTCATACTGTGTAAACGCTGTAAAACGTGGGATATGATTAACGATATTAAGAACCTTGTACCTATTCTAGCCTTTATGGGAAGTACCGGGGGGTAGTACTGTGGATACGAAAATGGTTATATTCCGAAGAGCGATTGCCGGATGAGCCCTACGATACCCCAGACGGATATCATGATGACGAGCGCGATGACCGCGACGACGAGCGTCTTCTTCCCCTCCTCGATGCTCCCCGCGTCCCCGCCGTGGACGATCCATGTGCGGATCAAGGTCCACATGAAGTAGAGAAACGTGAGGCCGAAGACGAGCGTAACGACTATCTTGATGATACCGAGGATGACGTCGACGAGGCCGCGGAAGTTCGTCGGTGTGCTCGCGGCAAGCGCGATGCTAGGAAGAGACGCCAGTGCGATCGCGGTGAGTTGAATAAGACGAGGGCGCATATCAGAACGAAGTTATGGTGCCTTCGATGACGGTCGAGATGATGCGCGCGCCGAGCACGATGACGCCGCCGACGACCGACCAGAGGAGCGCCTTCTTCGCGCTCTCGACCTGACCCTCATTCCCGCGCGCAGTCACGAAGAGGAACCCGGCGTACATGATCATGAGGACGATGAGAGGCGTCGCGAAGACGAGGATGACGTCGATAATGTTCGCGATAAGTTCCGAAATGCTCGTCGCGTGGAGCGGGTTACAGAGCGCTCCTTTGGGACACTTGCCAGCATCTAATCCGGTAGTATTTTGCGCGAACGCGAAAGACGGGACGAGCGCGACGAAAACATAGGCGAAGCGAGCGTACCGGCGAAGGATAGACATGGTCATTTGAATAACGCTTGTAATTCGCTCGCCGCGTCAGAGAGCACGGCACTTAGGCGAGCTCGACCCGAGGTGTAGTCCTCGACCATGCGCTCGAAGACGTCCGCGCTCCCCGAGGGGGACGGGTCGAGCCACGCGCGCGCGATGAGCGCGGACTGGTAGACGACCTGCTTGAACGGGTCGCTCACGGAGCCGGCATACGCGGTACGGTGTGCGGGCGCAAAGCCGAAAGCGTCCGCGAGCGCCGGTCCGTTCTCTGCGTTTCCCAGATACTTTGCGAGCGCGTACGCGCCCTGAAGGTTCTTCGACGCACGCGGAAGGACGAACGCGTAGAACTCGCCCGACGTGCGCTTCACTGTCGCTCCCTCGCCCTCCGGCACCATGGCGACGTCGAAGTTGAGGTTCGAGTTCTCCGCCTCGAGCTCGCTCCGCTCGCTCCCGAGGCCGAAGTAGAGCGCGAGGTCGCCGGCGAGGAACATGTCGCGGTCAAGGCGCTTCGCCCGATTCCACGAATAGAGATCCTTCCCGGGCACGACGAACTGCGTGTAGAACGTGAGCGCCGCTTCGCCGGGCGAGAGCGCGGAGGCGTTCTTTCGAAGGAGCGTCACCTCGTACCGTCCGTCAGACTCGGTCACGATGGTCGTCCCCGCCTGCATGAGGAGCATCGTGAGAACGTCCTTGGCGTGCTCTACGTTCGCGTACTCGCCGAACGCGATGGCGCTCTGCGTGATGTTGAGGTCTGGGTCGGTGCGAACGAGCGCGGGCACGGTCTCGGTGACCAGGGACTCCCACGTCGACGGCGGCGTCGCGAGCCCGCCCGAGGAGAAGAGGTCACGGTTCCAGTACATGACGAGTGGGTCGACGGCGAACGGGAGCCCGTACGTGCCATCGCTCATGAGGAACACCTCGGCGCCGTCGACGTACGTATCGCGGAAGACACGTGGGTCGAGGGTCTCTGCCGAGAGCGCCTGAAGCTTCGTACGATACGAGACGAGGAGCGAGCTCGGCAGGATGACGAGGTCGGGTGAGCGCCCCTCCGCGATAGCGTTCACGAGCTCGGTATCGAACGTGCGTGAATCGATCTGTTTGTATGTTACAACCTTAAGCGCATCATTACCGTCCTTAAGTTCGTTGAGAAAAAGTTCCACTTTCTTCTGGTCGAGCGTGCCCC
>DASTSP010000017.1:0-13908 GCA_035760625.1 Minisyncoccota bacterium | reverse complement strand
AGGGCACGGACATAATCGACCTCGAGAAGACGACGGAGCTCCTCGAAGCGGCGAAATCGGTTCTCGCCGAGGCGGGAAAGGCGGGGAAGACCGTCCTCTTCGTCGGCTCCAAGGAGGAGATCGCTCCCGTCGTGAAGGCGCACGCCGAGGCGGCGGAGATGCCGTACGTCGTGAACGGATGGGTCGGCGGCATGCTCACGAACTTCGCGGAGATCAAGAAGCGCGTTCAGCGTCTCGGTGATCTGACCGCGCAGGGTGAGTCAGGCGAGCTCGAGCGCAAATATACGAAGAAGGAGCGCGTCATCATAGGACGCGAGCTCGATAAGCTCACGCACAATTTCCTCGGTATCCAGAAGATGGACCGCCTCCCGGCGCTTCTTCTCGTCGTCGACGCGCGACACGATTCGATCGCCGTCGCCGAGGCGCGCGAGCTTGATATCCCGATCGTCGGCATCGTGAGCTCGGACACGAACCTCCGGCTCATCGACCATCCGATCGTCGCGAACGATTCTCTCCAGGCGAGCGTCACGCTCATCCTCGACGAGCTGACGAAGGCGTACATGAGCGGTAGGGAGGAGTTCGTCCCCGCGAAGAAGGAGGAGGTACGAAAGCGAGACCGGTAAAACGGTCTCTTCGCGTTTTATCATCATCAGGGCGTTCTTTTGACCATGGAAATCACATCGGCACAACTTAAGGAACTGCGTGATCTTACCGGTATCTCGGTCATGCAGTGCAAGAAGGCCCTCGAGGAGGCGGGCGGCGACATGGACAAGGCGAAGATCATCCTCCAGAAGAAGAGCGGCGAGATCGCGGCGAAGAAATCCGACCGCGCGCTCGGCGCCGGCGTCGTCGGTAGTTACGTCCACTCGACGAATGAGGTCGCCGCGATGGTGCTCCTTTCATGCGAGACGGACTTCGTCGCCAAGAATCCCGAGTTCATCGCGCTCGCGCGCGACATCGCGATGCACGTCGCGGCGCAGCATCCCCTGTACGTTCGCCGCGATCAGGTGACCGAGGAGGCGATGACGAAGGCCCGCGAGGTGTTCGCCGCGGAGGTCGCGGACAAACCGGCCGACATTCAGGAGAAGATACTCGCGGGGAAGCTCGATGCGTACTTTAAGGACCGCGTCCTCATGGAACAGCCGTTCATCAAGGACCCGGACCGCACCATCGGCGACCTCGTTACGAACGCCATCCAGAAGTTCGGCGAGAACGTCGTCATTAGCGATATCTCCCGTCTCTCGGTAAAATAGCCGCATGGACCCGTTCCTCACCGGTCTCGTGGTAAGCGCGCTCGTCGCGCTTATCCTCAACGCGTTCTTTCTCCACGAAGAGCGAACGGGGAAGCGCGTCCTCGGGCGGCTCCGCGCGAAGGCCGACATCGGCGTTCTCCGTGCTGGCCGGCAATTGCGCGCGGCACTCCACTACATCGGACGTGACTTCCTCCGGCAGCTCTTTCACTACCTCTTTCACCGCGTTCTCAAGGCGGCGCTCGCGCTCATTCGCCGTATCGAGCTCGCACTTCGTAACGCCATCCGCGTGAACAAGTCGCTCGCGAAAAGCGTCGACGCCGAGCGCCTCGAGCGGACGAAGCTCGAGGAGATCGCCTTCCACAAGGCGGCGACCGCGCTCTCCGATGAGGAGAAGCGTGAACGCAGGGAGCGGATGCTCGAGGGCGTCTGATTCAAGGCCAGAGCGGCTCAGCGGAGCTGGGTGGAGTTTCGTCAGTATGGGATACTGACGAAAAGTTTCGTTCAAGACTGTGAGCCGCCTTAGCTCAGCTGGTTAGAGCAACGGTTTTGTAAACCGTAGGTCCTCAGTTCGAATCTGAGAGGCGGCTCACAGTCTTGAAGGGTAAACCGTATCCTCTTACAGAGGCAGTCCGTTCGCTTTTTTGACACCTCTTTCTAAGAGGAGTACCGTACGACGGGTTACACATAGGGAGGTTTACGATGAACGCAGCCAACCTCGGTATGAGGTCCGTGAGCGTCTTCGGGGAAGCGATGCTCGTGCCCGCGGATACCATCGTTCTGCCGGAAGGATTCGTCGCCGCGGCGGTAAGCTTCGATGGGAAGCGAAGCGCGGGGAGGTTGTACTACGGCGTCCGGCTCACGCACGCGAACATGCGGCACGTAGAGTCGCGCGTCAGGGAAGCGGAATTCCAGTTGTACGATGTTCCGCCGTGCGTTTCATGGAGCGAAGCCTTGAAGATCGAAGCGGTGCGAGAGCAGGTCGTCGCGGTACAGCAGGCGCTCGCGCAGCTGTACTCGCTCATGCTCGAATCGTATCTGAAGAAGAACGTCATCTCCGAAGCGGAGTGTCTCGCGTTCCTCCGCGGGAAGCGGATAGCAATTCTCGGTTCGTCGCGGTAGAGGTCGGGGTACGCGAACGCGTACCCCTTTTTCGATTATGCCGGCGCTTTCAAAATGGCTCATTTGGGGCTATACTCGACTCCGTCATGGCAAAACGCCCGCAGCTTCTCCCATACGCAGCCCGACCCGATTTCAAGGTAGGACGAGCGACCGAACTCTCCGGCAAGAATCGTGCGTTTTACCGATTCCTCGAGATACTCCCGGGAGCGGCGTCGTGGCTCTCTCTCATCGCGATGGTTCTCGCGTCCATCTACACGCCGTTCTTCGCCGCGTACTTCATCATCGCGTTCTCGGTCTACTGGGTGCTGAAGACCGCGTTTCTCTCGTACCATCTCCGGCATAATTGGCGCCGGCTCAAAGTCCACATGGCGATGGATTGGAGCGCCATGATAGAGCGCTTCGAGTGTTCGCACCTCTACCACCTCGTCATCCTCCCGTTCTACAACGAACCCGAGGCGGTCATCGATGCCTCCTTGGCGTCTCTCGCGAACGCGCGATACGACAAGAAGAGCATGATAGTCGTCCTCGCGCGCGAGGAGCGCGCGGGCGAGCCCGCGCGCATCGCGGCCGAGCGCATGCGCGAGAAGTGGTCGGGGACGTTCGGGAGTTTTCTCGTGACCGCGCACCCCGGTGATATCGAGGGCGAGCTCGCCGGGAAGGGCTCTAATGCGACGTGGGCCGCCGAAGAGGCACGCCGAAAGATACTCGACCCGCACGGCATTCGCTACAATCACACGCTCGTCTCCATCTTCGACATCGATACGGTCGTGTACCCGGATTACTTCAACTGCCTCGTCTGGCACTTCATGACCGCACGGCGACCGCTCAAGAGCTCGTTCCAGCCGGTCCCCGTTTTCAATAACAACATCTGGGAGGCGTCGGCTCTCGCTCGCGTCGTCGCGATGTCCTCGACCTTCTGGGAGATGGTTCAGCAAGAGCGCCCCGAGCGCATGGCGACGTTCTCGTCCCACTCGGTCTCGTTTCAAGCGCTCTACGAGATAGGCTACTGGCAGACCAATATGGTGAGCGAGGACTCGCGTATCTACTGGAACCTCCTCATCGCGAATGACGGCGAGTACGATGTCGTACCGCTCTCGTACCCGGTCTCTATGGACGCGAACACCGCGCCGACCTTCTGGGGGACCATCAAGAACATATACAAGCAGCATCGGCGGTGGACGTACGGCGTCGAGAACCTCGTGTACCTCATCTTCCACTTCACGAAGAACAAGGCCATCCCGCTCCGTCGGCGTATCATAATCGCGCTCCAGCAATTCGAGGGGTACTGGTCGATGGTGACGAACCCGATCATGCTCATCATCCTCGGGTGGGCGCCCATCTTCTTCGGCGGCCGCGTCTTCCATGAGACGGTTCTCTCGTACAATCTGCCGATCGTCGTTCGAGACCTCCTCATTCTCGCGATGTTCGGGCTCGTCGTCTCATCGATGATCTCGCTCACGCTCGTTCCCGAACGGCCCGATGGCCGCGGTAGGCACCTCTGGCTCGTCATGGCGCTCCAGTGGATACTCGTTCCGTTCACGATGGTGGTCTTCAGCGCGCTTCCGGGGCTCGATGCGCAGACGCGGCTCATGTTCGGACGCTATATGGGGTTCTGGGTGACGCCGAAGGCGCGCGATAGGGAAGAGGAGAGCGAGGAGCGAGCGGCGGTCGCGTGAGCGGAAATTTCCGCGATATCGTGGTACCCTACAGACTTATGGAGCAAAGTGAGTACGTAAAACCCCTCCCGTACAATTCACGGCGGAACCTCTTCGCGTTTCTCGTCATCGTCTTTCTCGTCGTTTTGCCGTTTTTGTACCTCTATGCGACCGGCTACCGCTTCGACTTCGCGAAGCCGACGAACATCGTTTCGACGGGCGGCATCTACGTCGCCGCAGACCGCACGGGGGCGCAGATCTATATCGACGACGAGCTCGTCCGCGAGACACGCGCGTTTCGACAAGCGTTCTATGCGCAGAACCTCGACGTTGGGACGCACCGCGTTCACGTGCAGAAGGACGGACACCACACGTGGGTGAAGGAACTTCCCGTGTCGGAGCATCTCGTCACCGAGGCGGCGGCCTTCAACATGCCCTTGATCCCGGACGCGCGTCTCATCGCGAAGTGGGATACGGCGACGGGGTCACCGGTCGTGAAGAGCGAGATCGCGTACCCGCACGTCGTGAACGCGTACGTCGCGACGACGACGAAGCCGACCGCCGCGTCGTTCAAGCTCGACCAGGAGTACACGTCTCTCATGGCGCACTTCGCGTCGACCTCCACCTCGACGGCGAGCCGTGAGACGACCGCCGAGTACCTTCGCGGCCTTCTCACTGGTGGAGGAGCAACGACGACCGACGAGGCCACCTCGACCAAGATCTCCTCGGGCGTTCGGCTCGCTCTCGAGGGTGATGACCTCTTCGCGACGTGGGTCGGTCCGTTCGAACAGATGCCGTACTATTACTGCGCGCCGACCTTCCCGCCCTATAGCACGTCCACGCCCGCCATCTCGTCCGCGGTCACGACGCCCGCGGTGCGACAGGACGTCGATCCGGACGGGCTCGTCATGCACCCGGTTCAGGCAGTCCCCGCCGGGGCGGCGTGCGACCCGACCGTGAAGATGGACCGAAAGGGCGAGACGCTCCGAGCCTTCGACTTCTATCCGGGCTCGACCGACCTCATCCTCGAGGTTCTCGAGGATGGCATCTACGTCGTCGAGATAGACGACCGGGGCTGGCAGAACATGCAACCTCTCATGGAGGGGAGAGACCTCGACCTCTATATTGAGAACGGCAACGTCTTTGTGTACGATGGGAGTCTCATCTACCAAATACTCTTACAGAGCGAATAAGTATGAACGCGAGCGAGCGAGGACATAGGCACCCGATAAGCAGTATGATCGCCGAGATCAACGCGATCTTCGCCGAGATCGGGTTTGTCTTCGCGGAGGGGCCCGAGGCCGAGCGCGAGCGCTACAACTTCGACCGCCTGAACGTCCCCGCGGACCATCCATCTCGCGATATGCAGGACACGTTCTGGTTCTCATCTAAGGACGTCAAAGAGCCGACCGTCCTTCGCACGCACACCTCGCCGGTCCAGGCGAGATACATGGAGACGCACACGCCGCCGATACGCGTCATCGTGCCGGGGAAGGTCTTCCGTAACGAGGCGACCGACGCGACTCATGAAGCGCAGTTCTACCAGCTCGAGGGTCTTTACGTCGACAAGGGCGTTCACCTCGGGCATCTCAAGGGAACCATCGAGTATTTCTTCGAGAAGTTCTTCAAGGGCGACGTCGAGGTTCGGTTTCGGCCGAGCTTCTTCCCGTTCGTCGAGCCGGGCGTCGAGGTCGACATGCGCATCACCTCCGGCGCGTCGAAATTGAAGGGTCGGTGGATCGAGGTCATGGGCGCGGGGATGGTCCACCCGTCGGTCCTTGAGGGGTCCGGCATCGACCCCGCGACCTACTCGGGGTTCGCGTTCGGTATGGGCATCGACCGTCTCGGCTTCATGAAGTACGAGTTCGACGATGTACGCGACCTCTACAGCGGCGACCTTCGCTTCGTGAATCAGTTTTGATATGAAAGTACTCTACGATTGGCTCAAGGACTATACCGGTGATGCGCTCCCGTCGCTTCCCGAACTCGAGAACCTGCTCACGTTCCATGCGTTCGAGATCGACGGCATCGAAGAGATCGCGGGGAACGAGGTCATCGACGTGAAGGTGCTCCCGGATCGCGGGAGCGACTGCCTCTCGCACCGCGGCATCGCGCGTGAGATAGCGACGCTTACCGGCACGCCGCTTCAGGCGGACCCGCTTACGACTCCCGTCTCGCTTACGCCCGAGACGGACAGTCTTACCGTCTCCATCGAAGACCCATCCCGTTGTCGCCGCTTTAGCGCGGCTCGCATCACGGGTCTCACCGTGAAGGATTCGCCCGAGTGGCTGAGGGCCCGTCTCGCCGCGCTCGGGCAGCGTTCCATCAACAACGTCGTCGATGCGACGAACTACGTCATGCTCGGACTCGGCCAGCCGCTTCACGCATACGATGCCGAGAAGTTCCCCCACGAGGGAGGCGTGTGGCGCTTTGGCGTCCGCATGGCACGGGAAGGCGAGGAGGTGACCATCCTCGGCGGCGAGACGTACACGGCTTCGCCCGAGGTCCAGCTCATCGTCGACGCGAAAAGCGACGCGCCAGCCGGCATCGCGGGTATAAAGGGCGGGCAACTCGCGGAGATAGACGCCTCGACGACCGCGATCATCCTCGAAGCGGCGAACTTCGACCCGAGGACGACCCGCCGCGCGGCGCAATCGCTCCGTCTTCCGACCGACGCGTCGAAGCGGTTCGAGAACGATCTGTCGCCTGAACTCGCCGCGTACGGTCTCACGGCGGCGGTCGCGCTCATCCTCGATATCGCGGGAGGGACGCTCGAGGGGTACGTGGACGCATACCCGACGCCACGCGAGAACCCGCGTGTCGATGTCTCCCTCGCGCACATCGAGGGACTCCTCGGTATGTCGCTTGGTGCGGAGGCCATCGAGGACATACTTCGACGGCTCGGTTTTTCGTACGAGCGAAAAGGCGACGCGTGGGCGGTCATAGCGCCTTTCGAACGGACCGACATCGTCATTCCCGAGGATGTGATCGCCGAGATCGGCCGCGTCTACGGATACGAGCACGTGGACGCTATCATGCCGCCGCCTGCACCGCTTGCCGAGGTGAACGCACGCCACTACTATGCGGAGCGTATTCGGGAGACCCTCGTTGGGCTCGGCTTCTCGGAGATAATCACGTCGTCTTTCAGGAAGAAGGACGAAATCAAACTCCGCAACGCGCTCGCGAGCGACAAGGGATACCTCCGGAGCGACCTTCGGAAGAACGTGAAGGAGGCGCTTCTTCGGAACGCGCCATACATGGACCTCCTCGGCGTGTCGCGTATTCAGCTCTTCGAGATAGGAACCGTGTTTTGCCGCACCGATGACGGGGCGGACGTCACGGAGCACGTCTCGCTCGCGCTCGGCGTGCGGACGAAGGCGGGGGGATACGCGCCTGCGGACGACGCGCGCCTCCGCGAAGCGCTCACCGCGCTCGAATCGTCCCTCGGCGCGCCGCTTACCACGGACGTTCATGACGGCGTCGCCGAGTGCGACCTTACCTCGGTGATCGCGAACCTTCCGTCGCCCGCCGCGTACGAACCGTTCACACCTCCCGCCGACGTTCGGTTCCGGCCGTTCTCAGAGTACCCGTTCGTCTCCCGCGACATCGCGCTTTGGGTCAAGGAGACGGTCGCCGCGGCGGATATCGAGGCGGTTCTCCGAGAGGGAGCGGGAGACCTTCTCGTGCGGCTCTCGCAGTTCGACGAGTTCAAGAAGGACGGGCGGGTCTCGTACGCGTTCCGGCTCGTATTCCAGTCGAAGGAGCGGACGCTCACCGACGAGGAGGTCGGCGTAATCATGGAGCGAATTTCGGGTATGCTCGCGGAGCGCGGCTACGAGGTACGGTAAGCGGTCGCCGACGACCCCGAAACAGGCGCCGTTTCGGCGCTTTTTTGTGCCCACGGAAGGGGGACAAAATGGCCGAAATCTGCTATACTTTTCCTATCAGAGCCCTTTGAGCTCGTTTTATTATTGACGCACATTTTCGGTCGGGCATGGCAAAAAAAGATACAGCGAAGAGCACGTATAGCGCGGATTCCATCCAGGTCCTCGAGGGACTCGAGCCGGTCCGAAAGCGCCCGGGAATGTACATCGGAACGACCGGTCCCGATGGACTCCACCACCTCATTTGGGAGGTGTTCGACAACTGTCGCGACGAGGCGATGGGCGGCTTCGCGAACAGGATCGAGGTCGCGCTTCTTCCGGGCAATTACGTTCGCGTCGTCGACAACGGCCGTGGCATTCCCGTCGACATACACAAGCAGACGAAGGTATCTGCGCTCGAGACCATCATGACGACCCTCCACGCGGGCGGTAAGTTCGGCGGTGAGGGATATAAGGTCTCCGGCGGCCTCCATGGCGTCGGCGTCTCCGTCGTGAACGCGCTCTCCTCGCACGTCATCGCCGAGGTGCACCGAGACGGTGCGTACTACATCCAGGAGTACCACATCGGTAAGCCGAAGGCGAAGGTGAAGAAGGTCGGGCCGTCGAAACTCCAGGGAACCATCATCACGTTCCAGGCGGACGACACCATCTTCGAGGAGGTGAAGTACGAGTGGCGCCGCATCGTGACGCACCTTCGCCAGCAGGCGTATCTCGTGAAGGGACTCAAAATATCGATCATCGACGCACGTGAGATGAGCGAGGAGGCACAGCGGAAGCTCGACGTCGAGGGGAAGCAGTATCTCACGGACGAGGCGCTCGAGGTGCCGCACGAGCACTTCTACTTCGAGGGAGGATTGAAGTCGCTCGTCGCGTTCAACAACCAGTATCAGAAGCCCGTCCACGACCGCATCTTCTACGTCGAGAAGCAGGACGTCGACGCGAAGGTGCTCTCGGTCGAGGTCGCGCTCCAGTACGTCGACGACATCACGGCGCGCATCAGCGCGTTCGCGAACAACATCTACAATCCCGAGCACGGCACGCACGTGACCGGGTTCAAGACCGCGCTTACGCGAACATTGAACAACTACGCGAAGAAGAACAACTTCTTCTCGGTGAAGGAGAAGGACGCCGGTTTCACCGGCGATGACGTTCTTGAGGGGATCACCGCCGTCGTCTCGGTGAAGATGCCGGAGATCCAGTTCGAGGGACAGACGAAGGCGAAGCTCGGATCCGTCGAAGCGCGAAGCGCCGTCGAGAGCGTCTTCGGCGACGCGTTCGCGACGTTCCTCGAGGAGAACCCCGACGACGCGAAGGCGATCGTGAACAAGGTCGTTATCGCCGTGAAGGCGCGTAAGGCCGCGAAGGCCGCGAAGGATTCGGTGCTTCGGAAGGGCGCCCTCGAGGGGATGACGCTCCCAGGGAAGCTCGCCGACTGCCAGTCGAAGAGCGCCGAGGAATCCGAGCTCTTCATCGTTGAGGGAGATTCCGCGGGCGGTTCCGCGAAGATGGGCCGCGATAGGCGGACGCAGGCTATCTTGCCGCTTCGTGGCAAGATACTCAACGTCGAACGTGCGCGTCTCGACCGCATGCTCGGTTCCGAGCAGGTGAAGAACCTCGTCGTCGCCCTCGGTACGGCGATCGGTGACGTCTTCGACATCGGGAAGCTCCGCTACCACAAGATCATCATCGCGACCGATGCCGACGTCGACGGTGCGCACATCCGCACGCTCCTCCTTACGCTCTTCTACCGCTATTTCAAGCCGATCATCGACGGTGGGTACCTCTTCATCGCGCAGCCGCCTCTCTACAAGATACAGAGGGGGAAGGAGGTGCTCTACGCGTACAGCGACGAGGAGAAGATGACGCTCCTCGGAGAGGATGCGGTCGTCGAGGACGTTGAGTCCGACGGCGAGCCTGAAGCGGAGTCGGAGGAAGCGGCCGAGGTCGAAGAGAAAGAGGAAGCCGCCAAGTCGAAGAAGGTGCGCATTCAGCGTTACAAAGGTCTCGGTGAGATGAACGCCGAGGAGCTCTGGGAGACGACGATGAATCCCGAGAACCGGGTCCTCAAGCAGGTATCGATCCTCGACGCGCAGGCCGCCGATAAGGTGTTCGACATTCTCATGGGGACCGACGTCTCAAGTCGGAAATCGTTCATCCAGTCGAACGCGCGCATGGCGAACCTCGACGTGTAGCTAATTGCATTGAAAAATGCCGCGGCTCTGCCGCGGCATTTTTCGTGTCGTTTCGATGGTTACTTCACGACGACCGACCACGCGGCGCTGTCGTTCTTCGCGTTAACGTCCCTGTCGGTGAAGGCGCTGTTCACGATGGTGACGAGGTTCGCGTTCGTGTCGAGGTCGAATCCGAGCGTGAACTCGATGTGCTCGTACGGCTTAAGCGGCGCCTGCGTCGGCGACGTGTAGGTCTCGCCCGAGGGGAGGAGTGTCTTGAAGTACCACTCGTCCGAGGTCTTCGTACCGACGTTCTTCACGTCGAAGCGAATGGCGTTCTTCGCGTCGCGCTCGTACGAGGCCGTGAACGAGAACGCACCGTTTCGGATGATGCCGCTTCCGAGAGTCGTGACGGCGAGATCGGTATATCCGTTGGGGTCCGAGGGCGGATAGACGACGCGAGTGACCGGCTTTGGTGCGGGTGTCGGGGTCACGGGTTTCGAGGACGTCGCGGTCGTCGTCGCGGGCTTTGGTGATGGCGTGACGACCGGGGTCGTGGTCGCCGGCTTCTCGCCGATGTTCGCGTTCGCGACGGTCACCGTCGCCTTCGCTTCCTTCGTCACGTGCTTCGCGTCGTTCTCGTATGAAAGTGTGAGCGGTACATCGGCGACGCGCATCGCATCGGAGGTGACGCTGAGGAAGAGGCCATGGACATCGGCGGGGAGGCCGAGTGAGTCCGTACAACGTATCGGAACGAAGACGCCATCCTGCCCGCGCACGCCGAGGCCGACGCCGTCGGTGCATCCGTACGAGAAGTGGAACGTACCTTCGGTGCCCATGTCGGTCCAATGGAGTTCGAACGACTCACCGGAGTCGACGGCCGTCTTCTCGAGGGTGAGCTCGAGAGAGGGGAGCGGTCGGTAGTTCTTGATGCTCTCGGCGATCGAGGCGAGTGACGAGAACGCGCCGGGGATAAGGCGGAGCCCCGCGACGATGAGCCATACGACGAGGCCCAAGGTCACCAAAAACCCTATGATGGCGAGGGTTTTTATCATGAGAATGCGGTACTGGTGTGTTTCCTTCATGGCGAAGATATAACCACTTGAACAAGTGGATGTCAATAGGCCGATAATGACCGAAGAGAGTACTATTCGGAGGCATTCTATGCTTCCATTTTTAAATGGCTAGTTGACAAATCGCATAATCAAGGTTTACTTCAATCTCATATGGATCACACGGAGGGCCGAATCGAGGAACTTTACGCATCGAAGCTCGAGCAACGTGTCGTGTTCTTCTTCGTGCTCGTCGGCATTATCGCGGTGACGTACGGGCTCCTCTACCTCATCGATTTCATTCCGGAGAAACCGGGCACGAACGATGCGGCGAAGGAGGCGCTCACGAAACCGGCGACGACGACGCCTGCGGAGCCCGCGCCGGTCGCGGTCGACCCGTATCCCGTGTCCATCACCTTCGACTCGCTCGATAAGGAACTCACTATACAGAATCCGACGTCGGACGACGTGTCCGTCCTCGATACCGCCCTCCTCTCGGGCGTCGTACGACATCCCGACTCCGCGGACTTCGAGCATACGGGAACCATCTTCCTCCTCGGACACTCAAGCTACCTTCCCGTCGTTCACAATAAGAACTTCCAGGCATTCAACGGCATCCAGAAGCTGAAGTGGGGAGACACCATTCGCCTCCGTTCGAAGGACACCGAGTACGTCTACGCCGTCGATCGGGTCTACGAGGCGAAGGCCTCGAGCGCCGAGGTCCCCATCGCGCACGGCGTCGCGAAGCTCACGCTCGCGACCTGCAACTCCTTCGCGACGAAGGATGATCGCTTCATCGTCGAGGCATCGCTCGTCTCCTCGAAGCCGCTTCGCTCCTAGCGTGCTAGCATATGCGTATGTTTCGTTCGAAACGGTTTTGGGTCGCCGTCCTCGTTCTCCTCGCCGCCGCCGCGCTCGCGTTCTGGCTCCTTGCAGCGGCTGACGTCGTGTGCGTCGCGCGTACGAAGGTCGTACCCGATCCGCGCATCACGGAGAACGACGCCGTGTTCGCTGAGGCGGTTCGGGACGCTCGTACGCTCGCGTTCTCGTCGCTCGTCCGTTCTCTCGACCCTGTGACGAGCTACTTCACGTACGAGGAACACCCAAACGGCACCATCTCGAACGCCGACAACGACATTCGGCAGCTCCTCGCGTCACGCGTCCTCGCCGAGGCGGCCGCGTTTGATTCGTCCTATGAGACGCTTCACGAGCGCAATCTCTCCGTCATCATGGAGAACTGGTACAAAGAGGACGGAGAGCAGGCGTACGTGTACGCGTACGGGAAGTCGAAACTCGGCGCGAACGCGATGCTCCTTCGCGTCCTCGTCGCGAGTCCGGACTTCGCGCGTTACGCGACGGAGGCGAAGCGGCTCGCGGCTGGCATTCTCTCGCTCATGCACGAGGATGGTTCTTTCGAACCGTGGTACAAGGAGCCTGACTACGCGTACGACCGAGACTACCTTCTCACGTTCTATTCCGGGGAGGCGACGCTCGCGCTCCTCGAGTATGGGGAGAAGGTGAAGGATGTGGCGGTCCTTACGGACGCGCGCCGAGCCGAGGACCACTACATCGGCGCGTACGTCGACGACATGAGCGCACACTACTATCCGGCGTACGTCCCCTGGCACACGCTCGCGCTCTCGCATCTCTTTAACGCGACGAAGGACATGCGGTACGCGAACGCCATCTTCGCGCTCAATGACAAACTCCTCGAGCTCGAGGACATGGAGGAGTTCATCGGCAGATTCTATGATCCCGAGACGCCCGAGTACGGAAGTCCGCACGCATCGTCGGACGCCGTGTACACGGAAGGGCTCGCGACCGCGTACGCCGTCGCGAAGGCGACGGGGGACGCCGCGCATGCACGTGCGTATCGCGGCACGCTCACGCTCGCGTTCCAGAATCTCGTGAACCTCCAGTACGAAGCGCCATGGTACCGCATCTTCGACGACCATACCGCTCGGCGGAAGCTGTTAGGAGGCATCATGACGAACGCGTGTGAAGCACAGGTCCGCATCGACAGCACCGCGCACGCGGTCGACGCCTTTGACGCCATCCTTCGCGCGGTCTCTTGACACACTATATTTTACGTGTAATCGTGTAGGTCGATTTCGTTCCCCACAACCAACCGATAGGAGGTTTCATGAATCGTACGTCGTTTCTCGCGGCTATCCTCGTTGGGGTCGCGCTCTCGAGCGCAGCCTTCGCGACACCGACGAAGCTCGAGCTCCGCGTCATCTGCGAGACGCCGGAGGTAGCGAAGTTCCGTGCTGACAGGCAGGGAAGAACGAACCAGCCGTCGTGGGCGTGGAACGCCTCGCACAACGTGAAGAAGCACGTACGCGGCTTCAAGTACGCCGGCCCGGGTCTCGTCCTCACCGTCCAGATCGACGGCGTGCGGCGAGACCTCAACGTCGACGGAAAGAGCTTCCGCGTCGAGACGCCCGACAAGACCTGGGACTACCGGGTGACGGGCGAGGTCGCGGCCTCCGGCGCTCCCGGCGTCGTTCGTTTCGGCACGATCGACATGAAGTCGGGCGCGGTCACGATCGAGCTCGGCGACATCATCGATCCCGACCCGCACGCCCCGCTCACCGTGACCATCTGGCCCCAGAACTTCGAGGGCACGGGGCTCACGTACGACTCCGGACGAAAGTACTACGTCGCGGACATGCGGTACCGGAAGGACAACGGGACGATGCTCCCCGAGATCGTCGCGATACCGCGTCGCGGCATTTGCGGGCGGTAGGGGTGAAGCTGCAGTAGAAGTGGGG
>DASTSP010000016.1:0-5145 GCA_035760625.1 Minisyncoccota bacterium | reverse complement strand
ATTTTCTACGGAAACGTCCCCCTTTCGGGGGACGTTTTGTGGATTTAGGTCGCGCCTACTTCTTCTCCTCCTTCTCGTCGGCGGGCGCGCTCGACGAGACAGCCTCGTTCTTGATCATCTCCTCCTTCGCCTTGATGCGCTGGTCGCGCTTCGCCTTCTCCGCCTTGAGGTCCATCACCTGGCGGCCGTTGTAGTAGCCGCACGAGAGGCACATGTGGTGCGGACGGTGGAGTTCGCCACAGTGCGAACACTTCGAAAGGTTCGCCGCCTTGAGCGCGTGGTGTGAGCGGCGGTTCCCCGTGTGGGACCGAGTATGTCGCATTCGTATGACCATAGTGGCAAGACTATACCAAATGCCGCTGAAAAAGCAACTAAACCATGGGCGAAATAAAAAGGCCGCTCGTGATCGAAGCGGCCTTGCCCCGTGGGGCGGAATTCCTCGTGGGAAACTGGATTCGTGCTACCGTGGCCGGCGCTCGATGCACCAGCACACTTCCTTCACCTCGCCCTTGGGGTGGGATGCCGTCTTGACGCGGAATCCCGGCCACTTGAGGCGGTGCATGAAGGGCTTGATGCGACCCTTCAGCGTGCCGAGCATCGCGTCGCGGATGGTATCGCGCTCGGACTCTCCCATCTGCCCGTAGAGCCAGATCTGGATGAGGTGTCCATTGACCGGCCGCGCCTTCACGTCATGGACGCCGGAGATCTTTCTCCCGACCCCGCGAAAGTGTTCCATGACGAGCACGCTTACGTCCGATGCGACCCGGAGAGAACTTTTCGAGTAGTCGAGGGATGTTCCCCTCGCCACCTTCACTTCTTTTTCGATGACACGCAACGGTGTCTCCTTTCCCTTCTTCTTGATTGAACGTCCGCCACATGGCGGTCCCCATTGTCTTCGTTCGCCTCCTTACGAACGACGCGATACTATACCACGCACAACCGATTTCGTCGAATAAAAAGGACCGGCGGAAATGCGTTTCCGTCGGTCTGGGGCCGCGTTGCCGCGTTAGGCCGATTCCTTGAGGGGAACGCCGCCGATCCGCAGTTCGCTCGAGGGACTCTGGAGCGAACGGAGCCGACGCCGATCCGACAGGTGCGACGTGTCATCCGGTTCGAGCTTGTGGGCCGGAAGCATGTTCGCTTCCCCGAACTGCCGCAGAGGTCCTCCTCCGTTTTCTTCCTTCATCGTTGACTCTCCCGTTGTGGTTTCTCCCGTGCCGCCCGGTACAGGGAGTATCTTCATGCTATACCTCGTCCAGAATCTCGACAAGCCCGTTTTGCACCGTAAAGCGCGTACAGTACGAGCGTCGGTGGAGCGGGCAGAGGTCGTGCTCGAGGATCGCCTTCCGATGCTCCGGCGTCCCGTACCCTTTGTGGGCGTCGAAGCCGTAGTGCGGATAGCGGCGTGCGACCCGTTCCATGAAGCGATCGCGTGTGACCTTCGCCATGATGGACGCGAGACCGATGACCTTCTCAAGACCGTCGCCTCCGACGATGGTCCTCTGGAATCCGTACGCGCGCGGTGCGCGTAGGAGCCCATCGAGTCGCACCTCGACGAGCGTCGGATCGAGCGCGAGTTTCGAAAGCGAGCGAGAGATGCCGCGCGCGACCGCTCGAACGATGCCAGCGCGGTCGATGACGGAGGGAGCGACGAGGGAGACGGCGTAATCGAGAACACCGGACGCCTTGAGGGCCTTCGCTTCCCCATAGATGCGGAGCCGCTCCACGGCAGGGACCCGTTTCGAGTCATCGACACCCGGGAGGAGCGCCCAGTCGAAATCGTGAGAGACGACGACCGCACCGACCGCGACGGGGCCAGCCAATGGACCGCGCCCGGCTTCATCGACGCCGACGATGTACCGTGGCGAAAACACGTCCATTTTGAGGCCGTTTTCGCTTTTCATACATCTAATATACAATACTGTCACTATGGACGGGAACGACCGAAAGAGCGACTTCATCCACCTCCACGTTCACTCGCACTACTCGCTTCTAAACGCTCTCCCGACCCCGAAGGAACTCGCGGCGCGGGCTCGGGACGAAGGCATGCACGCTCTTGCCCTCACCGACAACGGCGGTCTCTATGGCGCCGTTAACTTCTATAAAGCGTGCGCGAAGGAAGGCATTAAGCCGATCCTCGGCATCGACGCGTACCTCGCGCCGCGTTCACGACTCGAAAAGGACGCGGGGCTCGACAAGCCGCGCGGACGCGTGGTCCTCCTCGCGAAAAATAACGACGGCTACACGAACCTCATCAAAATGGTGACCGAGTCGTACGTGAACGGTTTCTACTATCGTCCGCGCATCGACCACACGCTCATCGAGGAGCTCCACGACAACCTTCTCTGCATCATCCCGTCCTTCAGCGGCGAACCCGTTCTCGATCTCAAAGACGGACGCGATGAGGAAGCGAAGGCCTCCCTCGATTGGTACCGGAGCCTCTTCGGCGAGGATTGCTACATCGAACTCACGCATCACCCCGAGATCGAAGGGCACGAGGCGCTCCAGAGACGCATCCTCGAACTCGCGGAGGCGACGAAGACGCCCCTCGTCGCCGCGCACGACGTGTACTACCTCGACCAGAAGGATCACCTCGCGCGGGAGACCATGGTGAAGATACAGTCGGGTGGCGTCGTCGAGACCGAGGACGCCGAGGGGCTCCTCGCGCCGAACTTCTCGTTCATCTCCGAGGCGCGTGCGAAGGAGCTCTTCACCGGGCCGGCACAGAGAGAGGCCCTCGCGAACACGGTGAGGATAGCCGACCGCTGTACGGTCGAGATGACGCCCGGCGAGACGTGGTACTTCCCCGACTATACGATACAAAGCGGTAAGTCGCCCGACGAGGAGCTCCAGGACATGGCGTACGACGGAGTGGCGTGGCGCGGGCTCTCCCTTCTCGACAAGGAGGTCAAAGCGCGCCTCGAGTACGAGCTCTCGGTCATCAAGATGAAGGGATACGCGAAGTATTTCCTCGTCGTCGGTGACCTCATCCGCGAGGCGCGCGAGCGGAAGATACTCACGACGATCCGCGGTTCTGTCGCAGGGTCCCTCACGACGTACGTCCTCGGCATCACGAACGTGAATCCGCTCGACTACAAACTCCCCTTCGAGCGATTCCTCAACCCGGAGCGTCCGTCCGCGCCTGACATCGACATGGACTACGCCGACAATCGTCGCGACGAGATGATCGCCTACGCGCGCGAGAAGTACGGTGAGGCGAACGTCGCACAGATCGGTACGTTCGGGACGATGATGGCACGCGCCGCCGTCCGCGATGTCGCGCGCGTCCTCGGCCACCCGTACGCGACCGGCGATAGGATCGCGAAGCTCATCCCGATGGGGAGCCAAGGCTTCCCGATGACGATCGCGAAAGCCCTCGAAATAGAGCCCGACCTCCGCGAGCTCTACGCGAAGGACGACGACACGAAGCAGGTCATAGACCTCGCGCGGCAGATCGAGGGACGCGTTCGCCACGTCGGCGTCCACGCGGCCGGTGTCGTCATCGCGCCTCGCCCTCTCACCGAGTTCGTGCCGGTCCAGCCCGACCCGAAGACGGGTAAGCTCATCACGCAGTACGACATGCACTCGGTCGGCGAGGACGGCGTCGGTCTCCTCAAGTTCGACTTTCTCGGCATCAAGAACCTCTCGATACTCGCCGAAGCGGTTCGCCGTGTGCGCGTCATTCACGGTATCGAGGTAGACATCGAGAAGATACCGCTCGACGATGGGAAGACCTTCGAAATGCTCGCGCGCGGTGAGACGATGGGTCTCTTCCAGCTAAACGGCAGCGGCATGACGGCGTTCTTGAAACAGCTCCGGCCGACCGATATTCATGATATCAACGCCATGGTCGCGCTCTACCGCCCGGGCCCGATGGAATCCATCCCGCAGTACATCGAGCGCAAGCACAACAGTTCCCTCGTCACGTACCTCGACCCGCGCCTTTCGAAGATACTCGACCGCTCGTACGGCGTCATCACGTACCAGGACGACGTCATGATGATATCGATCGAGCTCGCCGGCTACAGCTGGCTCGACGCGGACAAACTCCGAAAGGCGATGGGTAAGAAGATTCCCGCGGTCATGGAGGCCGAGAAGGAAAAGCTCATGAAGGGCTTTCTCGAATACGGGAAGCTCTCTCCCGCGATCGCGGAGAAACTCTGGAAGCTCATTGAACCGTTCGCCGCGTACGGATTCAACAAGGCACATGCGGCGAGTTACGGTCGCGTCGCGTACCAGACCGCGTATATGAAGGCGAACTACCCCGTCGAGTACATGTCCGCCGTGCTCACCGCGGACGCCGGCGATACCGAGAAGATCGCCGAGATCATCAACGAGTGCACACGCATGGGCATCGAGGTCCTCCCACCAGACGTGAACGAGAGCTTCGCGCCGTTCTCGGTCGTTCCCGCGAAAGAGGATGTCCCCGCGAAGATACGCTTCGGCCTCACGACCATCAAGAACTTCGGCGAAGGCATCGCGGAGGAGATCATCGAGGAGCGAAAGGCGCACGGAGCGTACGCGTCGATGCAGGACTTCCTCTCGCGCATCGCATCGAGGAACCTCAACAAGAAATCGCTCGAGGCCCTCATCATGTCCGGCTGTTTCGACCGCTTCGGCGAGCGCGGGATGTTCATGCACAACCTCGAGACGCTCCTTTCGTATCAGCGCGAGCGCTCGCACGGCAAGGAATCCGCACAGGACTCGCTCTTCGGCGGCATGGAGGGGTCGACGATACACGACCTCGCGCTCGAACCCGCGACGCCCGCGACGTCGAACGAGAAGCTCCTCTGGGAGAAGGAACTTCTTGGCGTCTACGTCTCGGGCCATCCCCTCGACGCGTACCGCGAGGAGCTCGCGAAGCGCCCGAAGATCGCCGACATCAAGAAGGAGACGCGAAACGGCATCCCCGTCGTGACCGCGGGCATGGTGGAGAGCGTCCGCGAGCTCCTCACGAAGAAGGGCGACCGCATGGCGTTCGTACAACTCTCCGACGGCCTCGCCTCGGTCGAGCTCGTCGCGTTCCCCGAAGCGTACCGTGCGCACCACGAGCTCTTCGCCGCAGGTCAGTGCATCGCCATCCAGGGGAAGCTCTCGATGCGTAACGACGAGCCGACCGTCGTCATCGACCGAGCGAAGCGACTC
>DASTSP010000015.1:0-4028 GCA_035760625.1 Minisyncoccota bacterium | reverse complement strand
TCCAGTGGGGAAAGGCGCAGAACGTGTCCAAGGTGAAGCTCATTCCGGACGGCTCGGGAGACTTCACGCGCGGCCTCGGCATGCTCGTGAAGAAGAACGACGTCGGATTCGGCGACCGTTCGTGGCGCTACAGCATGTACGTCGAGGACGGAGAGATCAAGAAGGCGTTCATCGAACCGGGATTCAGGGACGATTGCCCGACGGACCCGTTCGAGGTCTCGGACGTCGACACGATGCTTACGTATCTGAAGGGACTGAAGTCCTAAAACGAAAAACACCGGCACGGCCGGTGTTTTTCGTCTACTGTCCGCGCTCCGTGAGTATCCGCTCCACTTTCACGGCGAGTTCGTCTGCCGAGTACGCTTCCTCGCCCTCGACGATGAAGTGGTAGTGGTCCTGTATCTCGAAACGCTGTATGCGAACGCCGAGCGTGTTCGGTACATTCCGCTGAGTGAAGGGAATGCCGTCCTCGGTCATACCCGAGAAATTACCGTCGTCTTCGACCGTAAAGCTCGCGACCTTGGGGTGGGGGAGCGTGAACCAGTTCTCGTTATCGAAGCGGTACGTCGCGAGCGCGCCGATCGGGGCAACATCGTACGTCTCTGCTGCGAAAACCGCCCGGGAGGGCGACAGAAAGACGACGGCAAGAACGGCCATAATGGCCGCTTTCCAGAGGAAAGTCATATAATACGGCTTATTTCGGTAAAAAGGGCGGGGCACAGCCCCAAGGAGCGCTACGTTAGCCGTACTATACGCTCATATCGATGTCCGTCAATACATACGACACGTAATCTTCATCCACATGCTATCGACACGGCGGAATAAGCATGGTAGTATTTTCATACAAAACATAGGGCCTGAGCTAGTCGGATCAGAAGCACATCGGTTTTGTTTATTCAATAAGAATGATCATAGATCAATGAAGGGTAAAATCGCTCGTCTCACCGACCGAGGATTCGGTTTCATTACTCCCGAGGAGGGAGGCAATGGAAAGGACCTTTTCTTCCATGCGCGATCGCTCGCGGACGGACTGCTCTACGATTCACTCAAGGAGGGTGACATCGTGACGTACGACGTGGAGGATGGTGAGAAGGGACCTGCTGCTGTGAACGTCAAGCTCGCATAAAGCCAGTCCAGTTATAGAAAAAGCCGCGGACTCGTCCGCGGCTTTTTCCGTATTAGGCGGGGAGGCCGAGGCGCCTTCGGAAGTGCGCCGCCTCCTTCTTCGAGAGTTCGTAGAAGGCGCCGGGTTTCAGGCGCTTCAGTTCGTACGCGTCGATGCGAACGCGACGGAGGCGGCGCACCTGGTAGCCGAGTGCCGCGCACATGCGGCGTACTTGATGTTTCTTTCCCTCGGTAAGCGTGAGCCGGAGGCCGTGCTCGTTCCCGGGAAGGAAGTCCGCCTTCGCGGGCTTCGTGCGGTATCCCTCGATGTCGACGCCCTTCGCGAGCGCATTGAGGAACGTCTGCGTCACGCGCTTGTCGGTGTCGACCTCGTACACGCGCTCGTGGCCGTGCTCGGGGCTGAGGAGCGGCCCGGTGATGCGCCCATCGTTCGTGAGGATGATGAGACCCTCGGAGTCCTTATCGAGGCGGCCGACCGGAAAGACGCCCGTCACGCCGCAATCGCGCCTGATGCGCGTCTCGATGTCGACCTCGTCGCCTTCGGGCGAGTGCGTGATGACGCCGCGCGGCTTGTAGTAGAGGAGGTAGCGGAAGTTCGTCGCGTCGTAATCCTTGAGTTCGACCTTGTCGGTCTCCGTGACCTTCTGTCCGACGACCGCTCGTTTCCCGTTCACGAAGACGCGCCCGGCCTCGATGAGAGCGTCCGCGCTTCGGCGCGTCGCGTACCCTGCGTGCGCGAGGAATTTGTTGAGTCGCATGGGAAAGTCCATAGATTTGATTTGAGGCTTGATTATGCTAGTATTTTCGCACTATGTCAACGAGCAGGGAGTATGATGTCGTCGTCGTGGGCGGCGGGCCGGCGGGAATGATGGCGGCCGGCCGCGCCGGAGAGCGCGGCCTTCGCGTACTCCTCATCGAGAAGAACGAGGTGCTCGGGAAGAAACTCTCCATAACGGGCGGCGGAAGATGTAATGTCACGAACGCCGAAGACGATATCCGAACCCTCCTTCGGCACTACGGCGATGCGGAACAATTCCTGTACTCGCCCTTCTCACGCTTCGGCGTCCGCGACACCTTCGCGTTCATCGAGGCGCACGGCGTGCCGCTCGTCGTCGAAGAGCGAAAGCGCGCCTTCCCGAAGACGCATAAGGCTCCCGACGTCACGCGCGCCATGGAGCGGTACGTGGCGGATGGTAAGGTCACGGTACTCCTTAAGACCGCGGTGCAGGGGTTCGAAACGACCGACGGACGCATTGCCGGCGTCGTGACGGACCGCGGTACGTTCGTGGGGCGCGCGTACGTCATCGCAAGCGGCGGTAAGTCGCACGCCGAGACGGGCTCGAGCGGCGAGAGCATCTCGTGGCTTCGCGCCGTTGGTCACACGGCTCATGAGCCGAATCCGAACCTCGTTCCACTCGTCGTAGAGGATGCGTGGGTAAAACGTCTCGCGGGAACGGTGCTTCGCGGCGCGAGGATCGCCTTCAATGGCGCGACGGACAAACTCGTGAAAGATGGTGACATTTTGATGACCCATTTCGGTCTGTCGGGCCCGACCATCCTTAACGCCGCGCATGAGGTGAAAGAGCTCTTAAGCAGGGGAGCGGTGAACGCGGAGATAGACCTTTTTCCGCACGAGGACGAGGGCGCGCTACGCACGAGACTCAACGAACTTCTTCAGGTCCACTCGAACAAGAATCTTCAGAACGCGCTTCGCGCCTGGTTTCCGAACGCGCTCGCCGAGACGCTCATCGGTTCGGCTGAAAACGCGCGGCTGAAGGCGCACAGCGTCGGTCGAGAACTTCGCGGCGAACTCACCCTACGCATGAAGCGCATGCCCATTACGGTGACCGGCACGATGGGATACGATTGGGCGATAGTATCGGATGGCGGCGTCGATCTCTCCGAGATAGATACGAGAACGATGCGCTCGAAACTTCACGAGAATCTGTACCTCGTCGGCGACGTGCTCAACATAAACCGTCCATCGGGCGGTTTCTCGCTCCAGCTCTGCTGGACGACCGGGTGGCTCGCCGGCGAGAGCGCGTGCGCTACGGAGTGACGAGGGCGGTCGTATAGTGCGTAAGCTCGGAGGGGTTCAGTCTCAACAGCTGTGTCTTGTCGAAGTAGAAGGGGAGCGACGTCACCTGGAGCCGGTATTTCGATACGGCGTTGTTCTTCTCCGGCGTGAAGATGACCATGAGGGTGAATTTCCGCGAGTGACCCTTCGGGACGACGTACTCACCCGTCCCGTCGACCCGGGCCGAACTAAGGACGATACCGATCGCGCGGCCGGCGACGCGCGCGCCCGTTTCATCGAATATCTGGTACGAGAGCATCGAGGGAAGCGCTCCGTCGGTGTCTCTCGCGATGACGGGCATGCCGATCTCGTGCTTCTCGTGGCCAAAGACATAGTCCATGAGGAAGATGATTGAGCCGTCCGCCTTGATGGTGGATTCGCCGGTCTTCACGTATGCGTCCGCTCGAGTCGGAAGCACAAAGAGCACGAAAAATGTCACGAGCAAGATGATAAGCGCGATAGGCGCGCGATGGATACTGTATGTCATAGAGTGAAGTATACCGCAGAAACAAAAAGGCCGCCTGAAGGCGGCCATTTTGTTTCTGTGGAGGGCTAGTCGTCGTTGCTTCCGTCCGGCGTCGAAGAGGCTGAGTCGTCGTCCCCCTCGTCGTCCGTCGAAGAGGCGGTATCATCCTCCTCGTGGTCGCGGCCGCTCACACTGTCGTCGTCGCCATCATCGGTCGACGTCGCGTCCTCGTCCTCGGGGTGCGTGAGGTGCTCGCAGAGGAGACTCTTTCCTGGGCCGCGGTTGTCGCAACCCTCGCGAACGCGGAGTTCGACCTTCTTCTCGATACCCGGCGCGCGGAGGAGTCCCGGCGGAATGTCC
>DASTSP010000014.1:0-10620 GCA_035760625.1 Minisyncoccota bacterium | reverse complement strand
CTCGCGCGCCTACGAGGCACTCGATAAGGCGGCGAAGCGCGGCGTCATCAAGAAGAACACCGCCTCGCGGAAGAAGTCCCGCCTCATGGCGGCCATCAAGAAGGCGAAGGCCTAACGAAAACCACCCGGGAGGGTGGTTTTTCAGTATGCGCCAGAACTGACGTAAATGGCACCGTGGTACACTATGCGTATGCATAGGGTACGCGTAGCGGTAGTGCGCGGCGGCATGAGCGACGAGTACGAGGTTTCGATGCGGACCGGTGCCGCGGTCATCGCGAATCTCGACCCCGAGCGCTTCGCGCCGATCGACGTCATCATACTTCGCTCGGGCGAGTGGCTCGTCGACGGTCGCGTCCGTTTGCCGGAGCAGATTCTCTACTCGGTCGACGTCGTGTTCAACGCGCTCCATGGAACGTTCGGCGAGGACGGCACGTTCCAGCGTCTCCTCGAGCGGTATGCCGTTCCGTACACGGGGAGCAAAGTCTACGCCTCGAACATCGCGATGAACAAGATCCTCACGAAGCGCCACCTTCGGGACGCGGGCGTTCGATTCGCGCCGCACGTTCACGTAACGCGCGAGTCGCGAGACGATATCGGTCGCGTCGCCGAGCGCATCATGCGGCTTTTCGGCCCGCAGTACGTCGTGAAGCCGGTCGCCTCGGGCTCGTCGGTCGGCACGCGGATGGTCACGAACCCGCTCCTCCTTCACCAGGCACTTCGCGAAGCGCTCGACGAGTTCGAAGAGGTCATGGTGGAACAACGCATCAAGGGTAGAGAGGCGACGTGCGGCGTCGCGGAGCGCTACCGCGGCCACGACCTCTACGCATTCCCGGCCATCGAGATCGTGCCGCCGCCTCACGCCGAGTACTTCGACGCGACCGTGAAGTACTCGGGTGAGACGCGAGAACTCTGTCCATCGACCTTCGATATGAGGACGAAACACGAACTCGAGCGCCTCGCGAAGCTCGTCCACCGCGAGCTCGGGCTCTCCCAGTACTCGCGATCGGACTTCATCGTCGCACCCGATGGCGTCTATTTCCTCGAGGTGAACACGCTTCCCGGGTTAACACCCGAGTCGCTCCTTCCGAAGGCGATCGAGGCGGTCGGAGGCTCGTACGGAGAATTCCTTGCTCACCTCATCGACGATGCGTGCCGCGTTCGTGTGTCATAATACCGATATGGCAGTTCGTTCGAAACAGGCGATGAAGGCGAGCGAGGTCAAGAAACGACTGAAGAATTATCCCGACTGGACGGTAAACGCGGCAACGACCCAGATCGCGAAGACGTACTCGTTCCCATCGTTCGTCGCAGGCCTCGCGTTCGTCGCGAAAATAGCGGTGCATGCGGAGATACTCGGACACCACCCCGACGTCGAACTCTCGTACGGCAAGGTCAAGGTCCGTCTCTCCACGCATGACGCGAAGGGTCTCACGCCGCTCGACTTCGAGTTAGCGGAGCGCATCGATTCGATAGCGCCGTAGCGAAAGTCGCGAATTTCTGTATAATCCTAGGGCTGAGCTTACCGTCCAGCGTCGGGGTATCGTATAGTGGTAGTACGCGTCCATGGGGTGGATGTAGCGTCGGTCCGATTCCGGCTACCCCGACATTGCACAGTAGGCGATAAAGCGCGGTCCGTGAGGACCGCGCTTTGCGTATTGCACCAGTGAATTTTGAGTGAGCGATGAATGAAATGGGAGAACGCTTCATGAACGGAGCGTTTTTTCTCATGAACTCCCCGTACATGCGGGGTGTACGCGCCGTCGACTTCATCTTCATGAAAATCGACCGAAAAATTTCATCTTTTTATCATGCCACTTTCATTACAATGAGCGTCCAACGTACGAGCGCCCGGTTCGCATATTGCGAACCGCGGTCGGTATCGTCGGGAGACCATTACTAGCGCATTAATACCATAAGCATAAGTCTATGATCTTACACAAAGCGGCATCCATTATCAGCACGATGAGCCTCCTCCTCGCGGCACCGGTCGCGTTCGCGGACACGATCACCGTTTCGACGACGAATTCGGCGTCGATATCGAATAACGTATCCGTCGCGTCGAACACCGGCGGCAACGTCTCGAAGGGCGCCGAAGGCGCTCGCGGTTCGATGGGCGGTAGCGCGGTGGGCGGCGGCGACGGAAGCGCGGTTCGCGGCGGCAACGGCGGTAACGGAGGGAATGGCGGCAACGGCGGTTCCATCACGACCGGCGACGCTATCGGAACGGCCGACGTCGAGAACGACGTCAACTCGACCGAGGTTACGATCGAGGATAACCGTAGCGACGTGAATCAGTACGATGTGACGCTCCACGCGCGTTCGTCGGTCGGAAGCTCCGGTTCGGAGTCACAGGCTGCGAACTCGTCGTACAACGAGAGCTCGAACGAGCAGAACTACGCGAACGGCTCTGATTCACACGAAACGTACCAAAGCACGAACTCGGCGTCTGCGTCCGAGGACTCGAGCGACACCGACGGCTCATGGAGCCAGGCATCGGCGAGCGATTCGTCGCAGTCTGCGGACTCCGGTACGTCGAACTATCAGCAGGACAACGAGAGCGCTTGGCAGGTCTCAAGCGAGTCGAACTCTTCCGACGAAATGGCGGCGGAACAGCACGACAATAAGTCGATCGATTACACGCGGACGTACGTGGTCGCGCATAACGACGTCGTCGTCGCGAACCAAAACGACGCATCGGTCCAGAACTCGGTCGGCGTCGACGCGTACACCGGTTTCAATCGCTCGAAGGGCGCTATCGGCGCCATCGGCGACAATGGTGCGAACGCGGTCGGCGGCGGTGACGGCAGCTCGGCAACGGGCGGAAGCGGCGGTAACGGCGGTAACGGCGGCCAGGGCGGCGCGGTCGTGACCGGCGTATCCGATTCGCTCGCGAAGGTCGTGACGGTCTCTGGTCGATCCCTTACCCGGATCACTCGAAACTAGTGACATCTGAAAACAGGCACCACCTGTTTTCAGATAAGTTCTCCTCACAGGACGAGAATTTATATGAAAACAGGTGATCATTACGAATAACCACTGTACACCATGAACGCATCCACCACGCTCCGCATCGCGAGCCCAATCGTCATCATGAGCCTCCTTCTCGCGCTACTTCCCGTCGCTACGGTACGGGCCGATGACGGGACGACGACGCCCCCGGTCGAGGCGGGCCTGGCGAACGATACCGTGCCTCTGACGGAGGCCGTCGTCTCCTCGGACCCGGAACCGTCTGACGACGCAGTCACTGTCGCGACGTCGAGCGCGCCCTCGGGTGACGCGACCTCGACCGAAACAGTCAGTGCGGATGCGGCCGCGATGGAGAGCGGAACCTCGACGAGCGCGCTTTCGAGCTCGACGACACCGGTCGCCCATCTCACCGCGACGACGAGCGCGAGTTCCACGACATGGAGCTCGACCGGTACGTCGTCGGCGACGTCGACCGAATGGAACGGCCTCGGGTCGACGACCGTCGATACCGACAATGGAGGAGCGGGGACGACGACCGTCATCAAAACGGGTACCGCGGTCGCGCTCGCGAACGTCCTCAATCTCGTGAACTCGAACTTCGTGAACTCGAAGGGCGTGGTTCTCTTCAAGAATTTCTTCGATACGCTGACGGGCGGTCTCGACCTGCGCGACTACCTCGCCGCGAGCTCATCGACGTGCTCCCTCTCGGGCTGCGCCGATAATGAGGTCCACACGAACATCGAGAACGGCGCGATTCTTGATAACTCCCTCTACGTCACCGCGGAAACCGGCGGGAACACCATAGACGGTGCGGAAAACGCCGCGATCGCGAGCGGAGACGCGTACGCGGGCGTCAATCTCGTCAATGTGGCGAACACGAACGTCATCGATTCGAACTACCTCCTCGTCACGATGAACGCGTTTCAGGACGTGAACGGCGACATCGTGTTCCCGAGCCTCGAGAAGTTCTTCGGTGAACTTTCCCAATCGACCACACCAGCCGCGCTTTCCATAACGAACGAGGGCTCGATCGACAATGATATCTCCCTCGACACCGCGACCGGCGCGAATATGGCCGACGCGTCGAGTTCGACGATATCGAGCGGTGCGAGCGCATCGGGCGTGAACGTCTTCAATCAACTCAACACGTCGCTCGTGGGTGGGAAGAGCGTCTCCATCATTTTTCGCGTGAACGGGTCATGGGCCGGTCAGGTGTTCGGCGCTCCGGATACGCTCGCTTGGATGGATAATGGGGATGGCGGGATCTATCTCTTCGATACCGAAGGCGGCACGGGAGGCGGAGGCTCGCTCTATGCGACGACGACGAACGCCGCATCCATCAAGAACCGCGTCCACGTCGTCGCGCTCACCGGCGAGAACGAGATTCATAACGCGGACACGGCGCTCATCTCGACGGGTAACGCGTATGCCGGCGCGAACATCATGAACGTCGCGAACGCGACGGTCGTCGGTCGAAACTGGATACTCGCGATCGTGAACATTCTCGGAGACTTCAACGGGAACATCGCGTTTGGACGTCCCGATCTCTGGGTCGGTGGCCAGGCGACCGTTCCTACGGGTTTCGGAAACGGTGACACCGCGGCGTATAAGGTGACGGTCATCAATAACGGCGATTCTACGGCGACGGATGTGACCCTTCGAGCGACGTACGACGCCGATCACCTCGCGCTCTCGAACGCATCGGTACCATTGTCGCTTGATGGGCGAGATGCCGTCTGGCATCTCGGTGATATCCCCGCGGGCGGTGCCGTCGAGCTCACGTACTCGGGTACGGTGAAAAACGCAGGAGAAGGGACAGACATCGATACGACGTACGACGTCATGGAGCATGAGACGGACAACAACATGGTCGACAATAGCGACATCGTGACTGTCTCGACCGCCGTGCATCACCATGGCTCGAACTCGCACGGGAAGAAGCCGGAGCCGACCACGCTCGCGGGCGGAAGCGTCACGGTTCCGCGCGCATTGGTCGTGGAGCGAGAGAGCGCGACGACGAGCGTACGCCTCGACGTGGCGGCGACGACGACCGAGCGACTCACCCTCACGAACGACGGGGATGAAGCCGTGGACGGTGTGGTCCTCCATGACGTCCTCCGTGATCCCGAGGGCGCCGTGCTCCACGAGGAGGTATGGGACCTCGGTACCGTAGCGGCGCACGAGACCGTTCGGATCGGATATGACATCGGGTTCGATGTCGATGCGCCAGTCGGTGTCTATCGTCTCGAGACCGTGCTCGACGCCGCCGGCATGACGCGAACGTACGGAATGAACGGTTCGATACTCGTGTGGTCGAGTCCGGCGCACATACCGGCGGTTCCGCTCGTACCGGCACCGATGACGACGCCCTCGACGACGGAGCCGTCGGTCGCGACGACGACGGATGCCGCGAGCATCATCGACGCGTTCCTGCCGAACATCGCAGAGGCCGCGTCCGACCACCCCGAGAACCCGGAGGTCGCGTACATACGGAACTTGAAGCGCGAGCTCGCCCTCGCGGGAGCGCTCCTCGTCATATCCGGTTCCATCCTCCTCATGTATCGGTATCGACGAGACTGGCTCGATGCCATACGGAACAAGATACGAACCGCGATGTTCTAGTGGGGTTGCTGTGACGCAAGTCACTAATTCGCTCCGCTCATAAGTGCTTCCTGTCCTGCCTCGCGGTTTCGACATTAGGAATAGCCGAAACAACGCTCCGGCTTCCACACACGATAAAACCTGCCGCAGGGCAGGTTTTATATCGTGTGTGGACCCGAGAGGATTCGATTCTTACAGAATCGGTATACCTTTCACCACAAGAGTATTTCGATTTTCTAAAGGAAAATCTGGTCGCGCAGCGACTGCTCAAGGTCTTCGAATCCTCCCACACCCAGCCTGATACGAAAAAACCGGCATGAAGCCGGTTTCTCCGTATCAGTGGACCCGAGAGGATTCGAACCCCCCACCTCCTGAGTGCAAAACAGGCGCTCTAGCCAAATGAGCTACGGGCCCAAAACGGAACCCGGATATCATACGCATGATATGGCGTTTGGTCAATCGTTCCGCCGTGAAATGCCCGTCTATCGCCTTCACCGAACGCTCATGACCCCTGTGGTACGAATGAGGCCTTGAGCGGCTCGTATCGCTTGAAAGTACGCAGGAATTCGGCTTTTCTTTATACCTATTGTCTGTTATCATGCGCGCGAAATTATGAACACCGCTCATGCCGCATCGGAGGGTATCGCAATTCACCTTTCTGCCCCCGTACTCGGCCATTTCTTCGGTATTCCATTGACCGCGACCTTGCTCACCACATGGGTGATGATCGCACTTCTCCTCGTCTTCGCCATCGTCGCGAAAAGGCGCCTCGCGATGGTCCCCTCGAAGACCCAGGTCGCCGTCGAACTCTTCGTCGGTGGAGCGTTCGATTATGTCGCCGACGCGCTCGAGGATAGGGAACTCGCGAAGCGGTTCTTTCCGCTCATCATGAGCATTTTCGTCTTCATCTTCGCGCTCAACGTCATCGCGCTCCTCCCGGGCGTCGACGCGCTCGGCATGTGGAAGATCGAGGACGGACTAAGCGAATTCGTCCCGTTCCTCCACTCGGCGAACACCGACCTCAATATCCCCATCGCGCTCGCGCTCATAGCCTTCTTCACGGTCGAAGTGACCGGCATCGCCTTTCTCGGCGTCTGGAAGTACGGTTCTAAGTTCATCAACTTCGCGTCGCCCCTCGCGTTCGTCATCGGCATCATCGAGCTCTTCAGCGAACTCGCGCGCCTCGTCTCCTTCTCGTTCCGTCTCTTCGGGAACATCTTCGCGGGAAAGACGCTCATCCTGATTGCGATTTTCTTCGTACCCTTTATACTTCCTGTTCCGATACTCGCCTTCGAGCTCTTCGTCGGGTTCATACAGGCGTTCATATTCGCGGTCTTGACGCTCTTCTTCATCAAGCTCGCGATAGCGGAACCCGAGCATCACTAGTGCGTAGCTGGGAGCCTCTCACTTCGGTGCGCGGCCCCCAGTTATCCATTAGCAGTAACCAGATAACAGCACACATATAGTATGGACATCGAAGCAATCAAGGTACTCGGTATGGCGCTCGCCGTCGGTCTCGGCATGATCGGCCCCGGCATCGGTATCGGTATCCTCGTATCGAAGGCGCTTGAGGCGATCGGTCGCAATCCGGAGGTCTCGGGCAGGATCCAGACGAACATGTTCATCGGTATCGCCTTCACCGAGGCGCTCGCGATATTCGCGATCGTCGTCGGCTTTATCATTCGATTCGGCTAACCGCCCTGGCGTATGCAGGAACTCATCAAGGCATTCGGCATCGACTGGCGACTCATCGTCATTCAAGTCTTCAACTTCGGCGTCCTCGTCGGCATCCTTTGGTATTTCCTCTATACGCCCGTTCTTAAGATGCTCTCGGATCGCGCATCGAAAATAGCGCGGGGCGTCAAGGACGCCGAGGATGCGGCGGAGGCGCGCAAGAACGCCGACGTCGAGAAGCACCGCGTACTCGAGGACGCGCACCGGGAGGCGTCCGATATCGTGAAGCGCGGCACGGAGCACGCCGAAGAGAAGGGGAAAGAGCTCCTTAATGAAGCACAGGAGCGCATCGCGCGCGAGCTCGAGAGCGCGAAGCTCGCCGCAGCGGAACTGAAGGCACAGGCTCAGAAGGAGAGCGAAGCGGAGATCGCGAAGCTCGCGATACTCGGAGCCGAGCGCGTGCTTCGCGATGAGCTCTCGAAGTAACGAACACCATGTACGTCCGCGACTACGTTAAAGCAGCATACGACGTCATCGAGCGAGAGGGAAACGTCGACAAGACGCTCTCCGCTCTCCGCACGTACCTCGACGGTCGCGGGCTCGCTCCGATGTATCCACGCATCCTTCGCGGACTCGCGGAGGAATTTCGACGTCGAGAGCGGACGTCCAGACCGGTCCTTAGCGTTGCTCGCGAGCGCGACGTTGCTCGCTACGAGCGGGAGATAGCCGATGCCTTCGCGCGTCTCGGGTCGAGCGAAAAGCCCGCGGTCGAGGTGAACGACAATCTCATCGGCGGCTTCGTCGCCGAGGCGTCGGGAAAGCGCATCGACCGTAGTTTTAAGACGAAGCTCCTTCACGCGTACCAACGTTTAACGGCACGATAACCACGATATATATGAGCACCATCATCGAACGCATCAAGAAAGAACTGGAGGCCATCGCACCCGAGCGAGAGGCTCTGGAGATAGGTATCGTCGTCGCCGTGGGCGACGGCGTCGCCGAGATCGAGGGCGTCAAGGAGGCTCGCATGATGGAGATGGTGCTCTTCGAGGATGCCGAGGGTACGGCGCTCAAGGACGCGATGGAAGAGACCGGTTCGCTCTTCGGTCTCGTCCTCAATCTCGAGGAGGAATCGGTGAAGGTCGTCATTCTCGGAGACGCATCGCGCGTCACCGAGGGAATGACCGTGCGCCGAACCGGCAAACTCCTTAGTATTCCCGTCGGTGCGGGCATCGTCGGCCGCGTCGTGAGTCCGCTCGGTGAGGTCATCGACGGTAAGGGCTCGTACGAGGCGACTCGCGACATGCCTATCGAGCGCGTCGCGTACGGCGTCATGGAGCGCGCCGGCGTCGATGAGCCCATCCATACGGGCATCAAGGCTATCGACTCGATGATCCCCATCGGTCGCGGACAGCGAGAGCTCATCATCGGTGACCGCGGTACGGGAAAGACGACCGTCGCCATCGACACGATCATCAACCAAAAGTACGAGCCGAAGGAGAACCGGCCGATCTGCATCTACGTCGCGGTCGGACAGAAAGAGTCGAAGACGGCGCGCATCGTCCGCGAGCTCGAGGAGAACGGTGCCTTGGAGTACACGGTCGTCGTCGCCACGTCCGCGGCGGATCCATCTCCGCTCCAATTCCTCGCACCGTTCGCCGGCGCTGCGATCGGCGAGTTCTTCATGGAGGACGGAAAGGACGCGCTCATCGTGTACGACGACCTCTCGAAGCACGCGGTCGCGTATCGGCAGATGTCGCTCCTCCTTCGCCGTCCGCCGGGACGCGAGGCGTACCCGGGTGACATCTTCTATCTCCACTCTCGTCTCCTCGAGCGCGCGGCGAAACTCTCCGACGCGCTCGGTGGCGGGTCGCTCACGGCACTCCCCATCATCGAGACGCAAGAGGGCGACGTTTCGGCGTACATCCCGACGAACGTCATCTCCATCACGGATGGCCAGATCTTCCTCGAGACCGATCTCTTCAACAAGGGAATCCGACCGGCATTGAACGTCGGTATCTCCGTCTCGCGCGTCGGCTCGGCCGCACAGACGAAGGCGATGAAGAAGGTCTCGGGCAAGATCCGTCTCGAGCTCGCGCAGTTTCGAGAGCTCGAAGCGTTCATGCAGTTTGCGAGTGATCTCGACGAGAACACGAAGAAGCAGATCGAGAGCGGCCGAAAGTACACGGAGCTCTTGAAGCAAGACCAACACGCGACGATGCCGTTTGAGGAGGAGGTCGTCTCCATCTTCGCGGCGAACGGCGGCATCCTCGACGGCGCGTCGGTAGAGAAGGTACGTGAGATAGAGAGGACGTTCCTCGAACAGCTCGAGCGCGATACGCCCGACATTCTCGAGACTATCCGAAAGGAGCGCGCGCTCTCGGACGAAACGACGGCGAAGCTGCAGGCGATAGTCGACGAGTTCAAGAAGACCCACCCGAACCTCTACGCATAATCGACAATGGCGCTCAAGCAGATCAAAAACAAGATAAAGGCGACCGAACGCACGAGCAAGGTCACGAAGGCCATGCAGGCGGTCTCCGCGGTGAAGATGCGGAAATCGCAGGAGCGAGCGCTCGCGGGACGTCCGTTCGCGGAGGCGGCGCTTCGCATCCTCGAGCATGTCTCTCGCGATTACGGGGCTCAGTCGCACCCCCTCTTCGCCGAGCATGCCGAGGGGAAGCACGCGGTCGTCGTCGTCACCTCGGACAAAGGCCTCGCGGGTAGTCTCAACAGCTCCGTCCTCAAAGAGGCCGAGCGGGTCGTCGCGGCGTCTTCCAAGGAGAACGTGGCCGTCATATGTTTCGGGCGAAAGAGCTACGAGCACTTCAGCCGTCGTGGGTATGAGGTGCCGCTCCATTTTCTCAACGTTCAGGACGACGTGAGTCTCGACGACTTCGAGGTCGTCGCATCGCACCTCATCTCCGAATTCTCCGCGAAGCGGTACCATGCGGTCCACGTCGTGTACGAGTCGTTCATATCGACGTTCGCACAGGAAGCGGTATCGGAGCGTATCCTCCCCTTGAAGTCGGCGTCGCTCCAGGAGATCGTCGCGGGTATCACCCCGTCGGCGGGTAAGTGGAGCGGAACCGCGGAAGAGCGGCCGCACATCCCGTACACCGTCGAGCCATCGGGCGAGGAGGTATACGCGGAGATATTCCCGCTCCTCATCAAGGTCATGCTCTACCACGCGCTCCTCGAATCGAAGGCGAGCGAACATTCGGCTCGCATGGTCGCGATGAAGAACGCGACCGACAAGGCGGAGGAGGTCGAGCGGACGCTCACGCTCGCGTACAACAAAGAACGACAGAGCGTCATCACCGCGGAAGTCTCCGAGATAACGGGAGGCATCGAGGCGATGAAGGCGGCGTAGGATTA
>DASTSP010000013.1:0-6157 GCA_035760625.1 Minisyncoccota bacterium | reverse complement strand
CGGAGGCCCTTCGTCGAGACGTTCACGACGACGGTCTTGCCGATCTCCGGTACGAAGATGCGCTTCTTCTGGAGGTTCGGCTGACGAAGCACCTTCCCCGAGGGATTGAACTGCGTCGCACGCGTTCGGTTCGAGTACCGCCCGCCGACCTGCGCCTTCTTACCGGTTATGTCGCACTGCTTTGCCATACGTCGTTATATTAGTGCGGCTATACTAGCATGGAACGGTCAAATTGCAACACGAGATGGCGAGGTGCCGTTTGAGCTTTCATCTTCCCGGCCTATAATACGTGCTACTATCATATATATATGTTCGAGCTCATCACCATCGCCATTCTCATCCTCTCCATCGTGTTCCATGAAGTGGCGCACGGGTACGCGGCGAATTGGCTCGGCGACCCGACGGCGCGCCTCGCCGGCCGGCTCACGCCGAACCCGGTCGTCCATATCGACCCATTGGGTTCGGTCATCATTCCGGCATTTCTCTTTCTCTCGCACGCGCCGTTTCTCTTCGGGTGGGCGAAGCCCGTGCCGTATAACCCGTACAATCTCAGAAACGGCCGCTGGTCGGAATCGATCGTCGCCGCGGCCGGACCTCTCGCGAACCTCTTCCTCGCGCTCGTCTTCGCGCTTCTCATCCGCTTCGCCGTCCCGCTCCACCTCTCCGGACCGTTCATCGAGATGTCGAGCTACATCGTCTTCATTAACGTCCTCCTCGGCCTCTTCAATGCGATACCGCTCCCGCCACTCGACGGGTCGAAGATCATCGCCGCCTTCTTTCCGGGGTCGCTAGAGTACCGGTACCGCGCGCTCGTCGGCGCGGTAGAACGCATCGGACTTCTCGGTCTTTTCCTCATGGTGTTCATCTTCATGCAGGTCCTTTGGCAGCCGTTTTCCGCGCTCGTCACGGTCGTCTTTCGTGTTTTGACCGGTTTGTAAATTGGGGCATATGCGCGCGACGTGGCGCCGCAGTACCTTGACTAAATTTATTTTTACTGGTATCGCTTAGTTAATGATTTTGGGAACCGGTCGGGACCGTGCTCTCGGGCGCTAGTCTATCGCGACCCCGCTTCACTCCCAGAAGCGAACGGTTGCGGACAGACGAACATTCCGAGCTATGCCCAGATGGCAGGGTCGACGTTGTAGTCGGCGAGACTCTGCCATTTTTTTATTTTCGGGACGCTCACGGCCGGACTGCTTGCGAATTTCTCAATATATAGTAGAGTAGGCCCACTATTTCAGGGATTTAATTCATCATGGCAACGATCAATCAGCTAACCAAGCGGGGACGACGCGGCGGCGCGGGGCGCACGAAGACGGGCGCCCTCCGTTCGGGTTTCAACTCGATCAAGAACCGTCCGAACTCGTACAACTCGCCGTTCAAGCGTGGCGTCTGCACGCGCGTGACGACGAAGACGCCGCGCAAGCCGAACTCCGCTATTCGAAAGATCGCTCGCGTTCGTCTCACGAACCATGAGGAGATCACCGCCTACATCCCGGGCATCGGACACACGCTCCAGGAGCACTCGGTCGTCCTCGTACGCGGCGGCCGCGTGAAGGACATCGGCGTGAACTACACGATCGTCCGCGGTAAGTACGACGCGACCGGCGTCGACAAGCGTATGCGAGGACGCTCACGCTACGGTGCGAAGAAGTCGAAGAAATAAACTAAATTACAAATAGACTATACTCGCTATAGATAACGACAGGAAATATATGCGACGACCAATCAAACGACGAGCTCCGCTTACGAAGGACGAGCGGTACAACTCGCAGAACGTAACGAGACTCATCAATTACATAATGCTTCGCGGCCAGAAGGAGACCGCGCGAAAGATCGTCTACGCGGCGTTCGAGGAGATCAAGAACGCGAAGGAGGGAGGCGGCGACCCCGCGGAGATCTTCGAGACCGCACTTCGAAACGCGGGACCTCAGATGGAGGTCCGCTCACGACGCGTCGGCGGCGCGAACTACCAGGTCCCGCGCGAAGTTCGGCCCGAGCGTCGGCTCGCGCTCGCGCTCCGGTGGATCATCACGGCCGCTCGCGGCCAGAAGGGTACGCCGATGTTCAAGGCGCTTGCCGCAGAGATCATGGCAGCCGCTCGCGAAGAGGGTGCTGCGGTGAAGAAGAAGGAGGACACGCACAAGATGGCGGAGGCGAACCGCGCCTTTGCACACTTCGCGTGGTGACCCGAGAATAAGGAGCGCAAGCGACTATATTTTCGGAGTCCGTCGATTCATGCGCCTACGTGGCGCCTTGAATCGACGCCCTAGTCGAACGGTCACTTTAATACGAAATAAAACAGCCGCACCAGCGGCTGTTTTGTTTTTCTATGCTACGCTAGGGGTAGAAATCAACCAAGGAGAGAACGTCATGCCGCGTCGAAAGTACACGCTTTGGGATCCGCCACCGGCACATCTTCGCACCCCGCTTCGTGCCAGCGCGAAGCTCACGAAACGCGAGCTCGCGGCCTTGAAGAAGGACATCGAGCAGGCGCTCGAGGAAGAGAAGAGAAAGAGCCCTTGGCTCGGGCATGAAGCGAGTCAGCGGTATCCTCTCCGAAGATACGATGCCGCCTGTTAAGTCCCGGCCGTCCGCACTTGCGGACGGCCGTTTACGTTGTATAGTTGCGCCAATCTTGTTCTTTAGGAGATGGCCATGGTGCCCTGGAAAATAGTCGTTCTCTCCGGCGCCTCTGGCTCCGGGAAGACGACATGTATACGCGTTTTGGAGAGTTTCGCTCCCGCGGTCCGCTTCTGCCAGCTTCCGAGCGTGACGACCCGGGCTCCGCGGCCTGGTGACGAACCGTGGTACGAGTACGTCGATTTGGACACGTTCCGTAAAATGAAGTCTGACGGGAAATTTCTCTGGATAGAAGCGGTCCACGGGAATCTCTACGGCACGACGAAGGACGCGTTCGAGACGGCGCTCGCATATGGCGACTGCCTCCTCGCGTCGCTCACGCCGCACGACATCCCGACGATCGCGATGCGGGGTCTCGACTATGGCGTGCCGCTCGAGGAAATGCTCTTCCTCTACATCCGACACCCCGGAGACGAGGTGCTCCGGAAGCGGCTCGAAGCGCGTGGCGACGCGAAGGACGTGATCGAGCGGAGGATCGCCGACTGCGCGAATTGGGATGGGCTCGCAAAGGACGCGAAGCTCGTCTTCCCACGGCAGGTGAAGCTCGACGTCACGTTCATCGAGAACGATACGAGCGAGGAGACGTTCGCGGGGAAAGTGCGAACGCTCTTCACTTGAAAAGGAGGCTTGCGCCTCCTTTTTTTTAAAAATTCTTTCCGTCGACCTTCTCGATGGTGAGCGCGGTGACATCGAGGTCGGGAATAGTGCGTACGTTGATCGCGTACGTCGTGCTTCCGTCTGGTCGCTCTCCGCGGCCGAACGCCTGCACGCCGCACGTCTTGCAGAAGAGATGCGCTATGTGCTTCTTATTGAATCGGTACTCGGTAAGGTTATCCTCGCCGGACTCGATCGTGACGTTCTCCGCGGGTACGAATGAAAGAAGGAATCCCTTCCGCGCGCAATGGGAGCAGTTACACTCCATGATCTTCTCTATATCCGCGTCGACGGTGAACTTGACAGCGCCGCAGTGACAGCTTCCCGTATATGTATTCATGCGCCCGATTGTAGCATGTCTCGATAATCACCTCGTGAAGTTGGCCATCGGCCCTTAGACGGCTTACTATGGTGAAGGAGTCCCGAGTCCCGACACTTCTTATCGGAGGGTGCCCAAATGGCTAAGTCATACCTCACGCGGGAAGAGTTAGAGGCGTACAGTACGGTGGAAGATCTCCTATACCAGAGCGCGTCGTGCGATCTGGCGAACTGGGGACTATGCACGAACGGGGTCGAGAGCATGTTCCGTACCGAAAATGACGAGTGGAAACTGCACTTGCCGCTCGCTAAGATAATCCAATCGACCGAGTGCTGGTGCGAGGCCGTGGGTCACGGCAACGTCTTCGTCATTCCGGTCGTCGAAGTGAAGTCCGGCACGCTGTGGTGCATGTACGTATCCGCGGCTCCTGGCGAGAGATACGAGCCGGGACCTCGCATCGCAGAGGCACCGTCGCTCCTTCCGAACTGAAACTTAGTTCAAACCGCTCGCAGTACGCGAGCGGTTTTTCAATCCCACCCAGGACGGCGGCCGACGCGCCTCGCGAATCGATAGATGGTAAGGAGAAGCCCAAGGAGCACCGCGAGCTCGACCATCGCGGGGTAGGTGAGCGCGCGCGATAGGGCATAGAGCGCGAACGTATAGAGGTTCTTGAGGAGGTACGCGGTTCCCGCGACGAGCCCGCCGAGGAACGTCTTTTGCCCCTCTATCTTGCTTCGCGTGATGGTCGCGGTATCGAGGGGAGTCGTCGTCGAGACGTCCGCGAGCTGTGCGTTCCGTTCTCTTCGATACGCGTCGAGCGCGCTTTTCACGTTCGTGAGGCCGTCGGTCACGCTCCGCAGCGCGTCGCTCGTCTTTCCGTCGGGAAGGAACTCCTCGAGGCCGGCCGGTGCCGTCGTCGAAGCGAGCGGTGCGGATGTCGTCGTAGTCGCTACGGGCGTCGGGTTCGGCGTGAGCGGGTCGCTCCCGCGGGCTTTCTCATCGATGTCCGAGATACCGTCGCCATCGTCATCGGTGTCGGACGCGTTTCCGATACCGTCGCCATCGGTATCGTAGTCCACCGTGACCGCGTCCTCGGTCGCGATGCCCTCTATGTCGATGGGCGCCGGTTCTTTGCCTATCTCGTGTAAGGCCGCGTTCGCCATCGTCACGGTTATCGTGTGGTTACCCGTCGTCGGCGTCCAATCGGTCCACGCCTCGACGATACGTCCACGAAGAACGCTGATATCGGAAGAGCCCATCTGCTTACCATTGTCCAAAAAGCGGATGGTTCCCGTGAGGTCGCTCTCGGTGTTGTTCCGAAACGCGACGTAGACGCGCGTCGGCACGCCGACGAAGACGGGTTCTTGTGAGAACCAGACACCCTGGACGAAGTCGACGTTTAGGTCCTTCGCGGTAGCGAGCATCGGGGAGAGGAGGATTATGCACATTTGCGCAATAAGGAGCCGCTTCATATAGTATGTAGTATACCGTTCGAAACGGCCCGGAAATCCAAGGTCTGTGAGAAGTAGAAAATTGACGTGACTCATTTCTCGTGGTATTCTTTTATCAGATCAAACTCTGAAAGCTCTTATGGACAAATCCAAGTACATCAACAAAGTAAAGGGCCATGCGCTCATCGACGGCGGCTCAGGCGGCATCGGGAGCGAGTGCGTCCGTGGCCTCGTCGCGAACGGCGCCGAGGCGATCACGATCACGTTCAATAGTAATGAGGCGAAGGCGAGAAAAGTCGCCACCGAGATCGAGGCGGAGGGGGTGCGCGTGTACGTTGATCGCGCGAATCCTCTCGATGTCACGGAGTATGCTGCCTTCCTTGAACGCGCAGTCGCGTTCCATGGCGGGATGGATATCTCGACGTACGTGAACGCCGTCGGCTGGTCGCCGAACACCCCGATCGAGGAGCAGACCGTGGAGGAGCACAGGAAGGTGATGGACATCAACCTCCACGGGCCGTTCTTCGCCACCCGAACGAACTTAGTTCGCATGCGCACTATGGGCATCAGAGGGTCGGTCGTCCTCATTACGTCGACGAATGGCATCAACTCAAATTCTCCGATCTCGTCGCACTACGATGCATCGAAAGCCGGCCTCGTCCCGCATATTCGGAACTTTGGCACTTGGTTCGCGCCTCACGGCATGCGTGTGAATGGGGTCGCTCCGGGATGGATCGAAACGCCCATGAACGACACACTGCCGCTAGAGGAACGCGAGCGAGAATCGGCGAAGATCTGGATCGGACGCTGGGCAGAGCCGCATGAAGTTGCGAACATGGTCGTAGCGGTCGCCGGTTCGACCGGTAGCTACGTCACCGGAACGAACATCATTGTCGACGGAGGATACTAAGGAGTACGATTCGGGACCGTGTGCTTCGGCACACGGTCTTTTTTATAAAAAGACCCGTCGCATCGCTGCGGCGGGTCCTCGACGATTGTCATCACGCCTTTCGCATGCTCCGATAGAGCGCGATCGACGCTTCGATCTCGGGTGGGTACGGTTCGAGCATGTGCTCCGTGAACCGAAGCA
>DASTSP010000012.1:0-15019 GCA_035760625.1 Minisyncoccota bacterium | reverse complement strand
ATCACTGGTGAACGTTTCTACCCCGTGAAGACTGGCAAAGCGCCGGCGAACGAGCTCTTCGCATCGCTTCAGGCGCCTGCGGACCACATGCTCGAGGAGCTCCTTTGGTGGACACGCGCCCTCAAGACGGCACGCGATGCTACGAAGTGAGCGTGTGCCATGTTCCCCTGCCAGAGGGACTTTCCAGAGACCAGAGCGTTAACGGCGCTTCTGCCTCATGAGTCGATAGGCGATGTACACGAATACGACGACGAGCGCCGCCGCCTCGATGTACGTCTCCGCGCTCGCGGAGTGGTTCACCATGGCGGCGAACGTCTCCGTGCCGATGTATCCCGCGTAGAGATAGAATCCATCGCGGACGATGGTACCCACGAGCGTCGCGATGAGGAACATACGGTACGGCACCTTGATGAGGCCTGACCCGACCGATACGAGCGTCGATGGGACGACGGGGAGTGCGCGGAAGAGCGTGAGGAGAAAGTATCCGCGCGCGCCGGTGCCGAGTTCATCCCCGAAGGCCTCCACATCCTCACGCGTTACCCCGAAGTACCTGCCGAAGCGGCCGATGATGAGGTCTTCGCCGCGGTCCGCGATCACGTAGACGACGCTCGCCCCGAGCGTCTTCCCGATGGTACCGAGAAGGAGGAGCGGCACGAGCATGAGGAGCGTGCGGTCCTGGACGGAGGCGAGGGCGCCCGTGAGCATCATGACGGTCGGCGACGGTATCGGTGCGAGAACTTCCTCGAGTATAGACGCGACGGTGACGAAGACCTCGAGGGGGACCACCGCCGCGAGGGATTCGACCATCGATTCGAGAGCACCGAGCATGGGCTCCAGTATACTAGATTTCACTTTCCCCTGCCGTAGTATCGCTTCAGGAGGTCGACGTGCTCGTCGTACGTCGCCGCGCAATGAAAGCCGGCCTTTTTATCATGGAAATAGTAGAGGCAGTCGGTGTTCTTTGGATTGAGCGCGGCGAGTATCGCCTCCGCGGAGGGATTCGCGATCGGCGCAGGCGGCAGACCGGGATTCTCGTACGTGTTGTACGCGGATTCTATGTACTTATCGGCCGGTCCCACCTGCGGCCACCACGGTTCTGAAGGTTTCGTGCCCTTCGCGTACTGCAAGGTCGCGTCTATCTGGAGGTTCATGCCGATGAAGAGCCGATTCCAGATGACGCCGGCGATGAGGCGCATGTCGTCGAAGTCGTATGCTTCGCGCTCAAGGAGCGAAGCGATGGTAAGCGCGTCCTGAAGCGGCACGGCGGCGGCGGTCGACGTCGCGTAGCGCGAGAGCACGTTCTCGGTGAACGAACCGAGTACGGCGTCCGCGACGGCCTCGGGCGATGCGTCTCGCGGGACGGTGTAGCGACCCGGATAGAACTTCCCCTCTCTTATGGCGGGTGTCCGCTGTGCGACCGCGCGCACGAACGCCGCACGCTCATCCTCGCTCCAACCGAGTATCTTCGCGAAGTGGTCGGCGACCTCCTCGCCGCGCTCGCCCGGTTCTATGACGAGCGTCCGTGATGAGAGGGACGCGAGGTTTTGGAACCAATCCATGAGCGCGAGCTGACCCATGACTCGGCTGACCCAGGTGAGCTGGCGAGACGAGGCGCGCGTCGCTGCGAAGCCTTCCCGTTCGATGTACGCGTCGAGGTTAGGGACTTCGACGATGCGCTTTTCACGGGGGTCGACGCCCACGGGAAATGCCGACGCGTTCGTGAGCGATGCGTTGACACCTTCGTACCGAACGTTCGTGCCTCCGAGCATGAAAGTCGCGACGCCCCAGAGCACGAAGGCGAAAGAGAGGAGCGAGACGGCGACGACCGTCATCGTTCTCTTACCTCGTCGTATCGCGTGCCGTCGTTCCATACCCGTCGATTATAGCGCGTCGGGTGCCATGGGAACGAGTTGCCAGGGACACGTTCCCCGCTCGCGTCGTCCGCTGAACTCGACGTGGACGACACCGCCGTTCTTGAGGCGCTCGAAATGGAAGAACACCCGGAAGAGGTCGACGACATCGAGCATGCGCTCGCGGCAGAGGTACGCGACGAGTACGTTTATGAAGACGGTATGCGAGACGACGACGACCGAACGATGCGTCGCGGAGAGCGACTCGAGATACTGGAGCGCGCGACGCGTTCTGCCGGCGAGCTCCGGGAAGTTCTCCGCATCCTCGAAGTGCCAGGAAAGGTCGTTACGATGAAGCGCGGTCAGGAAAGAATACCAGATCGTGCACGGCGCGAAGTGCGAACGGTGGAAGAGCCGGGAAGGCCGCACGAGCTCGTGCAGGAAGCCGGGAATGCGCGGCGTGAGCCCCACGGAGAGGCCGATGATGCGGGCGGTCTCGAGGGCTCGCGTGTAGTCGCTCGTGAGAAGGAGGTCGGGGTTCACCGAGCGTAGGAACTCCGCGACCTCGCGCGCCTGCTCTCGCCCCCTTTCGGAGAGCGGCGTGCCGGGTGGCTGGTGCGTGAGCCGTCGATTCATCGTCGTCTCGCCGTGTCTAACGAAATATACGTGCATGGCTAGGCGTGTTGTTCGATGAGCAAGAGTTCGATGGGAAGGGTCGGCGCGAAGCTCTTCCCCACGTATCCCCCGAGCTCGATCGCGCGAAGGAGAAGGTGCGAGTTGATGGGCGACTTCGCGTCGTTCGCGTACGAGAGGAGCGTCTTCCCCTCCTCATCGCCGAAGCGCGAAAGGAGCGCGTCCTTGTCCTTCGTGTTCCTAAGGAGGACGACGGCGCGGAGACGCTCGAGAAGGAGCTTCAAGAAGAACTTCATGTCGACGTGTGCCGTCTCGGCCTCCGAAAGCGCGCGGAGTCCGCGATCGGCGTCTTTGGACGCGAGTGCGGCGACGACCTCGCTAAGGACGGCGCTTCGCGGTGCGCCGACGATGCGTGCGACCTCGTCTTCGCCGAGCTCCCTGTCTCCCGAGGCGAGCATCACCTTCTGGGTGATACCGAGGGCGTCCCGGTAGGAACCATCGGCCGAAAGCGCGATGACGTCAGCGACGTGTGGCGCGAGCTTGAACTTCTCCCGCTTCGCGACCGCGATAACGGTCTCGCGAAGCTCCTCTCGCGTCGGTGCGTGGAATTCGAAAACCTGACAGCGCGACGTGATGGTATCGAGGAGCTTATCGCGCTCCGTCGTCGCGAGTATGAAAATGACGTGCGCGGGCGGCTCCTCGAGCGTTTTAAGGAGCGCGTTGAACGCCTCCTTCGTGAGCATATGAACCTCGTCGACGATGTACACCTTGTACGGCGACTCGTACGGGAGCGTGCTCACCGCTTCCTTCAGCTCGCGAACGTCGTCGATGCTCCGATTCGATGCGGCGTCTATCTCATACGTATCGACGTCCGATGCGCCGACCGCCTTCGCGAAGATGCGCGCGACGGTCGTCTTTCCCGTGCCGCGCGGGCCGGTGAAGAGGAGCGCATGAGGCACCTGCTTCTTCTCTATCGCGCCTTTGAGAACGGAGATGACGTGCTCTTGGTTCCGCACCTCATCGAACGAGGTAGGCCGATACTTCCTATAAAGCGCGAGCTGGATGCCGGACATGCGTACAGTATATCAGAAGCCCCCCTTCGGGCTCTTTCGGAACGCGAGGAGGCGTTCGATGTCCCGCACTATGTCAGTACTCCCCAAGAGGACGATGCCGACCTCGGCGCCGTCCTTCGAGAACGTGCCGACGAAGGTCCTCGCCGCCTCGTCGGTGTATCCGTTCTTGCCGCCCTCGAACGTCGTGAGCGAACGCGCCGGGTCGTTGTTCACGTACCCCGTATGGTCGTCGATGTACATGTTGAGCCGCGTGATATCGAGCACGTGCGGGTACGTCTTCTTGAGGTGCGCGTAGAAGCGCGAGAGATCTTCGACTGACGAGACGCTCTTGGGGCTAAGACCCGCACCATCGGCGAGCGTCGTGTTCTTGAGGCCGAGGTCCGACTCGATGTTCGTGACGTTCTTCGTGAAATCGACGCCGAGCGTTCGCCTGGCGGCCTCTGCCGCGTCGTTCGACGATTCGATGAGCATCGGGAAGAGAAGCTTGTAGGGCGTCATGCGCTCGCCGACGTAGAGCTTCCCCGCGCGACCCTCGGTCGCGACGTCGCCCGCGGATATCGTAACGAGATCGTCTCGCTTCTCGCTCGCCATGACCGCATACGCGGTGAAGAGCTTCGCGACCGAAGCGATCGGCCGCGCGTCGGACGCGTGTTCTCCGGCGATGAGCTCACCCGTCGCTGGATCGAAAATACCCCACGTATCGGTCGTAAGCCCGGCGGGAGCGCTCACCTCGGCGGTCAGTCCCCCACGCATGATACCGAGGTGCGGTCCGACGAACGCGACGAGGGCCGCGAGACCGAAGATGGCCATGAGGAAGAGACTATAGAGGATGATCCTGCGGTTCATGGAAATAGCATACCGCACCAGGGGGCTGGTGCGGTAGCGTCGTCTGTTCTCGTTACTTCGTCTTCTTCGCGGGGGTCTTTCGCCGTGCGGTCTTCTTCGCCGGCTTCACGTCCGACATGAGCTTCTTCACGGCCTTGCTCTTCTGGAGCTCGAGCCAATGTCCCTGCATCTCCTTCTTGAAATCGCGGACCTCTCCCTGGCTCGCCTTGCTTACCGTACCGTACGCCTTCGTCGCGGCGTCGACGAGGTCGTTGTACTCCTTCTCCGTTATCGTCTTCGCCTTCTCGAGCGCTTCGAGGACGTCCCCTTTCGCCTTGAGGACCCATCCTTTCACGCGTTTCCGATTCTGCGCCGATTCCTTCGTCCCGTAGAGGAAGTATGCGCCAGCGGCGGTCACTGCAGCCGCGGTGAGACCAAGACCGAGACCTACCTTCTGCGCCGTGCTCATCGATTCTTTCGTTTTCTTCGCCATGCTATTTCTATTCGTCGCTAGTTTTTAAATCTTGCTTCCGTCGCTCTCGCGTCCTGTGCTCGCGGCTCCGACCTTCCCGTCCGGTGAGGAGGGAGACGAGGCGCCGCAAGAACCCGCCTTCCGCGAAGAAGGCGCGAACGCTCCGCACATCGCCCGCGATGACATCCGCGCCGGCGTCGATGCGGTCGAGTATCCTGCGGAGCACGCGGAGCGCCTTGATCACGTGGTACGCGGCGATGCAGAGAAAGACGGTGAAGACGACGACGGCGAGCGCCGTGATGGAGAAAAAGAGGTTCGTGTAGAGTACATCGTTCATTACCTCCTCATTGTAGCAGAGGGGTACGTAGAGAAAATATGAAGACGCGGGTACGTGTTGAAAACCGAAGGCTAAAGCGAGAGACCGCGCTCGGCGAGCCACGCGGAGACCGCGGCTTCGATCGCGTCGGACGAGTCGAGCTCCATAAGGGTCGCACGCAGTTCCTTCGCACCGTCGAAGTTATTGACGTATGCCTTGTAGTGCTTCTTCATGAGCGCGAAGTTCTTGTGCGGGAGGAGTTCCTCGAAAAGACGTGTGTGCTCGAGCATGACCCGCATGCGCTCGGAGAGCGGAAGCGCATCTACGTCGACCGAAGGATCGAAGAACCAAGGATTCCCGAAGATGGCCCGTCCGAACATGACGCCGTCCGCTCCCGTCTCACGCACCTTCGCTTCCGCGTCCGCGAGGCTCGACGCGTCGCCGTTCCCGAGAATGAGCGTGCGCTCCGAACCTCCCTGCATCGCGTCCCGAATGGCGACCGCCTCGCGGACGTGCTCCCACCGCGCGGGCACCTTCGACATCTCCTTTCGCGTTCGCGCGTGAAGCGTGAGCGCGGCCGGCCGCTCCTCAAGAAGCGCGGGTATCCACGTCTCGAGCTCTATCTTGTTATAGCCGACGCGCGTCTTCACCGACACCGGCAGCTCGCCCGCTCCCCGCTTCGCCGCGCGGATGACCTCGCGCGCGGCCTCCGGGTGTTTGATCATCGCCGCACCCGCCCCCTGCTTCTCGACGGTGCGGTCGGGACACCCCATGTTGATGTCGACGCCGTCGAAGCCGAGCTCACGACAGAGCCGAGCTGAGCGCTCCATATGCTCGGGATTCGACGAGAAGAGTTGCGCGACGATCGGTCGCTCGGCCTCGGTATAGATGAGGTCCGCCATGAGTTTCGCTCGTCCTTCTGGTGTCGCACGAACGAGGCCGTCGGCCGACACGAACTCGGTCCACATGACGTCCGGTCCGCCGACCGTGCCGTCCTTGCGCCTATGCGCCGAGTACTTCGCGATGATGCGCCGAAAGGCCGCGTCAGTGACGTTCGCGAGTGGCGCGAGTACCATGAGCGGCCGCGGCGATGAATCCCAAAATGACATGCGTGATGTGATACCACGAATCACGCTACTCGGGAAGTTTCTCGTCGGTATCAGTCGTCTCGTTCACGAAGATCTTGCTCTCAAGGCGGACGTCGACGTACTTGAACGTGCCGGGAGCGAGGTGCGAGAACTTCGGCGACTCGAGGACCGTTTTTAGGTTATCGAACGCCGCATCGAGGTCCTTATCGGCGGAGGCGAGTATCATGCCGCCGCCGTTTACCGAGAACTCGACGTCGCCGTCTTTTCTGTACGTGAGCGCGGTGATGCGAAAGTGCAGTTCCCGTTCCGCGCGCGAGATGAAGCGATCGACCGCGGCGAGCTTCGCAGCGTCGATGACCTGTCCCTCGTGGACGTCGGTCGCGTTCTCGTCGAGATGTCGAACGAGCGTCCCGCCCCTAAGGTCTGGCGCCGCGCTGAAGGCGTACCCGGTGTCGTCGATGAACCAGCACGGCGTCGAGGATGCTCCGCTCGCGCACCAGAGCGCATGGGGTACGTACTCATCGAAGGACACGGCGAGCTCGTTTCGAGACGTGCGTTCGACCGACACGTCGTGCACGCGAGGAACCGCTGAAAGCGACGCGACGATCGCGTCGTGCGGGTAGAGGTACGAGAACCGCTTGGGAACGAGGAGCACGTACGAGCCGGAGAGGACGTTTTCGACGCGGGTGCGGACCGTGTCGTGCGATATCGTCTCTCCGCCATCGACCTCGACGGCCGCGATGGTGAGTGCGGGAAGCCGCGTCGCGTACCACACGCCGGAACCGAGGAGCCCGAGCGTAACGAGAAGCAGGCCGCCGAAGACGAGTTGTCGCGCGAAGTTAGAACCCCGCCGTGCGGTCGCGCGCTTTCCGAAGGTTCGGCGTTCTCGCTGCATTATCGACTATTGTAGTACATCAGCCCCGAAATACGGAGCGAGAACCGGAGGTAGCTTCACGGTGCCGTCCGCCTGCTGGAAGTTCTCGATGAGAGAGACGAGAATGCGCGGCGTCGGGATGGCGGTGTTGTTAAGGGAGTGCGCGTAGCGCATCTTCCCATCCTTATCCTTGTACCGGATATTGAAACGACGGGTCTGGAAGTCATGGAAGTAGGATGCGGACGCGATCTCGCGGTAACGGTTCTCGCCGGGGACCCAGAGCTCGATGTCGTACTTCTTCACCTGTCCGAGGCCAAGGTCGCCCCCGCAGTTCACCACGCGGTGGTACGGAATGCCCAAGGACTCGATGAACTCCTCCGTGTTCCGGGTGAGCCATTCGTGCCACTTCACGGATTCCTCGTGGCTCGCCTCGCAAAGGATAACCTGCTCGAACTTGAAGAACTCATGGACCCGGATGAGCCCCTTCGTATCCTTCCCGTGGCTCCCCGCTTCCCGTCTAAAGCACGGCGAGAACGAGAGCCACTTGATGGGGAGCTCGGCGATATCGAGGACCTCGTCAGTGTAGTAGCCCATCGTCGAGACCTCCGCGGTGCCGATGAGGTAGTCGTCGTCCTGCGTCCTGTAGATGTCCTCGACGTCATTAGGGAGATGCCCGGTACCGTAGAGGTTCGACTTTCGGACGATCGCAGGCACGAGCATGGGGCTCATCCCCTTCGCGAGGAAGAACTGCTGTGCGTAGTTCCAGATCGCCCATGAGAGTCGCGCGCCTTGATTGATGAGATAGTAGCCGCGGAAGCCGTGGACCTTCGTGCCGCGTTCGAAATCGACCATCTTCAGTTTCAGCATGATGTCGACATGGCTCTTCGGTTCGAAGTCGAACGCGGTCTTCTCGCCCCATGCGCTCACCTCGGCGTTCTGCGCATCGCTCTCACCGTCGGGGACGGACATGTCGGGGATGTTCGGCACCTGGAGCATGAGCTCCTGCCACTTCTGCATGACGCTCTTCAGTTCGTCTTCCTCCTTCTGCATCTCGTCCTTGAGAACCTTCATCTTCGCGATGAGCGTGCTCCGCGTCGATTCGTCCGCTGCCCCCGCGACGTCCCGGGACGCGGCGTTCTGTTCCGCCTTCTTCGCCTCGATGGAGGAAAGAAGGGCCTTCCGCTTGTCGTCGGTCGCGATGAGCGCATCGAGGTCGATGGCGACGCGCTTCTTCGCCGCCCCCTGCTTCACGAGGTCGAGGTTCTCCCGAATGAATTTGATGTCGAGCATGGGAATCTAGATAGAATTCCATTATACGCACGTTTTCTTTTTACTCAAAAGAAAAAGCCGGGACGCGAGGTCCCGGCTTCCGTGCGCCGGTTTTTCACGCAGGCTGCGCGAAGACGTAGCGTTGCCTACCGTCGCAGCCGGTGATCAGCGTAAGGTCGGCATACATGGGGCAGACGTAGTCCCGTTGGATCGAGTACACCATGCCGATGTCGTCTCGTTTCTCTCCTTCGACGCGCTGGACGAGGAAGTAGCGGTGGATGTCGGGCGTCATGCGCTTCTGGAGCTCCTGGATGATCTCTTCCGCATCGCCCACAGGAAGCGGATAGTAGCCTTCCTTTGCGGCTTTATCCATGAGCTCCGTCACCGTGACGTACGTGGTGGGTTGACCAGCAGGGTCCGGGATGACTTCCAGGTATCTGAAGCCTTGATGGCGTAACTTATTCACGCATGCTCCTCCTATGTGTGGGGAACAACCGAAAATACCGCTATGAGTTCTACTATGCAAAATGGTTTTTGTCAATCATCTCTTGCCGCACCTGGTATACTTTACGTATGGAATTTCCGATCACGAAAGTGGTCTGTAGCGATCTATCTCCCCTCCTTGTCGAGATCCCCGATGCGCCAACACATTTATATGTGCGCGGGGAGCTCTCTCCCACGAATAAGCGGCTTGCCGTCGTCGGATCTCGAAACTACTCGAACTATGGGAAACAGGCGGTCGAGCGTCTCATCGAGGGACTCCGCGGCTACCCCGTTTCCGTCGTCTCCGGTCTTGCCCTTGGCATCGACGCCCTCGCGCACGAGGCGGCCTTGCGCGCTCACCTCCACACGATCGCCGTCCCCGGCTCGGGTATCGCCGACCGGGTCATCTATCCGAGGCGAAACCGCGGACTCGCGGCGCGTATTCTCGAATCGGGCGGTGCCTTGGTCTCCGAATTCGAGCCGGACTTCGAGGCGACGCCGTGGTCGTTCCCGAAACGGAACCGCATCATGGCGGGACTCTCGCATGCCGTCCTCCTCATCGAGGCGAGCGAGCGTTCGGGCACGCTCATCACCGCGCGACTCGCCGCCGACTTCAATCGTGAGGTCCTCGTCGTACCCGGGAGCATTTTCTCGGAGAACAGCCACGGGGTCCACCAATTTCTCAAGCTCGGTGCGACACCGGTCACGTCACCCGATGACATCATCGACGCGCTCGGATTCGCCGAACATGTCTCCGCACGAACGACACCCCCAGTCTCGGACGACGAGTCGGCGGTCCTCGCCGTCCTTAGCGAGCCGCGGGACCACGATTCCATCATCCGCCTCCTTCCCTTCCCACGAGAGCGGACCCTCGTCCTTCTTATGGAGATGGAACTTGCGGGACTCGTTCGCGACGAGAACGGCATCGTGTATCGCGCCGACTAACGTTGCGCGTCCGCACCCCATGGCGTATCATCGCGACGGCTGACAAGGAGGACGAGCTATGCCCGATGACCCGAGACGACGGTGGGAACAAAAGCGGTGGATACGCGATTGCGTCATCTACTACCTCGAGGAGGACGGCATCTACCGCGACGGAGACGGGAATCAACTCCCGAAACGCGAGGATGTGGTCGACTTTCCCGAGATAATCGAGTTCTTCCACTGACACACGAGAGGACTAGTTCCGGCCCGCGCATCGCGCGGGCATTTTCTTTGACCTTCACGGGGTTCTCATTTGACATGGGGTATTTTCCCTAGTATGAAAGGGAGACATGTCTAAAACGCTCGTCATCGTAGAGTCGCCCGCGAAGGCTAAGACGATCGAGAAGTATCTCGGTCCGGGGTACGTCGTGCGCGCGTCGGTCGGGCACGTGCGTGACCTTCCGAAATCGAACAAAGACGCCGTCGACATCGAGGGCGGCTTCGTGCCGAAGTACATCACCTCGGTCGGCAAGGATAAGGTGATCGCGGACCTGAAGAAGGCGGCGAAGGACGCCGACGAAATTCTCCTCGCGACGGACCCCGACCGAGAGGGCGAGGCCATCGCATGGCACGTCTCGGAACTCATCAAGGACGTCGCGGCGAAAAAGCCGCGACGTATCGTCTTCTACGAGATCACCGAGCCGGCGGTAAAGGAAGCGCTCGAACACCCGCGCGCGATCGACGAGCACCTCAAAGAGGCGCAGGAGGCGCGTCGCGTCCTCGATCGCCTCGTCGGGTACGATCTCTCGGGCCTCATCTGGAAGAAGGTCCGGTACGGTCTCTCGGCGGGACGCGTGCAATCGCCCGCGCTCCGCATCGTCATGGAGCGCGAGCGCGAGATACGCGCGTTCGTTCCGGAGAAGTATTTCGTATTGACCGCGGACACGAAGACGGAGAAAGGAACGAATCTCCCGCTCACGGGAAGCGTTGAGCCTAAAGAGGAGGAAGAGGCGAAGCGCATCGTCAAGGTCGGCGAGGCGCATTCGTGGAAGATCACCGCGGTCACGAAGTCGGAGCAGAAGCGGAGTCCGCGGCCGCCCTTTACCACGTCGACCCTCCAGCAGGTCGCCTCGACGCGTCTCGGGTTCTCGCCGTCGAGGACCATGGGTGCCGCGCAAAAGCTCTACGAGGCCGGCTACATTACGTATATGCGCACCGACTCGACGAACATGAGCGCGGTGGCGCAGAAGCAGATACTCGCGCTCGTCGCCGACGAGTTCGGCAAGGAGTACGTCGCGCCGCGGACGTACAAGACGAAGAGTAAGTCGGCGCAAGAGGCACATGAGGCCATCCGACCCTCGAACTTCGCGAAGCGCTCCCTCGGCCATACCGAGGACCAGAAGCGCCTCTACGAGCTCATTTGGGAACGCGCAGTTTCCTCGCAGATGAGCGACGCCACTATCGAGCGCACGAAGATCGTCGCGAACGTCGTGGGCGCGAAAGAGGAGATCCCTAACTTCACCGCGAACGGCTCGCGCGTTCTCTTCCCCGGCTGGCTCACGGTCGACACGCGAGCGCGCGGCGAGGATATCGAGATTCCGAAGCTCGCCTCGGGTGACCCGCTCACCCTCGTCTCGATCTCCTACGAGGGCAAGGAAACCCAGCCGCCGTCGCGGTACACCGAGGCGGGGCTCATCAAGGAGCTCGAGAAACGCGGCATCGGCCGACCGTCGACGTACGCGTCCATCATGAAGACGATCGTCGACCGGGGCTACGTCGTGAAGGAAGGACGTACCCTCATGCCGACCGATACGGGAGACCTCGTCTCATCGTTCCTCGAAGAGCATTTCACCGAGTACATCGGCGACAACTTCACGAGCGAGATGGAGGACGAGCTCGATGAGATCGCGGAGGGCAAGCGCGGGTACACGGAGACCCTCTCGTCCTTCTACGGCCCTTTCAGGAAGGCGGTCGCGGGGAAGGAGAACATCGCGAAGATAACGAACCTCGGACCGGGCCCGAAGGAGTTCCCTTGCCCGACGTGCGGGAGCGACATGGTCGTGAAGCTCGGTCGCGGCGGCAAGTTCCTCTCGTGCGGTCGCTACCCCGACTGTGAGGGCGCCCGCCTCATCGACGGCTCCGAGATAAAGGAGGACGAACCGTTGGGAAAGCACCCGGAGACCGGCGAAGACATCTATCTCCTCACAGGTCGCTTCGGCCCGTACGTCCAGCTCGGCAAGACCCCCGAGAAGGTCCGTGGCAAGAAGACGCCGACGCCGAAACGTTCAGGCGTACCGAAGGGCAAGCCCGTCTCCGAAGTGACCCTCGAAGACGCGGTTCAGTATTTACGACTCCCTCGCGAGCTCGGCGCGCACCCGGAGACCGGCGAACCCATCGTCTCGAACGTCGGCCGCTTCGGCCCGTACATCGCGCACGCGGGCGACTTCCGGTCGCTGAAGGGTACCGATAACCCGTACGACATCACGTTCGACCGCGCGCTTACCATACTCAAAGAGCCGAAGAAGATGCGCGCGGGCGAGAAGCTCGTGAAGGAGGTCGGCCTCAACCCCAAGACGAAGAAGATGATACGCGTCTTCGAATCGAAGTCGGGCCGATACTTGAAGCGCGGCTTCGCGCGGGTCTGGCTCCCCGAAGGGACCGACCTCGATGCGTTCACCGTCGAGGACGCGGTCGAGCTCCTCGGAAAGAAGTAAGTATTATGGAGACGCGCGTTCGCGCGTCTTTTTGTCGTCACGCACCGCAGGTGTACTATAGAGAACATGGTGAATACGACCGCAGACACCATCATCGATAATCTTGCCTCGCCTTCGGATACCGACCGAGAGCTCGTTCGACGCGCGTACGCCTTCGCCGAGCGCGCGCACGAGGGACGAACGCGATACTCCGGCGAGCCGTACATGACGCACCTCGCCGAGGTCGGACGTATGCTCGCCGAGATCGGCATGGGCGCGAGCACGGTCGCCGCGGGTCTCCTCCATGACACGATCGAGGACACGAACGTCACGCCCGATGAGCTTGGCGCCGAATTCGGCGAAGAGATACTCTTCCTCGTCGAAGGCGTCACGAAGCTCGGCTCGGTACGCTACTACGGAAGCGACCGGCACAACGAGTCGCTTCGAAAGCTCTTCGTCGCGACCTCGCAGGACATTCGCGTGCTCATCATCAAACTCGTCGACCGACTCCACAACATGCAAACCTTGGAATTCGTCCCCAAGGAGAAACAACTCCGCATCGCACGAGAGACGCTCGAGATATACGTGCCGGTCACGCACCGACTCGGTATGGGGCGCATCAGAAAGGAGCTCGAGGACCTCGCCTTCCCGTACGTCTACCCGGAGGAACACAAGCGGGTCGTCGATCTCACGAAGCACATCATGAAGAAGAGCGAGGCCGACCTCGAGAAGGCGCGCAAAGCGCTTCAGAAGCGCCTCGCCGAGAGCGGCATTCGCAATTTCCATACGACGTTCCGCGCGAAGGGTACGTACAGCCTCTACCAAAAACTGAAGCGCCGCGATTGGGACATGGATAAGGTGTACGACTACCTCGCGGTCCGCGTCATCGTCGAGACGATCGAGCAGTGCTACCAGACCCTCGGCATCGTCCACGAGCTCTGGCGCCCCATTCCGAAGCGCGTGAAGGATTACATCGCCTTCCCGAAGCCGAACGGGTATCAGTCGCTCCATACGACGGTCATCACGCCGAACCGGACCATTCTCGAAGTCCAGATACGGACCGAGGCCATGCACCGCGAAGCCGAGTACGGCATCGCGTCCCACATCGTCTACAAGACGAAGATGCAGGGACAAAAGCCGCCGACCGGCGCGCGCTCGTGGTTCAGTTCGCTCGTACCGAGCCTCTTTCGTCCGTTCATCTGGCGCACGAACGTGAAGAGCGAGCGGGAGAAAACCCTCATCCAAGAGCGAAACCACAAGAAGAAGATCCCCCAGTGGATACAGGAGATCGCGAACGCGCATAAGACGCACGACGGTTCGCGCGAGTTCTTCGAGGGTCTCCAGGACGATTTCTTCTCCTACCGCATCTTCGTCTTCACCCCGGAGGGCGACGTCGTCGATCTCCCTGTCGGCGCCTCGCCCATCGACTTCGCGTACGCGATCCATTCGGACATCGGCGACCACGTCTCCGGCGCGAAGGTGAACAACAAGCTCGTCGGCCTCGATACCGAGCTTCACAACGGCGACATCGTCGAGATCATCACCGGCAAATCCAATAAGCCCACGCGCAAGTGGCTCGACTACGCGAAAACGTCGCTCGCGCGACGTCGCATTCGTACGGCGCTCTCGCTCCAGACGCCTACAGAGAAAAGTTCTTGAGCGAGTAGAGGTCACCCTCGTCGGAATCGAGCTCCTCGGCGGGCGTCTCCGGGACCTCGAGCGTGTCATGGCGCGTGAAGACCTCTTCCTCGGCGTCCGGTGCCGCTTCGGGAGCCGCTGTCACCACGCCTGCGACCGGAGACTCTGTCGGAGCAGGCTCAAGCGGCGTCGCCTCCGAGACCTTCATGAGAATATTACCCTCCGTCTCTCCCGTCGCATTCTCGCCCTTATGTATCATATCGAGCACCTTCCGAAGGTCCTCCGCCGAGAAGTAGTCGATGGTGAGTTTCCCGCCGAAATCGGTCTTCTGTATCTGCACGCGCGTGCCGAACGTCTCGGTGAACTGCTTCTCTATCTCGATGAGCTCGGGATCGGTGTTCTGCCAGTCCTTCTTTCGTACTTTATCGGTCGCGATCTTTCGCGAGATGCGTTCGACCTCGCGGACCGAAAGTTTTTTGAGGAGTATCTCACGGAAGACGACGTCCTGCTCCTCGGGACGGTCGTTAAGCATCAAAAGCGTGCGAGCGTGCCCGTCGGAGATGTCGTTTCGCCGAAGCGCGTCGAGGATCGTCTCGGGGAGCGCGAGGAGGCGTATCGAGTTCGACACGTACTCCCTGCTCCTTCCCACCTTCTCGGCTACCTGCGCATGAGAGAGCCCGAACTGCTCCGCGAGTTGCTTGAACGCGTACGCGCGGTCGACCGCGTTGAGGTCCTCGCGCTGGAGATTCTCGATGATGGCGAGCTCGAGCTTCATGAGCTCGGATTCCTCACCCGAGCGGATGATGACGGGGACCTGCGTGAGTCCGGCGAGCTTCGAGGCGCGAAGTCGCCGTTCGCCGGCGATGAGCTCGTACTCGGTC
>DASTSP010000011.1:0-9119 GCA_035760625.1 Minisyncoccota bacterium | reverse complement strand
GACGTGTTCATGCGCTACGCGACAGGAACTGATTCCTATGTTGAATTTTTAGCACACTATCAGGGAAGTATGCGCTATAACGGGGGTATGTACGATGATAACTATGGATGCCCCTGCACCGACATCCAACGATTCTTTGTGAGCGAGCGATACCCGCTAAAGAACCTTCTTCCGCTCGTGGAATTGCAGTACCGTATCGATGAACTCTATAAGCGGCTCGACGAGTAGTATTACTTTTCAGAGTGGACTGGTGTTATAGTGTGCGTTACCTAACTAATCAACGTACATGCACGAAAACGCCGACCTGCTCCATTTACCGCGACTCAACCTGAAGGGGCGCCAGATATACGACCTCGAGATAATGCTCGTCGGCGGCTTCGAGCCGGTCCGCGGCTTCATGGGGGAGGCGGACTACGACCCGGTCGTCGAGACGATGCGCCTTTCGGACGGGACGCTCTTCCCGATGCCCATCGTCCTCGATGTGCCCCATGAGAGTCCGTACCAGGTTGGCGACCGCATTCTCCTCTGCGATCCCTTCGGGAACCCGCTCGCGACCATGGACGTGACCGACCGCTTCACGCCGGACAAGGAGAAAGAAGCGCTCGGCGTCTACAAGACCCTCGATAAGCTCCATCCCGGCGTCCAGTACCTCATGGACGAGATGCACGACACGTACCTCGGTGGCCCCGTGACGAAGATCGCGCTCCCGGTTAGGCACGATTTCAAGGAATTTCGAAAGACCCCGGCGGAGCTGAAGGCGCTCTTCAAGGAACGAGGCTGGGACAAGGTCGTCGGCTTCCAAACGCGGAACCCAATGCACCGCGCGCACTTCGAGCTCGTCCGGCGGGCGCACGAGAAGACCGGCGCACCCGTCCTCGTCCACCCATCGGTCGGCATGACGAAGCCGGGTGATATCGACTACGTGACGCGCGTCCGCACGTACAACGTCGTCTGCAACACGTACGGCAAGGACTTCACGTATCTCTCGCTCCTACCCCTCGCGATGCGCATGGGTGGCCCACGGGAGGCGCTCTGGCACGCCATCATCCGCAAGAACTACGGCTGTACGCATTTCATCACCGGCCGCGACCACGCGGGGCCGGGGAAGGACAGCACCGGGAAGCCGTTCTATGGCCCCTATGAGGCGCGAGACCTCATCGTGAAGCACGCCGACGAGATCGGCATCACGGCGGTCCCCTCCGAGGAGCTCGCGTATTCGAAGACGCGCGGCGGGTACGTCGCGATGAACGAGGTGACCGACGAGGACGAGATCGAGAACATCTCGGGCACCGAGTTCCGCCGCCGACTTCGCGCGGGAGAGGAGATACCCGAATGGTTCTCGTTCAAAGAGTCGATCGACATTCTTAGGCAGAGCGTGAGCCGCGACAGCCGCCCCGGCGTCGCCATATTCTTCACCGGCCTCTCGTGCTCGGGGAAGACCACGCTCGCACAGCACCTTCTCGCCCGACTCCAGATACTGCAGGACAGGAACGTCACGTACTTAGACGGCGACGTCATTCGCGAGCACCTCTCGAAGGGCCTTGGCTTCTCGAAGGAGGACCGCGACGAGAACGTGCGCCGCGTCGGCTTCGTCGCGAGCGAGGTCGTCCGCCACGGCGGTATCGTCATCTCCGCGCTCATCGCGCCGTATCGGGACGCGCGCCGTGCGGTTCGCTCCATGGTCGAGCACTACGGCGAGTTCATCGAGATATTCGTCGACACCTCCCTCGAGGAGTGCGCGCGGCGCGATACGAAGGGACTCTACGAGAAGGCGAAGCAGGGCCTCATCAAGAACTTCACCGGCATCGACGACCCGTACGAGGTTCCCGAGCGGCCCGAGCTCGTCGCGAAGACCGAGGAGGCGACCCCGGAGGAACTCGTCGAGGAGATCATCGCGTACCTCTATGCGCGCGGCGTCCTCGAGAAGAGCGAGAAGAGCGGCTCTTGACGCGTCCTGAAATCCGTCGTCTTCGCCTTTTGTACACCTCTAGGCGGTGCGTGGTATAGTTTTCGGCAATATGAAAGACATCGCAAAGTGGATCGTCCACGCCGGCATCTTCGCCGTTCCCGCAGTCGTCCTTATCATCTCGAACTCGCTCTTCTTCCCGTACATCACCGGGAAGAACTTCACCTTCAGGATAATCGTCGAGATCATCTTCGCGGCATGGATCATTCTCGCGCTCTATGACGTGCAGTACCGCCCGCGCTTCTCTTGGATCATCGCGAACTTCACGGTCTTCCTCGTCGTCATGTTCTTCGCGGATTGGTTCGGCAAGAATCGGGCCGCGAGCTTCTGGAGCAACTTCGAGCGCATGGAAGGATACGTGACGTTGGTCCACGTGTTCCTCTACACGCTCGTCGTCGGGAGCGTCCTCAAGACGGAACGGCTCTGGAACCGCTTTTTCATGACGACCCTCGGTGTCGCCGTCGTTCTGTCCATCTACGCCTTCGCGCAGATCGCGGGTGACATCAAGATAAACCAGGGCGGGTGGCGTCTCGACGGGACGCTCGGCAACTCGGCGTACATGGCGATCTACATGCTCTTCCATACGTTCATCGCGCTCTTCATGCTCCTTCGGACGAAGAGCAGGGGAATGCGATACGTTTTCGGGGCCCTCGTCGTCCTCTTCGTCTACCTTCTCGTGCAGACGGCCACCCGCGGCACCGTTCTCGGTCTCGTCGGCGGTTCCTTCATCATGGTGACGTACATCGCGCTCTTCGCGAAGGGGTATCCGCGCGTCCGTAAAGCGGCGGTCGGTGGGCTCATCGCGGTCGTCGCCGTCGTCGGCCTCTTCATCGCGTTCAAGGACTCGTCGTTCATTCAGGGGAATCCGTACCTACAGCGCATCGCCTCGATATCGCTCAAGGAGGCGAGCAACCGCTTCAATATCTGGAGTATGGCATACGAGGGCGTGCAGGAGCATCCGGTTCTCGGCTGGGGCCAGAGCAACTATAACTACGTGTTCAATAAGTACTACCGACCCGAACTCCACGGCGGCGAGGCGTGGTTCGACCGCGTCCACAACATCGTCATGGATTGGCTCATCGCGGGCGGCTTCGTCGGCATGATCGCGTACTTCTCGATACTCGGTGCCGCGGTCTACTACCTCCTCTACCGTCCGCTCCGGGGCGACGAATCGTTCACGGTCATCGAGCGGGGGCTTCTCCTCGGCCTCCTCGCGGGTTACATGATCCACAACTTCGTCGTCTTCGATAACATCGTGAGCTACATTTTCTACGGGACGTTCCTCGCGTTCATCCACGCACGGGTAGGGAGGAGTATCGCGCGTGTCGACGCCCTTGAAGTCGACTCGCGTGTCATCGAGCAGATCTATGCGCCGGTCGTCGGCATCGCCGTCGCCGTCGTCGTGTACTACGTGAACGTCCCCGGTATCCTCGCCGCGGGGGACATCATCTCCGCGTTCAAGGAGAAAGACCCGAACCTCGTTCTCGTCGACTTCGACCGTGCGCTGTCGCGGCACTCGTTCGGCGACCAGGAGATACGAGAGCAGATGATGCAGCGCGTCCAGCCGATGCTCAGCCAGCAGAACCTTCCCGACGAGTTCAAACAGCGCGCGTTCAAGAAGGTCGAAACGGAGCTCAAGAACGAGGTCGCTCTGAAGCCCGATGACGCCCGTACGCGAGTGTTCCTCGCCTCGTTCTACCGCCTCACGAACAACGTCGACGAGGCCCTCGCACAGCTGAAGGTAGCGCGCGAGCTCTCGCCGAAGAAACAGCTCATCATCTTCGAGCAGGGTATGGCGGAGATACAGAAGAAGGACTACGCGGCGGCCGAGGCGTTCTTCAAGGAGGCGTACGACCTCGGGCCGCAGTTCGACGATTCGCGCACGTACTACGCGACCGCGGCGATATACAACAACGACCTCGCGACCTTCGAGGACCTCATTAAGACGCCGGAGCAGAAACGCTCGTTCGCGATAAACGACCTCGCGCTCCAGGCCGCATATCAGGCGAAAATGTACCCGCTTCTCATCGAGATGTTCGAGACCCGTATCGCCGCGAACCCGAGCGATCCGCAGCTCCGTACGAACCTCGCGTACATCCAGAACGAGTCAGGCGACGAGGCTGGGGCGATAGCGACGCTCGAGGAGGCATCGAAGGACATCCCGACCTTCAAGACCCAAGCGGATTCCTTCATCGAGTCCATCAAGAGCGGTTCCGCGAAGCCTGCGAAGTAGTTGAGAGCCACGGCGCGCAAAAGGCCCCTCCGGGGGCCTTTTGCGCGCTACCTGCTATACTACGGAAATCGCACCATCCCGTATGCCGCCATTTCTCAAAACGCAGGTACCGCTCGCTCCCTATACGACCCTCGGCATCGGCGGGCCGGCCGAATACTTCGCGCACGTCGATACCGAAGAGAAACTCCTCGCGACCCTCGCGTGGGCACATGGGGAAGGACTCCCGCTCACGGTCCTCGGGGGTGGCTCGAACGTCCTCGTCGCTGACGAAGGTATTCCCGGCGTCGTCGCCCTCGTCGACCTGCGCGGTATCGAATTCCGCGAGGACGGCGAGGCCGTCCTTGCGGACGTCGGGGCCGGAGAGACCTGGGACGCGTTCGTCGAGACAGCGGTCCTCCGGGGACTCTTCGGCCTCGAGAACCTCTCGGGCATCCCCGGCAAGGTCGGCGCGGCGCCGGTTCAGAACATAAACGCGTACGGCGCGTCGGTCGGCGACGTTATCGTCTCCGTTCGCGCGCGACGTAGGGAAGACGGCAAAGAGATGACGTTCGATCACGACGCATGCGCGTTCGGCTATCGCGACAGTTTCTTCAAGACGAAGGAGGGAAGCGCGTACGTCATCACACGCGTGACGTTCCGTCTCATGCGAAATGCGGACGCGACGATCGCGTACCGAAGTTCGTCGCAGAGCATCGCGCGGAAGCTTGCCGAGGCAGGCATCACCGCGCCGACGCCCGTCGATGTCCGCGCGGCCGTTCTCGACGTTCGAAGGAACATCGGCATGCTCGAGGGGATGTACCGCTCGGCAGGCTCGTTCTTCAAGAACACGGTCGTCACGAAAGAGGTGTTCGAGCGCGTACGACTCATCGCAAAGTCGCAGTTCGCCGAGAAATCGGCACGTTTTGCGCCGTGGTTCTGGGAACTCCCGGGTGGCATGGTGAAGCTGTCGACCGCGTTTCTCATGGAGTGCACACCGTACAATAAAACGAACTTTTCCGAAGAGCGCTTCCGCGATACCGTCTCGCTCTCGCCCCTCCATACGCTCTCGATCGTGAACGTGGGCGGTGCGACCGCGTCCGACGTGCGCGCGTTCGCCGAGACGATCATCGCGGCGGTCGAGGAGACGTTCGGCGTGCGCATCGAACCGGAAGTACGTTTTCTTCCGGAGTGAATTTTGCGAGATACATTTTTTGAAAAAGTTTATCCACACATTCTTTTCATTTTTTCTTGTGCAAAAAAATTTATAACTGATAATTGAATATAAGCAGATGTTCTCTTTGCACATGCTCTTTGGAAAGGGAACAATGCGGTCGAGTTGTTATTGAGTAAAATTTTCAACTTCACACATGCCAGCAAAGAAGAAGAAGGCAGCGAAGCGAAAGCCTGCTAAGAAGACGGCAAAGCGAAAGACCGCAAAGCGCAAGACCGCAAAGCGAAAGTAACTTTCGCTCCAAGGTGTCTTCTGACACACTCGAAAACGCTCCCTCTACGAGGGAGCGTTTTCGCTTTTTTAGGGCTGAAATACGTGGTATGCTAGACGGATTCGTCTCTCCCTCTGAACCGGAAGACTATAAAACCTCTATATTATGTCATTTTTGGATAGATTCTTCGGACCGACCTACGAGAAGGAACTCAAGGCCGTTCGTCCCATTGTCGACGCGATCAACGCGCTCGAACCGACGATCGCGGCGCTCGACGACCAGGGTCTCCGCGCGCGTTCGATGGAACTCAAGTCGCGGGTCGCCGGTGGCGTATCGCTCGACGACGTTCTTCCGGAGGCGTTCGCGCTCGTCCGCGAAGCGGCGAAGCGAACGCTCGGTCAGCGACATTACGACGTCCAGCTCATCGGCGGCATCATCCTCCATCGCGGCAAGATCACCGAGATGCGGACGGGAGAGGGTAAGACGCTCGTCGGAACGCTCCCCGCGTACTTGAACGCGCTCACCGGGAAGGGCGTCCACGTCGTCACGGTGAACGATTATCTCGCGCGACGTGACGCGACGTGGATGGGCCAGGTCTACGCGCTCCTTGGTCTCTCGGTCGGCGTCATCAACCAGAACGGTTCCTTCCTCTATGACCCGAACCACGTCGACGAGGACGCCCTCCGCGACGCCGAGGGTTCGTACAAGGTCGTCCACGACTTCCTTCGTCCTTCGAGCCGCAAAGAGGCGTACGATGCCGATATCACGTACGGCACTAATAACGAGTACGGGTTCGACTATCTTCGCGACAACATCGAGTTCGATCCCCGAAACATACGCCAGCGCGAGCACTCGTACGCCATCATCGACGAGGTCGACTCCATTTTGATAGACGAGGCGCGAACACCGCTCATCATCTCGGCGCCCGCGCAGGACTCCGAGAACCTCTACGAGGTCTTCGCGAAGATCGCCGCGCGGCTCGAGCCGGAAGTCGATTTCGTCGTCGACGAGAAGATGAAGAGCGCGACCCTCACCGACCACGGTGTCGAGACCGCCGAGAAGATGCTCGGTATCGAGAACATCTACACCGACCGCGGCATCAAGTACGTCCATCACCTCGAGACCGCCGTCCGCGCGAAGGCACTCTATAAGCGCGACAAGGAGTACGTCGTTCGCGACGACGAGGTCGTCATCGTCGATGAGTTCACGGGCCGCCTCCAGCCGGGCAGGCGCTGGTCCGACGGCCTCCATCAGGCGATCGAGGCGAAGGAAGGCGTGAAGATACAGCGCGAGTCGCGCACGTACGCTTCCATCACGTTCCAGAACTACTTCCGCATGTACGAGAAGCTCTCGGGTATGACCGGTACCGCGCTCACTTCGCAGGAGGAGTTCTACTCCGTCTACCGGCTCGACGTCATCCCCGTCCCGACGCACCGAGCGGTGAAGCGTATCGACCACAACGACCTCATCTTCCAGAGCGAGCGCGGCAAGGTCGAGGCGATCATCCGCCGCGTAAAGGAGGTCCACACGAAGGGTCAGCCGCTTCTCATCGGTACGGCATCGATCGATAAGAACGAGGAGCTCTCGGCGGCCCTTTCCGCGGCCGGTATCGAGCACGCGATGCTCAATGCGAAGAATCACGAGCGGGAAGGCGAGATCATCGCTGAGGCGGGCAAGAAGGGCGCGGTCACGCTCGCGACCAATATGGCGGGTCGTGGCGTCGACATCAAGCTCGGCGGGCCGCTCGCGAGCGAGGCCGAGGCGACCGAGGTTCGCGAGCTCGGTGGACTTTTCGTCCTTGGTACCGAGCGCCATGAGGCGCGGCGCATCGACAATCAGCTCCGCGGCCGCTCGGGACGCCAGGGAGATCCGGGAGAGACCCAATTCTACGTCTCGATGGACGATGCCCTTATGCGCGTTTTCGCGAGCGACACGGTAAAGTCGATGATGGGCCGCTTCGGCATTCCCGAGGACCAGCCCATCGAGAACGGCATGATAACGCGCGCCCTCGAGTCCGCGCAGAAGAAGATCGAAGGGTTCCATTTCGACTCTCGAAAGCACGTCCTCGCGTACGACGACGTCCTCAATCAACAGCGACAGATCGTATACGCCAAGCGAAAGCGGCTTCTCCTTGGCTCGATCGAAGACGTGAAGGAGCTCGCGGCGGAGGTGGTCGCGTACGCGCCGGAGACGGAGACCGCCATGGAGGCGCGCATCAAGGAGCTCGGTGAAACGCAGTGGTACGAGATACTCCGCCGCGTCATGCTCCAGGTATCCGACATCCTTTGGGTCGAACACCTCGAGGTCATGCAGCATACCCGCTCGAGCGTGTCGCTTCGCGCGTACGGCCAGCAAGATCCCCTCATCGAATACCGCAAGGAAGCGGTGCGCCTCTTCGGAGAGATGCAGGAGGCGGCGCTCTCGCGCGTCGCGGAGCTCATCCCGACCATCAAGGTAGAGGCGGTGGACAAGGAAGAGGAGGAACTCAAAGAGGCGCAAAAGCACATCGCGCTCCAGGGCGGCGCAGAGAACGCGACCGAAGCCGAAAAGGGCGCGGCACCCATACGAAAGGAGGAGCGGCACGGCCGGAACGACCTCGTCACCGTCACGAACGGAACAGAGACGGAGACGATGAAGTTCAAGAAAGCGGAGACGCGGCTTAAGGAAGGGTGGCGCATCGTCGAGTAGAGTTGTTCCGCGAGGAAGGGAAGCGTATACTGCACGAATGAGATTCCTCGCGCGGCTCATCATCACGGCACTTTCTTTGGTCCTCGTCACGTACGTCGTGCCGGGTTTCGAGGTCTCGGGCTTCTACCCCGCGCTCATCGCGGCGCTCGTCCTCGGTATTCTAAACGCCATCGTCCGCCCGGTACTCATCGTCCTCACGCTCCCCATTACGATCCTCACGCTCGGTCTTTTCATATTCGTCATCAATGCCGCGCTCTTTCTCTTCGCGGCATCGTTCATACAGGGTTTCGCGATAGCGAGCTTCGGCGCGGCGCTCCTCGGCTCCATACTCGTGAGCGCGATCAGTTGGGTCGCGAACCATTTCATCGACTAGTATGGGAACTGTGTCCTCCATGCGGCGGGCAGGGAGTATCATCGCCGTCGTCCTCTTCATCATAGGGCTCTATTTCATGACGACGTACGTGTCTCCCGATGCGCTCAAGAGGATCGCCGAAGCGAACCGGCTCGAAGGGGCGATCCTCCTCGGGTTCGTCATGTTCGGTGCGACGGTCGTCGCACCGATCGTCTCATTGCCGCTCGTACCCATGGTGGCCCCGTTCCTCGGACCTTTCACGACAGGTGTCGCCTCGTATATCGGCTGGTCCTTGGGCGCCTTTGTCGCGTTCTTCGTCGGGCGTCGCTATGGTCGGCCGCTCGTAGGTCGGTTCATGAACCTCGAATCGCTCGCGCGCTATGAATCGCTCATCCCGCCTCGGACCGGCTTCGCTCTTATCGTGATGCTCCGCATGGTCATACCCGTCGATATCCTAAG
>DASTSP010000010.1:0-14792 GCA_035760625.1 Minisyncoccota bacterium | reverse complement strand
CGAACTGATACGTGCCCGCGGAGGTCGGCGCCGTCGCGGTGAACGTCATCGTCGAGTACTGTCCGGGGTTCACCGTGGTCGGGTTGATGGAGACGCGGTTGAGGCCGAAGAGGAGCGAATCGTACGGCGTCGCGAACCCGATGCTGTGGGGCGTCCCATCTCGATTCCACTGCTTCGTCCCGTTGTTGTACGTCGTGACGGTCGGCGTGAACGTCTGTCCCGCGTAGATAGAGGCGGGAACGCCGGTAACGCTCACACACGAGGCGTTGTTGACGGGCGCCGGGTCGCACGTGAACGTCTTCTCGGTCGCGAACGGATTGTTCCCGTTTTGGACGCCGCTCCCGTTGATCCCTATCGCGTAACTTCTCGCGGTATACGTTCCCGCCGCGGCGATCGGTATCTGGTACTGGAATCCGTGAACACCGGTGATGCCGTACGTCGAATTAACATCCGCGCGATTTACCGCCGTCGGCCCGGTGTCGTATCCGGTGAACGGATTGTAGTAGTACTGGTGGACGTTGATCGACTGCGAAGGGCGGCTCGGGTCGAATGCCCAACCGGAAACGAACCCGCAAGACCCGACCTGTCCGGAAGTCACCGAATCGAGGACGATGAGCGGGGTGATGTCGACGGTCGCCTGTGACGACGTCCACTGTCCCGTCGCGTTCGTGCATTCGATACGGTACGTCCTATCGGTGTAGAGCGGTGCGTCGGCCCAGCCACTGGCATTGTTGATCGGCCAGCCATTGTTCGTATCACCCGCGAGATTGCCATCCACATAGAAACGGCAGTACGTCGCATTCGATGTCGACCATCCGTACACCGTTGAACCACCGTACGCTATCGGAGAAGGGCTCACCCACATCGTCGCGCTCGGACCGACGGGACACGCCTGCGTATTACACTGCTGTTGCGCATACACCTGTCCGTTCGAGATGGCGCCGCACGTGCTTCCCGGCGAGGTGTGGTAGTACTCGTACTGCCAACCGCCACCGCAGGATGCCGTACAGGCCGACCAGCTCGTGTCGTGCGTCACGGTGCAGGCGGCTCCGAATGAGGCCGTCACGTTCCTCGCTTGCGTCATCGAGACGGTACAGCCGCCGGTTCCCGAACACGCACCCGACCAGCCGGTGAAGGTATTCCCCGATGAGGGCGTCGCGGTGAGGGAGACGTTCGTGCCGTAGGCGTAGCTCGCCGAGCAGGTCGCACCACAGTTGATGCCGGCGGGGCTCGACGTGATGGTGCCGCCGCCGCTCACGCTCGTTGTGAGCGTCTGGTTCGGCTGTGATATCGAGACGACGATGTTCTGTGAGGCTGCCCCGTTGTAGTTCGGACTCAAGCTTCCATTGACGGTAAGTGTATACGAGCTTCCCGTTGATGGCACCGTGAAGCTGCCGATCGATATCGTCGCGCCCGTCGTGATCTGGAGTCGCGACACGCTTCCGCTCCAAGAACCACCACCCGTCCAAGTCGCGTTTCCTGTGAAGCTCGAGCCCGCTGGGGCGTCGCTCTCATACTTGATGGTGAGACTGCCTACCTCGCCCGGAGAGTACGTATTCTTGTTCGTCGAGATGGTCGCGAGGACGTCGGGGTCCGTGCTGCAATTCGATACACAGTTCAGGTTGAAGCTCGCACTTCCCGCCTCGACGCGTGTCGGAGATACTGTATACGAGAGAACGAGCGCGGCAACCACGGCGAGGAGAATGGCTCCTTGCCTCGTGAAACGTGCATCGAGGAACTGATGTGTGAGACGCATGCGAATCCGCGGCAGAGCCGCGTTCTTACCTTAAGTGTAGCAAGCGGGGTGTAGCATGCCGTGACTTGTGCACAACGGAAATGGGCGCTACTCGCTCGTGCTCGGTGCGGGGGGTATAACCTCAACGCTCTCCGCGACCGCAGCGCCGTTTACCGACCCAGGGACGGTCGCGACGACGCTCACCGAGGCCCCTATGGGAATGTCAGCGGGAGCAATCGTCTCCTCGGTCGCGGCGAGCGGGAGAACCGGCGGAGGCGTACTTGATACGGTCGACGATGCGTCATACGCCTTGCGGTACGCTTCCATGGCCTTCTCGAAGGCGGCCATCTCTCGTTTTACCGTATCCGGGTCGCGGAGCGTCGCTTTTTTGAAAATAGTATCGTTCGTAAGTGAAACGGTTCGGTCGCCCTGCCCTTCAGGCACGACGACGGTGAGCGTGAGCGAGTCGGCCGAGACGGACTGGACGACACCGGTCCACTGTTCGCGGATGGGTTCGGCGGCAGGTTCGTCCTTCGCGACGTCTACGGATGGCACGTTCATGTGTGTACGCCGCCAGAGCGTCGTACCTATCGCGACGATGAGAACACCGATGAGGACTATGCTCGCGAGTACGTTAGCGCTGTGTCTGGTCATGATGTGAAACGGCGTTTTACGGGGTCGGTACGTCGTCCATGAGCTTCGCCGTCGCGGTGTCTGCATCTTGCGGTGTCATCTCGCCTTCTGCAACTTTTCGCCGTATCTCGTCGAAGGCGGTTCGCACGTTCGCCGGGTAGATGGACGCCGCGTTTGCGGATGCGGTGGGGACCGATACAGCCTCATTCGCCGCAGTGGACACTGGAACGTCCGCGGCGTTCATGCGCTCTTGCCGTTCACGGACGAGCATGACGAGCGCGATGGTGACGAGGATGAGGACGGCGAGGACCGCGAGTATCTGCACGCGCTTCTCGTCGCGACGTTCATTCTCTGTATTTCGTTGCTCTGGCATATGTATGGTATTACTCCTACGTTTCGAACCCGACGGGGATGACCTCGACCGTGATCGACGCGCTCCCCCGACCCGGACATGTGAGCGTATACGTCGTATTCGCGGAGACGGTCACGTTCACCGAACTGTTTCCGTTGAGACCGCCGAGATTGAGACCGCCACCCGTGAGCGTACAGTTCACGCCTCCGTTGAGACGCCACGTGAGCGTCGTCTGGCTTCCCTGGTTCACGACCCGTGGGCTCGCGACGAGTTCTGGTGTCGTCCGTACTTGCACGGTGACGCTGTCGATGAGGACGCCGTCGCACACGAGCGTGTACGTCGTGTCGGCGTTAAGCGGCGACGTCACTTGAGAGCCCGAGGTGCCGCTCCAGCTATCCGCACCACCGGAGACCGTGCAGTTCCCCGCGCCGTTCGTCGACCACGTGATGGTCGAGGTTCCGTTCGAACCGACGATGGTTGGATCTCCGTCTATTTCACCGTCGACGATGGGAATTCCGCCTCCTCCACCGCCTCCGCCACCACCGCCACCGCCACCTCCGCCGCCTCCATCGCTCGCGTCGCTGTCCCCTATCGTACAGTTCGGCGTCTCGTTCGCGCCTTCATCGACGTCGTTAGCCGAATCGACACAGTGCTGGATGTAGAGCGTACCCGTTCGCGATGGTACGTATGAAGCGTTGTCGTTCGAGGTCGCGCCGGCCGCGAGGCTCGCGTGGTTCGTGAAGGGATTGATGTCGGTCCACGAGCCCGATGTACCGTCCCATTGGTAGCTAAAGTTGTCCTTGAACGCGCCCGCGGCGGTCGCGCCGACGTTGTGGACCATCGCCGAGAAGTTGAGCGCTGAACCGACCTTGCCCGAGGATGGCACGGAGAGGTTCTCCGAGCGGAGATCGATACCGGCGGAGCCTCCCGCACCGAAGGAACGGACGGCCCCGTAGCCTACGCCGGCGGCACTCGCCCCGTACGCGCAGTAGTAGTACGTCGTGCCAGTCGTGACGCCCGGGAGAAGCCCCGCATAGTTCACGGACGTCGTCCCGTTTCCGACCATCGCGTTTCCGGTAAGATTCGGGAGCGCCGCACAGTCACCGAGAGGATCCGTCGTTCCCCAGCGGAAGCGCGCGATGGTGTCCGAGCCATTGGGATTCGCCGTGCCGTTTAGCGTCACGGCGGTATCGCCCGGCGCGTACGTGTCCGAGATGGTGACGACGGTCGGCGCGCTCGAGCTTGCTGATACGGTGATCGCCGGCGCGACCGAACAGTTCGGCGTTTCGTTCGCGCCTTCGACGACCACGTTCGTCGAATCGACGCAGTGCTGTATGTAAAGCGTTCCCGTTTGCGTCGGTGTGTAGGTATCGGTGTCGTTCGCGCTCGCCCCGGAGGCAAGTGCGCTCTCCGGAAGGAGGCCGAGCGACGTCCACGTGCCGGTCGTGCCCCATCGGTAGCTAAAGTCGTCCTTAAACGCGACGCCCGTTCCCGCGCCGCCGGCGTTCCGTACCGTTGCGGCGAGATCGAGCGGCGTGCCGACCGTCCCCGATGCGGGAACGAGAATTGCTTCGGAGACGAGGTCCGGCTGTGGCGCCGCCGGGCATGAGAACGAGATCGACGATGGCGTCGCGGAACAGCCGACCGCGCTACACGAATGCACCCACACGGAATAGTTGTATCCGTACCCGGCCGACCACGAACGCGATGTCGCGGTCGTCGTCTCACAGATGTCTCCCGCTCCGGTCGACGGATCGCAGGTACCGTTCCAACTGCCTATGGTCGTATTGTCAGAGCGGAAGGCGTACGAGCTCGCTCCCGCGACACCGTTCCAACTCGCCTGTGCGGTAAGGCCATTACAAGAGCCCGTGAGCCCGGATGGCGATGGAGGGATGACGGTCACGGAACCCGTCTGCCAGTTGCTCGTAAGGCCGTTGCCGGTGTTCTTACACTGCATCGTGATGGAATGATACCCGGCCATATTGAGGGCGTTCGTCATGAAACTGCCGCCAGAGCCCTTCGTTACCCATGGCGAGCCGTCCCAATAGAAATAGCACGTGTCCGCGTTCGTGGAGGACCATGAGACTTGTGTCGTACCGCCATACTGGACGACGTTCGGCGACACGGTGAGCGAGGCGGTCGGAGGGACCGGGCACGCGCCGAGATTGCAACTTCGTGAATCGGCGACCTGTCCATTGTAGTAGCCCCCGCAGGTGCTGCCCGGTGAGGTACGATAGTACTTATACTGCGTCCCCGGACCGCATGATGTCGAACACGCGGACCAACTCGAATCGGTGGTGACGGTACACGACGCGACGAAGGTCGCGGTGACGTTACGTGAAGAGGTCATGGAGACACTGCAGGAGCCGGTGCCCGAGCAGTCGCCCGACCACCCGGTAAAAACATAGCCCGAGGACGGCGTCGCCGAGAGGGACACGTTCGTCCCGTACGCATACGACTCGCTACAGTCTCCACCACAGCTGATGCCGCCTGGGTTCGACGAGATGGAGCCCGAACCGACGACCCGCGTCGTGAGCGTTTGGTTCGGCGCCTGAACGTTCAGAGTGATACTCTTGCCATACGGCCCCGTATAGTCACTTAAGCTCGCCTGTATATTGAGCGTGAACGACCCGCCCGTCGACGGGGCGGTAAAAGTACCGACGGTATATGTGTGGCCTGCTCGGATGGCGACGTTCGATGAGGTCTGGTTCCAGTTGGTCGCGCTCCCCGAATTAACGCGGTACGTGATACCCATTCCATAGGACGGCTGAGGGTTCTCGCCGGAGATATCGACGTATATCGTGCCCGATTCACCCGGAGAGAACGTGTCTTTGTTCGTGTATACCGTCATACTCACGTTCGAGTCTTTCGGGATTGGTTGCCCGGCCTTCGGTATATACGTGAATCCGAACGATGCGCTCCCGGCCTCGACCGGAGAAAGGAAGAGCACGAACGAGCCAATGAACACGGTCAATGCGACGAGAAAAAGGCCGAATGTCCGTGCAAAGTGCTTCCCTCGTGCGATGGTTTCAAAATGCGACATGTGCGAACGCGGCCAGCGAGGCCGCTTGCTTACCTCAAGTGTATCAAGCGGGCCGTACTTCGAAACTACTTATGCACAATATATATGTACGCGATTGTGCGACGGAGCGTTTAACGGTAGCATTTCCCTATGATAGCGACTCTCACCGGACAGGTGACCGACATAGGCGCCGCGCATATCGTTCTCGACGTGGGCGGGGTCGGGTACCTCGTCTATGTGACGGGGTCAAGCGGCTTCACCATAGGCGAGAGCGCCACCCTCTTTACGCACCTCGCCGTCCGCGAGAACGCGCTCGACCTCTATGGATTCAAGACGAGAGACGAACGCACTATGTTCGAACACCTCATCAAGCTCCCGAAGATAGGGCCGAAGACCGCGAGCCAGATCCTCGCGCAGGTGGACCTTCCGACCCTCCGGCGCGCCGTCGCCTCCGAGGACCCGAGCTACCTCTCGAAGATGTCCGGCATCGGGAAGAAGAGCGCGGAGAAGATAGTCTCGGGACTGAAGGACATCCTCGGCGACGAAGCGCTCGCCGACTTCCCCGCGCACGAACCGAACGTCGACACGGACGTCATCGAGGCGCTCCTCGCCCTCGGCTACTCCGAGCGTGACGCGCGAGATGCCGCCCAGCGGATACCCGCGGACATCGCGGGGACGAACGCGCGCATCAAGCACGCGCTCCGCGAGGTGAAGCGCTAGTCCATTCGTCCCGCCTCGCCGAACCCCGAAAAACGGGTATACTTTCGATATTCGCCTATGGACAATTTCCTCTACTACGTGAAGCGCCTCATACCGACCTCCCTCCTTCGACTCCTCCAGCCGCCCTACCATTACCTCCTCGCGGTCATCGGCGCCCTCTGGTATCGCTTCCCCTCGAAGGAGATATCGGTGATCGGCGTGACCGGCACGAAGGGCAAGTCGACGGTCGTCGAGCTCATAAACGCGATCTTCGAGGCGGACGGCCGACGCACCGCGCTCGCGGGAACCATCCGCTTCAAGCTCGGCGAGAAGAGCGAGCGGAACCTCTACAAGATGACGATGCCCGGGCGCTTCTTCACACAGCGCTTCCTCCGCGACGCGGTGAACGCAGGCTGCGACGTCGCCATCCTCGAGATGACCTCGCAGGGCGTCCTCCAGTACCGCCATAAGTTCATCCACCTCGACGCCCTCGTCTTCACGAACCTCTCGCCGGAGCACATCGAGGCGCACGGCTCCTATGAAAAGTACATCGCCGCGAAACTAGAGCTCGCGACGGCTCTCGCGGAGTCGAAGAAACGACCGCGCTTCATCGTCGCGAACCGCGACGATGAGCAAGGCGGCGCGTTCCTCGCGACCGACGTCGAGCACAAGCTCCCGTACGGTCTCTCCGACCTCGAACTCCACACGCTCAACAAGGACGACGTAAGCCTCGTTCTCGAGGGCACGACCATCCGCGTCCCCCTCGTCGGGCTCTTCAACGTGTACAACGCGCTCGCCGCGATCACGGTGACCCGCGCGTTCGGCGTGCCGATGAAGACCATCACGCGCGCGCTCACCGAACTCTCCCCCATCAAAGGGCGCGTCGAGCGCTTCAGGTCGCCCAAGGGCGCCGAAAAGAAGGTGACGGCGATCGTCGACTACGCGCACACGCCGGACTCACTCGAGAAGCTCTACCAGGCGTTCGAGAAGGAGCGGAAGGTCTGCGTGCTCGGGAACACGGGCGGCGGCCGCGACACGTGGAAACGCCCCGAGATGGGCCGCATCGCCGAGAAGTACTGCGAGCGCGTCATCCTCACGAACGAGGATCCGTACGACGAGGACCCGCGAAAGATCGTCGACGAGATGGCGCGCGGTATCGACGATGCGTCGAAACTGTCGATCATCATGGACCGGCGAAAGGCGATACGTACCGCGCTCGAGGAAGCACCCGACGGCTCGGTCGTCATCATCTCCGGAAAAGGCACCGACCCGTATATCATGGGACCGCATAACACGAAGATGCCGTGGAGCGACGCGAAGGTCGTGACCCAGGAGCTCGCCTCCCTCTTCGGCGACAGCGCCGCATCATGAAAGACCTCGCGGGCATCATCGGCTTCATCATCATCCTCATGGTCTTCAGCGTGTACACGGAAGGCCACCCGATAACCGGTGACGATTCCACACCGCTTTTCTCCTTCGGCGTCGACGATACGAGTACGCCCGCGCCGTCGTACGAGGATGAGACGATCGAGGCGTCCGACGATTCGTACGCCGTGACGCGCCTCTCACCGCGCGAAATCGAGGAGCGGCTCGCCGAACTCGAAGACGAGCTCGACGCGGCGAAGAAAGACGCCTACGAGGCGCGCCTTCGACAGCCGGCGTCCCCGTACCAAGGACTCGTCACGCTCGGCCGCGGCGATTCAGGGGAAACGAGCCTGCGCCGCGAGTACGTAACGCTTCAAACCGCGTATGACTCTCCCCAGCGCGTCGACGTGACGGGGTGGACGCTCGAGAGTTACATTACCGGCGAACGCGCGGTCATCCCCAAGGGCGATCGCATCGTCGAGGACCCGAAGGACCCGTCCTTCGAGCACATCGTGCTCTATCCGGGAGAGACGGCGTACGTCATCACCGGCCGCTCGCCCATCGGCACCTCCTTTCACGAGAACCAATGTACCGGCTACCTCGACGAAGACTACAGCGTGTACCCCGCCCTGGATCGGATGTGCCCCGACGCGACGAAGGAAATGGAGCGCTGGAGCACGGTCACGGTGACCGACGACGAGTGCTACGACTTCATGCGGAGCGTCTATTCGTGCGAGATACCCGACGAGGACGTCGTCGACGACGCGCATCTCTCCTCCGCGTGCCGGCGTTTCGTCCTCAACGAACTCACGTACGACAGTTGCGTACAGCACCACGCGCTCGATCCCCTCTTCGATGATGTCGGCTACTGGTACGTGTACCTCGGCCGCGGACACGAGCTCTGGCGCGTCGAGCGCGAGGTCATACGCCTCCTCGACGGGAACGGAAAGGTCGTCGACGTCGTCGAGTACTAGGGGCGCATGGTGAAGAGAATGACGGCGGCGCACACCGAGACGTTCAGAGACTCCTTCCTGCCCTCGAGCGGAATTTCGATGTGGACGCTCGCGCGCTCAAGGACGCTCTCCTCGATGCCATCGACCTCGTTCCCGAAGATGAACGCCGTGTCACGGCTCGGCCTGAACGTCCGGTAATCGAGCGCCTGCGCCGTCTGCTCGACCGCGACGAGTTCGACGCCCGCGGCGGTGAGCTCATCGAGGACCTCGTTCACCTCCCTCCCCGCCTCATACGGCACGGTCTTCGTAGCGCCGAGTGACGTCTTCTCTATCTCCGCGTGCGGCCGGCCGAACCGGTCAATGGGACCGGGCGTATACCCGGTGAGGTAGAGCTTCGCAACGCCGGCGCCATCGGCGGTGCGGAACACGGAGCCAACGTTGTGCGCGCTCCGTATGTTGTGGAGGATGACGTACGTTCTCATACTGTCTCGCATGCTACACTAGGGGCACGCGATACGCCATGCTGAATCCGTTTCCCATACAGTTTCTCTCGCTCTTCGCCTACGCCGCGCTCCGCCTCGTCGTCGCCATCGTGTTCCTCAAGGAAATGAGCGCGCACGTACGACGAAGAGAGGCGGTCGAGGCCAAAATGCCCTTCATGCGCGCATTTCTCTCCCGCGCGCTCCCGGTGTTCGAGTTCATCGTCGCGGCGATGTTCGTCGCGGGATTTCTCACACAGGTCGCCGCACTTCTTGGCGGTGCCTATGCGCTCAAAGGCGTCCTCCTCGCAGGGCGCTACCCGACCGTCTTCTCTCGCGGCCGCCTCTTCTACTTCCTCCTCTTTGGCGCGGCCGCATCTCTTTTCGTGACCGGCGCCGGTTACCTCGCCGTCGACCTCCCGCTCTAACATGACCTACGACATCCCACACCTCCTCCTCCACGGCACCCTCGCGCCATCACCCGCCTTCCTCGCGCTCTTCACGCTCGCCTCGGCGCTCCTCACGCTCCTTGCGGTTTCCTGCTACTTACATAGGTCACAGACGCACCGAGCGATCCGTTTCATCGCGCCGCTTAACCACGTCTTCCGGCTCATCCTCTGGTTCACGACCGGCATGGTGACGAAGGAGTGGGTCGCGATACATAGGAAGCACCACGCGATGTGCGACACTTCCGAGGACCCGCACAGCCCCCGCTACTTCGGCGTTCGAAAGATACTTCTCGAAGGCGCGGACATCTACCGAAAGGCCGGTACGGAACATCCGGAGATCCTTGTCGAGTACGGAGAGGGCACGCCGGACGACTGGCTCGAACGGCACGTCTACGCCGGAGCCCTCCGGAACTGGGGCATCAGACTCACGCTCATAGTCGAGCTCATTCTCTTTGGCCTCCCCGCCCTCATCATCTGGCCAATCCAGATGCTCGTCATCCCCATCATCGCGGCGGGATTCATAAACGGCATCGCGCACGTCTGGGGGTACCAACGATACAAGGACGGCATGCCGCGCGGCGACGGCAAGGTGTACGAGCGGATCGGCGACGCGCGGAACGTACCGACGTACGGCCTCGCGGTCGGCGAAGAGTTTCATAATAACCATCACGCCGAGCAATGGAACTACAAGTTCTCGCACGCATGGTACGAGTTCGACCTCGCCGGCACGTTCGCGGAACTCCTCACGTGGATAGGCTTCGCGTGGGTGCCTCGGCGCCGTAATTGACACGCGCTCGCCTTCCTGTACTATCGAGCGCAGACTTTTATGAGGACACGCTCATGAACGATTCCGTACCGATGGAACACGAACGGCGGTTCGTGCCGGACCTCGCTGCCGTTCCCATGAAGTTCTCGAAGTGCCCGAACTCGGACATCGTGCAGGCGTATCTCCGAGATGGAGAAACCCGCATCCGCATGGAGACGGAGAACGGGAGCCGCACGTACACGAAGACCGTGAAACGCGGCGAAGGGATCTCCCGCGAAGAGCACGAGGTGTCGGTCACCGAAGCGGAGTTCGACCTCCTCTGGGACGATGTGGAGGCGCAGCTTTCGAAACGCCGCTACCGCATCCCCTGGGACGGAAAGACCTTCGAGCTCAATATCTTCGATGGACCGCTCACCGGATACGTGCAGTTCGAGATCGAGTTCCCGTCTGAGGAAGAAGCGCGGTCATACAAGCCGCCTCACTGGGTCGGCCGCGAGGTGACCGACGACAAGCGGCACACGAACGCGTCGCTCGCGAAGTACGGCATCCCGCGATGAATGTTCCCAAACGTACAAACCCGCCTCACGGCGGGTTTCTTTTTTAGTCTCGACTGTCCACCCTCGAAAAATATCGTCGCGAGTTCCTAAGCTCGCTTCACTCGCTAAGGACTCGCGACCCCGCCTCGCGGTTTTGCATTCGCAAAACATCGCTCCGGCTCGGACAAGCTAAAATCCTGGCGCAGGCCAGGATTTCTTAACGCTTGTCCGCCCACCAGGGATCGAACATTACATGTTCAGTACGCCTTTCGCGTACTTTGCTGCATTTCTTCGCAAAGTACCTGCTCAAGGCCTTCGATCCCTTAAGACACTGTCTCCCAGACAGTGTCTTTGTGCGTCCATATTTCTTCGAAATCTGTCCGCCCACCAGGGATCGAACCTGGGACCGTCTCCTTAAAAGGGAGCTGCTCTACCATCTGAGCTATGGGCGGATATCGTGAGGACTATAGCACATGGAACTCTCTTGTCATCACAAGGAGAGCACCCATGCCTCGAGCGCGGTCGCGATGTCGGCGCGGCCCGCGTGTCCATCGTGGTAGGCGGAGAGGAGCGAGAGTGAAAGGCGGTCGAGTTCCTTCTCGGTGAAGGACGACAGTGCGCGCTTGGCCTTGCCGTAGACGAACGGCTTCAGCCCCGCATCCGTAGCGTCCTTCGCCTTCGCTACGAGGCGGAGCGTTTTGAGCTGCCAGAAGAGGACGCCGATGATCTCCTCGTTCGAGAGTCCTTCTCGCCATGCGGCCGTGAGGAGAAGCCAGAGGGACTTCTTGTCCTTTCGGAGGAGCGCGTCAGTCATCGCGAAGGCGTTGAAGCGTTCCGCCTTCTCTCCTTCCATCTCCTTCGCCTCTTCGGCGACCTTCGCGAGACGCTTCTTCTCATCGGCCTTCAAACTCCCCTCTATGAGAATGAAGTTGTGCGAAGAGCCCTTGAGGACGTCGAGGCGCTCGAAGAGCTCGGCCTTCGCGTCGGCGCCGCCCTCGGAGATGGTGTCGAGGACGATCACCTGCGCCTCGCCGAAGAGCGATGCACCGCCCGCAAGGTCGGAGAGCGCAGCGGCGTTCCACGTATCCGCCGTCACCGTCGTAACGAGCGCGCCCTTCTCCATCCGCCGGAGCGCGCGAAAGGCCTCGTTCCGTACCGCCGCCGTATCCTCACCGAAGTACGCGTACAGCATGTTATTTCATCTTCTCCATTTCGTCCCAATTATCGCCGACCTTCGCCTCGGCGATGATCGGGACACCTTTCGCTTCGTCCCCCGTGAGCACGGTCTCCATGATGCGTTTAAGCTCGGGGACGAGCTCCTTCACGCGTTCCTCTCGTATCTCGAAGACGAGCTCGTCGTGGACCTGGAGGAGCATGCGAACGTCCTCTGTGAGCTTCTCTCGCTTTAGGTACTCGGCGATACGGACCATCGCGATACGAATGACGTCGGCAGCCGTCCCCTGAACCGGCGCGTTGATCGCCATGCGTTCGGCCTGCGCGCGGATGAACTGCGCCGAGGAGTTCATGCCCGGGAAACGGCGCTTCCGTCCGAAGTGGGTCACCGTGTACCCGTGCGCGCGAGCGAACGCCTTCGTCTCCTCAAGGTACTCGGCGAGCCGCGTGAACGTGTTGAAGTACGCGTTGTAGAACTCCTGCGCCTCGGCGCGCGTCGTCGTCTCGCCGAGGTTCTGGCGGAGCGCGTTCACGCCCATGCCGTAGAGGATACCGAAGTTGATGACCTTCGCCTGCCGACGCATGTTCGGCGTCACCTCGCTAAACGGAACGTTAAAGACCTGCGACGCGACGCCCTGGTGAACGTCCTCTCCCTTTTGGAATATCTCGATGAGCTTCGTATCACCCGAGAGGATGGCGGCGATGCGGAGTTCGACCTGAGAGTAGTCTATGGAAACGAGCTTGAACCCGGGGTCTGCGACGAACGCCTTTCGAATGAGGCGCCCCTCCTCGGTCCTCACGGGAATGTTCTGGACGCCCGGGTTCTGCGAGGCCATGCGGCCGGTCACCGAGCCTGCCTGGAGGAACGTCGTGTGGACGCGCCCGTCCTCCCCGACCATCGTCGGGATGACGTCGACGTACGTCGAGGCGAGCTTCTGCACCTCGCGGTACCGGAGAATGTCCGCGATGATCGGATGCTGGTCGCGCATCTTCTCGAGCTCCGATTCACGCGTCGAGCGCTGGCCCGTCGCCGTGTGCTTCTGCTTCTTCGGCGCGAGGCCGATCTTGTCGTAGAGCACGTCGCCGAGTTGCTTCGGCGAGTTCACGTTGAACTCCGTCCCCGCGAGCTCGTACATGCGCGCCTCGAGCTTCTCGATCTCCGCGTGCATGCGCTTCGAGAGGCGCGTGAGGTGCGCGACGTCGATGCGCACGCCCGTTCGCTCCATCTCGTGAAGGACGCCGCGAAGCGGAAGCTCGATGTCCTCGTACACGCGCTCGAGGTTCTCCTTCTTAAGTTCCTCCATGAGACGCTTCCGGATAAGGGGGACGGTGCGGAGTTCGTTCGCGCGGCCGTACTGCATGATGTCGCCCTCGTCGGGGTTCGTCGTGTCCGACGAGAGGAGCCAGAGCGCGAGGCCGAGCTCCTCGACCTCTTCTTGCGAGAGTCCTCCGACCTCTTCCGCTCGATCGCTCGCCTCGACGTGGAATATCTGCTCGACGCGCGCGCCCAAGGTTCGGAAGCCGAGTTCGGCGAAGAGCGTGAGGACGAGCTCCGTGTCGACGCCGTCCCGCCACGTCGTCTCGGGGAGCTTGAAGTCTATCGGCGCGTCGCGGCGTATCGTCGCGAGCATCTTCGAGAAGATCGCCTCTTCCTCGTTCGCTCTGACGAGCTCGATCATGCGGTCCTTGATGCCCGCCTTCTTGAGGAGAGTCTCGTCCTTCTTGAGAGCCTTGTAGACGCCCTCGACCGATTTGAAATTGACGATGAGCTCGGTCGCCGTCTTCTCGCCGATGCCTTTTATGCCGGGGATATTGTCCGAGGGGTCGCCGCGAAACCCCTTGAAGTCGGGGACCTGCGTCGGACCGAACCCGAAACGCGCGAAGACCGCCTTCTCGTCGTAGAGAATGGTGTCGTTGATGCCCTTTTTGAGCGTATAGACGAGAACGTGGTCATCGTCGACGAGCTGGAGCGTATCCATGTCGCCCGAGGCGATGATGGTGCGGAGGTCCTTCACTCCCTTCACCTCCTCGACGATCGTACCGAGAATGTCGTCCGCCTCGAATCCGGCGCGCTCGTAGATGGGCACACCGAACGCTTTGAAGATGTCGCGCGAGCGCTCGATCTGAGCGATGAGCCCGTCCTCGAGCTCGGCGCGGCCCGCCTTGTAGTCCTTGAAGACGTCGTGCCGGTACGTCGGTTCGGGAAGGTCGTAGCACGCGACGAGGTAGTCGGGTTTAAGTTCGGTCACGATCTTGAGGAGCATCGCGACGACGCCGTAGAGGGCACCGGTCGGCTCCCCCTTCGGCGACGAGAAGTCCGGAAGCGCGTGGTACGCACGGTGGAGTATCGCGTGCGCGTCGAGGAGGACGAGCGTCCTTCGCTTCTCTTCGGTTGTCGTTTTCTTACGTGTCATACGTTATCTCGCGCGTCGTCCCGTCCACGATCGTGAGCGCGACGGGGAGCGCGTAGGCGGGCATGATGGTCGCTATCTTCTCGGGCCACTCGATCGCGACGAGGCGCGACGCGTCTTCGACGATATCCTTAAACCCGAGAACGCGCATCTCGTCGTCCGATTCGATGCGGTACGCGTCGATGTGCGTGAGCATCGAATACCGCGGGTGATTCGGTA
>DASTSP010000009.1:0-18470 GCA_035760625.1 Minisyncoccota bacterium | reverse complement strand
CTCGACCTCGATCGACACCTCCGCAGAGCTCGCGGCGCTCCTCACCGATGAGACGGGGACCGCGGGGAGAGTGGTGTTCTCGGCATCACCGACCCTCTCGGGGCTCCTCACGTTCGCGAACGCCTCGGGGACGGCGCTTACCGTAGATGGCACGGCGTTCCTCTCCGATCTCTCCGTCTCCGGTACGGCGACGACCTCGGCGCTTATCGCCGGCTCCGCTCGCATTACGGGAGGGACATCCTTCCCGACGAGTCCTTCGGAGGGCACGCTCTTCTTCTCGACCGCTTCCTCGACGCTCTATGTGTATGAGAACGGGAAGTGGCAGACCGACCGCTCGACCGCGACGTACCTCGTCGCCGCCTCGGACACGACGAACAAGGAGAGCGCCGACTTCGTCGCGACGGGCACGAACGACCAGGACACGATAAACGCCGCACTTTCGGCTTTGCCGTCTACGGGCGGTCTCGTTTACCTCCTTCCGGGCACGTACTCGATCAACAATTCGATAAACGTGCTCCAATCGTCGACGACCATCATGGGAGGAGGCGCGAACACGCTCCTTGCCCTTACCGCGACATCGACCAACTGGGGCGTTATCGCGTCGTCGGGGAAGGTGGGGGTGACGGTCCGCGACCTCACGATAGATGGTTCTGCGGCGGTAGGGTCGACCCAGTACGGCATCGTGCTCGGCAGTTCGTATGCGTCGGTCGAGAACGTGTCCTTCAGGCGTCTTCGCGGATACGGTATCTACGCCGGCAGTACGTACAGCAGGATCGAGAACAACTCGTTCACGGGAGACACGCAGGCAGGTGTATACCTCACCGCATCGTCGCAGTACAACGTCATCACGGGGAACACGTTCACCGAGAATGGACTCTATGGCGTCTTCGGGAACAGCACCTCGGGAAATAACGTCATCACTGGCAATAGTTTTAAGGGTAATACGCGTGCAATACAGTTCAGCGCGAGTCCGAACGTCACGATATCGGGGAACACGTTCATCGGAAGTTCGCAGTACGCCATCGTGAGCGATTCCGGGAGTGGTACCGTCATCACGGGGAACGTCTTCTATGGCAATACGAACGGCGGTGCGTACGCGACCATCTACGTGAACGATAACTACGACCTCATCACCGGGAACACCATTCAGGCGACGTCGACCGACCCTCTCATACAGATCCAGGGGGGGACGGGGAATACCATCGCGAACAACACGTACGTGAACCCGGACACGACGACGTACGTGAGCGACGGTGGCACCGACACGCGGTACGACGCATATGACCGCGTCACCCTCGGTACGCCAACTTCGCGCGCGTACAGCATATTCACCATAAACGCCTCGTCTTCATCGTCGACCGTCGAGGTGGCGCAAAAGGGGACCGGCTCGATACTCGACCTCTACAATGCGACGACTCGCGTTCTCACCGTGACGAACGCGGGGCGGCTTGGCTTGGGTACGACGACGCCCGCGGAGCTTCTCTCCGTCGCGGGGAACATGCATCTAACCGGCGCGCTCTACGACGGGACGTATAATCCGGGCGCAAGCGGTATGGTGCTCCAGAGCGTTGGGAGCGGCGTCGCGTGGGTCGCGACCTCGACGCTCGGTATCACGGGAGGAAGTGGGTCGAGCAACTGGGTGGTCTCAAATGGTGCGCTCACACCGTCGTCGACCGTCGGGTTCTCCGTCCATGCCTCCTCGACGATCGGTGACGGTACGCAGGCGGGCGGCCTCACCATAAACGGTGGCGCGACGACGACCGGCACGGCGTACTTCGGAGGCAACGTCGGCATCGGCTCCTCGACGCCGACCGCCATCCTCACCGTCGCATCGACGAGCCTTACGGGGACCTCGCCCCTCTTCATCCTCGCGACGAGTACGACGAGCAATATCCTCAAGGTTCTCGCGAACGGACAGGTGAGTCTCGGCGGGGCGGCGGTTAACGGGTATCGTCTTTCGGTTCGAGACGGCGCCACGCTTCTCGCCGGCACGGGTGCCACGCTCACGGTGAAGAAGGGCATCGGGTCTCCGAACTTCCTCTCCACGGAATCGGTCGCGTCGTTCGATAACGAGACGTTCCCGGGAAGTGGCGTCGCGGTGAACTTCTTCACCGTCTCGAGCGCGAGCTCGACCATCTACTTCGGGAACACCGCGCTCCCCGAGCAGGGCTCCATCTCGTACGGCGTGAACTCCGGCACGCCGACCTCCCAGCGGCTCTCCTTTAGGGTGAACAGCGCGGAGCGCATGCGCATCGACGGGAACGGCAACGTCGGCATCGGGACGACGACGCCGACCTCGCTCCTCACCATGGACGTACAGTCTCTCTCCGGCTCGGTCGTCGGCGGCATCAAGCAAAGCTTCGGTTTCGTGAACGCGGTCGCGAGCGCGGTCTCGTACGGGAACGAGACGTACATCACGACGAACCCGACGGCGACGTCGACCCTCGTCGGGAGCATGATTCGGATCGCGGACACGAGCACCTTGGGGAACACGGTGCGCGGCTTCGAGGCGCAGGCCTTCCGCGGTACGAACACGAACGGAGAGAATACCGGTATCTCGGGCTACGGCCGTACGTTCGGCGTCCGGGGTACGACCCTCGGCGACGCGGGAAGCGTGTACCTTCCGGCCGGCGTCTTCGCGGAGACGCAGGGCACAGCGCAGGGGAACGCTCTTCGCGCGTACTCGGGGACCATCACCTCGGAGGCCCTCGTGTCCCTCTTCCAGGACACGAGCGAGTTCACGGGGACCGGCCTCGAGATGAACTTCGGGAACGCCGGTGGTTCCTTCCTGGCGACGTCGACGGCTAAGTTCATCGACCTTAAGGTCGCGGGTACCTCGAAGTTCATCATCGCGGCGAACGGCTCGACGACGATAGGCGACGGATCGGTCGCCGCGGGACTCCAGATACCGTATGGCGGCATCTGCGTCGACAACGACGGGTCGTGCGTCTCGACGACGACCGGACAGATACGGTCGGTCACCTCCGCGACCGGCAACTCCGACCTCGCCGAGATGTACTTCTCGAAGGAAGCGCTCCGCTCCGGAGAGATCGTCGCGCTCGCGGGGGGCCTCTCCATCGAGAAGGCGGACGCGTCATCGTCCCCGAACGTCATCGGCGTCGTCTCGACGAAACCCGGTCTCGTGCTCGGCTTCGACGACACCTCGCTCGTGACCGGCGAGGCGCCGTACCCGGTCGGCCTCAAGGGGCGCGTCCCCATCAGGCTCTCGACCGAGAACGGCCCTATCAAGAAAGGCGACCGCATCACGCTCTCGTCGGTGCCTGGAGTCGGTATGAAGGCGACGGGGAGCGCGCGTGTCGTCGGTATCGCGCTCGAGGACTACGACGGCCGCTATGCGTATTCCGACGGCTTCCTCAACCAGTTCGGCGACGACATGGTGAAGGAGACCATCAAAGCGAAGAAGGACGCGTACGATCCGCGCGCACAGGACGGCTGTTACTACGGCGGCGGCGCGCCGGAGGGCGAGGTGGGGTGTACGCCGCGCGACGTTCGTGAGATACCGCCGGAACTCATGGACGAAGAGACGCTCCGCGACGTCGCGCTTCGCGAGCTCGCGGACGAGAAACCGGAGACGCTCACGCTCGAAGGCGGTGAGGAGGTCGCGATAGGGCAGGCCCTCATGTTCATCGAGCTCACGACGTACCTCGCAGACGCGGAGTCGGAGATACTCCGCGAGCTCGCGGCGCCCATCCCGGGGAGCGAGGAGACTCTGTGGTCGCGTCTCAAGACGCTCGCGACGAACTTCGTGGACGGCGTTCTCACGGTCCTCGAGATACGAGCCGACCGTATCGTCGTGAGCGATACGCTCTGCGTCGACGATGTCTGCGTGACCTCGGACGAGCTTCGTGCGCTCCTCAACTCGACGAACGGAAGCGAGAGCGGAACGAGCTCGAACGCCGACGAATCAGAGCCGTCGTCACCAGACCAAAGCGAGACGATGCAGGGTGATGTAGGCGATTCGGCAACGACGACTGATGCCGTCGAGGAGAGCGCATCGAACGATACGGCTTCGAGTTCGCCCGCGGAGCCGACCGTTGCGGAGGATGATGGCACGACGAGCGAATCGGAGCCGGCGGCAGGTCCTTCGGCCTCGGAAGACGTGGCCGCGGCGGACGAGGTGAGCGGCGAGAATCTTGATGAGAGCCAAATCCCAGAAGCACCGTCTGTCGACGCATCGGTCGAGGCGCCGCCCGAGAAAGGGCCGTCGGAAGCGACGGCAGACGTGGGAGGTGAGGCGCCTAACGGGCAAAGCATATGAATCGAGAGCACCGACAACCGCATAAAATCCCACTCGACCATCGGCTCTTCCTCATTTTAGCGTTTCTCGTACTATTCTCACCGCTTCGAGCCGCGGCCGACACCGTAACGTACACCGTGTCCGACGCGTCGTTCTCGAGCTCGGTCTCGGGCGCGTGCGACACCTCGATAACGAACGCGACGACGACCGATGGCGCGCAGGGAACGGTCCTCACGTCGACCTGCGTCGGTAAGAGCGATACACCGGTCGTGAGTTGGACGAAGTCGCTCACGTGGGAGGACATGGGCGTCCCCGTAGGAGCGACGGTGTCGTCGGTCGACGGTAGCTTCAAATATCGCGTCGCACAGGAGAGCGTCTCCGCAACGCAGGCTGCGGCCCTCGCGCTCAATGACAGCGGAGACGTGAGCGCGTGTACGACGAGCAGTCTCGAGGTGTCGTTCGATCCGGGCGCCGTCTCGGGAACCTACTCGACCCGAAACGCGACCGGTACCGTGCCGGTGAAGGGAATATGCGCGTTCTCGTATAACCAGGTGACTCTCCACCTCTCGCTCACGCCCGCGACGGGTAATAACAACTCCGCAACTTCCGAACTCCGCGCCGATGACGTTCAACTCGTCATCACGTACATGCCGTCGCTCGCTCCGACGCTCTCCGGTACGCTCTACACCGACGAGGGCAGGAGCGTGGCGTCCGCCGGCAAGACCGTGAGCGTTCGGGCACTCAATGGACTCGACACCACCCTTAGCACGACGACCGCCGCGGACGGTTCATGGAGCGTCGACACCGCCGGTTTCCTCGGTTTCCTCAATGCGAGCGCGCCGTTCGTCGTGTGGGTCGACGGCGACCCGGCGATGCGCGCGGCGCTCGTGAGCAAGGCGACATCGTCGGTCGATGCCATTTCCGGACTCGATCTCTACCAGAATCGGGTCATCGTCTCGAACGAGGCGACGAGCGCGACGACGACCACGATAGCGGACCTCTCGTTCTTCGACGGCGATGACGACCCGGACATTCAGTACACGGCGAACGGCGGAACGCTCGCCGTGAACGCGGGACAGGAACTTCACGTGAAAGCGGGGAAGACCTTCGCCCCAGGTGGTCCCGTCGTCGTAAACGGGAACGCGTCGGCATCGCCGACCGACGGCTCGTTTCATATCGGTACGGGCGCGACGTACATCGCGGGCGGTACGACGACCATCGCGGGGAATCTCATCGCGTCCTCGAGCAGTCTCTTCACGGCGCATGCATCGGGCACCTTCTTCAACGCGACGACGACCGGAAAAACGATCAATACGACGTCGACGAGTTCGCTTGGCGACGTGACATTCAGTGGCGCGGGTGGCGGCTGGTCGTTCCTCACGAACGCGACGACGTCGGACTTCACGGTAAGTACCGGGACGGTCAGTGCCTCGTCGGGGACGATGACCGTTCAAGGCAATTTCGTGAACGATGGCGTTTTCGACGGCGGCGGCTCACTTCGATTCTTCGGTTCACGAGGTGGAAGCATCTCGGGCACCTTAACTGGCACATCGGCGCTCGGCGATGTCATCGTCGAAGCGAACATGGCATCAACGAGCGACGGGCTTACGGAACCGTACGGGAACTTCGTGAGCGATCTGCCGTATCCGAACCTCACGAACTCGGGAAACGCGATGGCGTCCGACGATCAGTACGCGACGGGAGGGTTCGGGGCGGGAAGCCTTTACGCGTTCACTATGGACACATCGGGAATGGATTCCATCTCCGGTATGGAAGTGCGCGTCGAAGCGAGCGGGCTTTGCGCGGATGCGGAGGTGCGAATCAACAGCTCCTACTCGAAGTTGTTCACTGCCGCGAGCGAAGCGGTGTACATATTGGGAGGGCCGACCGACATGTGGGGGAGCACCATAGCACCGACCGGTTCGACGACGCAACTATCGGTCGAGCTCATCACGCCCGCGAGCTGTACATACTCTTTCGATAACGTCGCGGTGAACGTGTACGGCCGAACCTGGTCGTTCGCTTCGGCGGCGTCGACGACCGATCTCATGATCGCCGCGAGTTCGACGCTCGTCGCGCCGCCCATGCTCTCTATCGCCGGAGATTACACGAATAACGGTACCTTCGAGGCGGGAAGCGGAACGACGACGCTTGGCGGCGCTACGATTCAGGTGCTCTCTGGCACTATGGTCGGTACCAGCGCCTTCAGTAATCTCGAGATCGCGAACACGTCCGGAAACGGCATAAATTCGCAAAGCATAGTCTTCGCCGGACCTGCATCGACCACGGACACGCTCACCATGCGAGCATCGAGTTCCGCGGCTTTTTCTGGCGCGACAAGCACCTTCCAGAACATTTATTTACAAGGTGCTCCGGGCCAGCTCATATATCTGCGGTCAGTCAATATATTAGGGTCTGAAGGTGTATACAACTTCTATGTGCCGGGAACGCAGAAGGCCGTGCAGTATGTCGACGTACGATACGCAAACGCATGTCCCTCGACCATTACGGCCGCGGACGGGACATCCGTCGATTCGGGGAACAATACGTGCTGGGATTTCGGCGGTGACGCGCCGGTCATCTCGTCGGCCGTCGACCAGGCGTTCTCATACGGTGAGGATGCGACGGATATCTCCACGATAACGGTGTACGACGCGCTTAACGCGCCGACCATCACCGCTATGAACGACATTCGTATCACGATAGCGACGAGTACGGTGCCGATGCGATGGGATGCCGCCGACACGAACGCGATCTTCGGTGGAACCGCCGCGGCGAAGGTGTCGAACCCGGTTTCCTACGAGGACGGTGACGCGACGCTCGTCATCCCGGTTTCGAGCGACTTCGCCGCGGGCGATTCTCTCACCATCTCCGAATTGCGATTCGCGGACTTCACTGGAACGACGAGCCCGGCCGTCGCGCTCTCTCTGTACACGGGCGGCGCGGGCGACACCGTCGCGGACGACGCCGACAGCAAAATGGTCGGTATCTCGGGCTCGCTCACCATCGACGAGCACGACGCTGGGCAGGTAGGCGACCAGTTCACGACGTCGCATGCGAACGGCGTAGTCCTCTATCGCATGAAGCTCACGCCGGCAATGGAGAACGCGAACATCTCGTCCCTCGCCTTCGACCTTCGCGGCGTCGAAGGTCTCGCCGCGGGCGACTTCACGAACCTCGCGCTCTACCGCGACGTGAACGGGAACGGCTCCTATGACGCCGGCGACGTCGCCGTAGGAGGAAGCGGCGTTCCGAGCGTGAGCGGCCAGACGGGAGCCATCACGTTCGGGACGCCGTTCACCGCTTCGACCTCGGCGGAGTACCTCCTCCGAGGCGACGTCGACGGCATCGGTCCGAAGGGGAGCGTCGTTGTCGCGCTTACCGGCGAAGGCATCGACGCGACCGGAGAGATGACCGGTGTCGCCATCACCGAAGCGGGAACGCCGTCGACCGTGCAACACCTCCGAAACGGCTCTCGGGGCGGCGGCGGGTCGGGGAGCGCGGTCGGCGGCCCCGCCCCCGCGGGAGACGGTGTGAAGACTGGTGGTGGAGGAGGGGGCGGCGAATCGATCGGGAACGAGTTCGGGTTCATGGCGCCGACGACGAGTAACGGGTCCTGGACCACGGGAGAGAACGCGTACGTTTCAGATGATGCGTACGCGGTGGTGTCCGGAAATTCGGCGGTTGAAAACTACGGAAACTTCAATTTTGCGATTCCCGCCGGAAGCCAGATCACTGGTATCGCCGTAAAGCTTGAGGCTCGAACTGACGAGAATAGCCCCATCATGGTCATATTGTCCTGGGACGGCGGGCCATCCGTAACTGCGTTCCAACTTACGTCCGGGACGAGTGCCACTGATGCGGTCTACACAGTCGGCGGTCCGGCGGACACGTGGGGACGGACATGGTCTTCCTCTGACTTTAACAACGGTAATTTCACCGTGGCGCTCACTCCGACGGCCTCTCTATTCGGTTTTACGTACCTCGACGCTGTCCAGGTTCGCGTGTACTACGAAGCGACCGGAGGCGGTGCGGGCGGCGGGGGATTCGTATCGCGAGACGAGAATCGGTATCTCGCCCTGGTCTACGGCGCGGCGGGGGAGGCGCTCTTCCGCCTCGTGCGCTCGTTCATAACCGCGATCTTCTAGGCCCGTTATTCACAGTAATCTTTCGTAAAAACGGTTTTTTGTGCGGAAAAAAGATACAATGAACGTGATAGGAAGTTGTTAGGTAAGCATTATTTTCGATGTACGCACGCATGAACCAGACCCATGTATTCAGCTCGGCCACGAACGCGTTCGTCGCCGCGGCGCTCGTCACGGCGCTCGGCGTCCTTTCGTTCTTCGCGTTCGAGCCGTCGATCGGCCATAGTCAGATCAACGACAGTTTCACCGTGTCGCAGACGATCACGAGCGAGATATCGTTCAACGTCACCGCCGCGGACGTCACGATGGTCGGTACCATTGCCGGCGTTTCAGGAGGCTACGCGACCGGTACGACGCGGGTCTCCGTGAACACGAACAATGCGACCGGCTACAATATGACGCTCGGCTTCTCGTCGAACGCCGTGAACGCCGCCATGGTCTCGAGTTCGACCGACGCGTCGTCCCCGTACATCGCGAACTACACACCGGCGGTCGCCGGCGTCCCCGACTATAACTTCGTGACGAACTCGACCGGAGGCGCCGGCGAGTTCGGCTACACGGTCATGGCGTCGACCTCCGGCGAGGTCGACCCGTCGTTCATGAACAACACGACGAACTGTAACGCGGGAACGAACGAGACGGTCGATCGTTGCTGGCTCAACCCGACGACCACCCCCGAGACGATCATCAACTCGACCGGCGAGAACCAGAGTTCGACGACGACCATTAAGTTCAAGGTCGCGATCCCGAGTAACCCGTCGCCCGCCATCCCCTCCGGCGTCTACGTGGCGACCGGTACGTTGACCGCCACGGTGAACCCATAGTAGAGTACCGCTAACCTATGCAAACTAACGTGCACCGAATCCACGTCCTCGCGACCGTGTTCGGTGCACTTTTCGTTCTCGCCTGCGCCCCATCGCTCGCGTACGCCGAGGACGCCTCGACGACCGTAGGCAGCGGCGACTCGCTCCTCAACCTCTATCCGACCGAGGGCATCCCCGGCGGCGACGCGGTCATCGGCGATTTCGTCGTAGGGCCCGGCAAGGTCGACCTCACCGTGAAGCCCGGTGAGACGAAGGTCGTGAAGATGACGGTGACGAACCGTACCGGCGAACGACGACGCTTCAACCTTCACGTCGAGGATGCGGCGGGGTCCGAGGACGTGAACACGCCGATCGTCCTCTTGGGGAGCGACCGCGGTCCGTATTCGCTCAAGGACTACGTCCACATCCCGTACCTCACATTCGACCTCGACCAGAACGAGCGCGCGACCATACCGGTCACGATATCGCTCCCACCGGACGCTGAACCGGGCGGCCTCTACGGGAGCGTGCTCGTCGATACCGTCTCGGTCGAAGCGAACCCGGGTATCATCGACAATACCGTCCCGCAGTCCGCCATCATCGCCCGCGTCGGCACCCTCTTTTTCATCACCGTACCGGGAGCCGTCGAGCGAAACGGTACGATGAAGTCGTTCACGACCGTCCCCGAAGAGACGTTTTACGCGAGCGGCCCCATCCACTTCGGCGTTCTCTTCGAGAACACGGGTTCTATGCACCTCGCACCCTACGGCGAGATACGCGTCACGAACATGTTCGGGGACGAGGTGGGCTTCGTCGAGCTCGATCCGTGGTTCGTCCTTCCACAGTCGCTTCGTCTTCGCGAGGTCACGTGGGACCGCGGGTATCTCTTCGGCCGCTATACGGCGACCGCGAAGATCAATCGAAGTTACGACGATACGATCGACGAAATGAGCTACACGTTCTGGGTCCTTCCATGGAAGCCGCTCACCGCCGCGTTCATCGCTCTCTTCATCGTCTTCTTCCTTATCCGCCTCTTCTTCAGGACGTTCGAGTTCAAGCGGAAGGGATAACATGCGTATCGCCATGCGTGACGCGCTCGCCACATCAGTCGTCGCTCTTTTCGCCACGGTCGCCATATTCATCGGCCTCTCGTCCGCCGCGGCAGCGGTCATGGAGAGCACGAACTACCGCATCGAGAGCGATAGCATCAACTTCGCCGGCGGGCTCTCGTCCTCGACGAACTACACGCTCGAATCGACGGCGGGGGAGGCCGCGACCGGGGAATCGGCGAGCGCGAGCTACAACCTCAAGGCCGGCTACCAGCAGATGGTGACGACCTTCATCTCGATGACCGCGCCGTCGTCGGTCACGATGACGCCGTCTATCCCGGGCGTCTCCGGCGGCATCGCGAACGGTTCGACCACGGTCACCGTGCGCACCGACAGTGCCGCTGGGTATGAGCTTTCGATCGCATCGACGGAGAGTCCCGCGCTCACCATGGGGGCCGACTCCATCGCGGACTACGCGCCCGCGGGGGCGGACCCCGACTTTACGTTCTCGACCGGCGCCACCGAGAGTCACTTCGGGTATTCACCCTCCGGTCTCGATACCGTCTCGCGCTTCCTCGACGACGGCGCCGCGTGCAATACCGGCGCCCTCGATACCGCGCTCTCGTGCTGGGACGGCTTGAGCACGACGTCGGAGGCGATCGCGCGCTCATCCGGCGCGAACACGCCCGACGGAACCGTGACGACCGTGAACTTTCGGGTATCGGTCGGAGGGTCGGTCACGCAGAAGGCGGGTACGTACACCGCGACGACGACCCTCACCGCGTTTTCGCTCTAACGTATGGCGCGCCACTTCACGATAACCGTTCGAGTCGCCGCGATAGCGCTCCTTTCTATGCTTAGTGTCGTGCCCGCGCTGTCGGTTCGCGCGGCGGCCGACGACTTTAGGGTTCGTACGCAGGTCGGTGCCGATACGACGGCGCCCTCCATACCGCAGAATCTCACCGCGACGCCGGTCGCGACGACGCAGATAGACCTCGCGTGGGGCGAGTCGAGCGACAATATAGAGGTCTCGGGGTACAACGTATGGCGCGACGACGCGCTCCTCGCGACGACCTCGACGACGACGTACAGCGACACGGGCCTCTCCGCTTCGACGACGTACACCTACTACGTGACCGCGTTCGACCCGTCTTTCAATTACTCCGCGTCGTCGTCCGTCGCGACGGCGACGACGTTCGCCGAACCGGAACCGCCGACGCCGACCTCGACGCCGGGGAGGACGACGGGAACGCGTATCGTACCGTTTCCCGAGGAGATCACCTCCCTTGAGATACTCCCGGAGCGCGATGCCGTAACCATCCGGTACACGACGAAAGACTACGTACGTTCGGTCCTTCGGTGGGGGCGGACCACATCGTACGAGATCGGTTCATTGGGTGAGCAGGCATACTCGCGCGACCACGTGACGAGGATCACTGGCCTCGAGCCCGGCACACAGTACGCGTTCTCCATAGAAGGGGAGACCGGACTTCACCGAAGCGGCACGATGCACGCGGGCTCCTTCACGACGCTACCTGCCGAAGACACCTTCCCGCCGGGGAACGTGACCGGCCTAACCGCGACGCGAGAGGGAAGCGACGTCGTGCTCTCGTGGCAAAATCCCCGCGACGCGGACTTCGAGAAGGTCCGCATCGTCCGGAGCGACCGCTTCTACCCGGTCGACACGCAAGACGGCTGGGTCGCGTACGAGGGTACGGGCGAATCAGTGCGCGATGAGAACGTCGCCGTGAACGGGTACCTCTACTACACGGTCTTCGCGTACGACCGACTCGGCAACGTATCCTCGGGTGCCGTCGTCTCCATCTATATGGGGAGCGGCGAGCCGCCGTCCGAGGAGCCGAACCCGAACGAGAACGCGATAGACCTCTCCTTCGGCGACATCGTGTTCGTCCAGGAAGGCGTCGTTCTTCCCTCGACCGGCGGCGAGGTGCGCGTCGACGGTGCGAAGCAACTCACCGTATCTATCCCGTACGGCCGCCTCCCGGAGCATCTCAAGACCATCGTCGTCACCATCAAGGAGAGTCCCGAGAGCGACAAGACGCTCAAATTCCTCCTTCGCGTAAACGGCGAGAAGACGACCTATACCGGAACGCTCGCGCCGTTTAGCCGCGCGGGGACGTTCCCCGTCGACGTCACCGTCTTCGACTACAAGACGTCGCAGGTCGGCTACGCGAAGGGCACGATCGTCTCGAAACTTCTCTCGTCGGCCGTCGGACCCGTCGGTTTCTTCGACCGGATGCGCGACATCGGGCTCTCGTACTGGTACGCGTTCTGGTTCGTCCTGCTCCTTATTCTTCTCTTTTTCCTCGGTGAACGCATCCATCGGCGCGAGTGGTGAGCATATCTTCATCGTTCATACATAGGGCTGGGGTATACTGGGAGCAAGAGTTACCAGTTTGATATACATACACGGCACATATGGCAAAAGCACGGGTGGCGATTAACGGGTTCGGTCGCATCGGGAGAACGTTCTTCCGCATGTCGTACGGCCACCCGGACTTCGAGGTCGTCGCGGTGAACGACCTCGGCGACATTAAGAGCCTCGCATACCTTCTCGAGTACGACACCGCGTATGGCCGGAGTCCCTACTCGGTCGCGGTCGAGGACAACGCGCTCGTCATCGATGGGCGAAAGATAGCGTTCCTCTCGGAGCGCGAACCGCAGAACCTTCCATGGGGGAAGGAGAACATCGACATCGTCGTCGAATCGACGGGCTTCTTCACGGCGTACGATAAGGCGAAGGCGCATCTCGATGCGGGCGCGAAGCGCATCGTCATCTCCGCGCCGGTGAAGACGGAGAACGGCGACGCGGGGAAGACGGTCCTCATGGGTGTGAACGAGGGTGAGCTCGCGGGCTGTGCCATAACCTCGAACGCGTCGTGTACGACGAACGCGGCGAGCCCCCTTGTGGGAATATTGAACGAAGCGATCGGCATCGAGAAGGCGATCCTCAACACCGTCCACGCGTACACCGCCTCGCAAGCATTGGTCGACGGCCCTTCGAAGAAGGACTTCCGCGAAGGTCGCGCCGCCGCGCAGAACATCGTACCGTCATCGACCGGCGCCGCGATCGCGACGACGATGGTCCATGGCGATCTCAAGGGGAAGTTCGACGGCATCTCGATACGCGTTCCCGTCATCGTCGGTTCCATCGTCGACGTGACGTTCATCGCGAAGCGCGACACGACGGTCGAGGAGGTGAACGCCGCTCTCGAGAAGGCGGCCGCGTCCGAGACGTGGAAGGACGTGTTCGCGGTGACGCACGACCCTCTGGTCTCCTCGGACATCATCGGTGCCGAGCACGCGTCGATCGCGGACCTCGCGTTCACGCGAGTCGTCGGCGGCAACCTCGTCAAGGTGCTCGCATGGTACGACAACGAGTCGGGATACACGTCGACCTTGGTGTCGCACGTAGCGAAGGCAGCGAAGCTTCTTTAAGAGCTAAGGACCGCAATCATGAAGGTATACTTCGGCACTGATCACGCGGGGTACGAACTCAAGAACACGCTCCTCGCGTACGTCGAGGGTGAGCTCGGCCACGAGGTCGTCGACTGCGGCGCGTACGAGGAGAACCCGGAGGACGATTATCCGGCGTTCGTGCGCGCCGCGGCCGAGGCGGCGGCGAAGGACCCTCACGGTTCTCGCGCGATAGTTCTCGGCGGCTCGGGCGAGGGTGAGGCGATGGTCGCGAACAAGGTTCCTGGCATCCGGGCGGCCGTGTACCACGGAGGTAATCTCGACGTCGTCGCGCTCTCGCGCACCCACAACGACGCGAACGTCCTCTCGCTCGGCGCACGTTTCATGAAGAAGGACGAGGCGAAGGAGGCGGTGCGTCTCTGGCTCGAGACGCCGTTTAGCGGGGAAGCGCGGCACGCGCGGCGTATCGCATCGATCGAGGAGTCTTCATGAACCACATCATTCCGGCGATCATTCCCGAGTCGTTTCAAATGCTCGAAGCGGCGCTTTCGACCGTGCGCGGCTTCGGACGGGAGGCGCAGATAGACGTCGTCGACGGCGCGTTCGTTCCCGCGCGCTCTTGGCCGTTTACGGAGGGCGACGTTTCCGACCTCGCGCGGCTTTCGCCGGCTTTTATCCTCGAGGCGGACCTCATGGTCGAAGCGCCGGAGGATGCGATACCGGGATTCTCTCGTTTCGGCGTGCGGAAGATGGTCGTCCACGCGGAGAGCGTCCGCGACTGGGACCGCATACGAGAACAGCGGGCGAAGCTCGGCTTCTCGCTCGGACTTTCCATATTGAACGACTCTCCGCTTTCGCTCCTTCTCGACCGCGTCTCTCACATCGACTACGTACAGCTCATGGGTATCAAGACGATAGGCGTCCAGGGCGAACCGTTCGACGAGCGCGTGCTCGAGCGCATCTGCGCGGTACGCGCCCAGCACCCCGACCTCATGATAAGCGTCGATGGAAGCGTGAACGAGACGACGCTCCCTAAGCTCATCGAGGCCGGTGCGGACCGCTTCGTCGTCGGCTCCGCGATATTCGATGCACCGAACCCTGCAGAGGCGTACGGCCGTCTCACGCGCATCGAGGTTCTGTGAACAGGCAGGGCCGCATCCGCCACCCGCGCGGTATACTGTAGACATGCACTACCTGTCCGACGAGGAAGTTCTTTCCCTTGAGAGGAAGGCGAACGAGGTCCGACAGAGCATCATCGAGATGCTCGTCGAGGCGAAGAGCGGCCACACGGCCGGCCCCCTCGACATGGCCGACATCTTCACGCTCCTCTACTTCGAGGTCCTCAAGCACGACCCGAAGAACCCCTTTTGGAACGACCGTGATCGCGTTATTCTCTCGAACGGCCACATCTGTCCCGTCCTCTACGCCGTCATGGCGCACGCCGGGTATTTCCCCCTCGAAGAGCTCCTCACGCTTCGAAAGTTCGGCTCGAGACTCCAGGGGCATCCGCACCGGGAGCACCTTCCCGGGCTCGAGACGAGCTCGGGCCCTCTTGGCTCCGGCCTTTCGCAGGCCCTCGGCATGGCTTTGGCGGAGCGGATCGACAACCCGTACTCGTCGAAGTACTTCTACTGTTTCCTCGGCGATGGCGAACTCGACGAAGGACAGGTGTGGGAGGCGATTATGCACGCGGGTAAGGAGAAGGTTCACAACCTCATCGCGATCGTCGACCGAAACGGCATCCAGATCGATGGGTACACCGACGACGTCATGCCGCTCGAACCCTTGCACGAGAAGTTCCGCGCCTTCAATTGGGACGTCCAGGAGGTCGACGGCCACAATATCCGCGCGGTGAACGACGCGATCGGGAAGGCGCAATCGATCTACGGCCAACCGTCCATCATCATCGCGCACACCATACCCTCGAAGGGCGTAGATGTCTTCGAGCGAGACTTCCGCTGGCACGGGAACCCTCCCGGTCTCGGCCCCGAGGACCGCGTGAAGAAGACGGACCAGGGGAAGGTCGCGCTCAAGAAATTACGGACGCTGAATGGCCAGCTCCGCACGAACGAGTGCGAGTGACATTTCATCATATGAACGACACACACCAACTCGCACAGCACGTCAATCCGAACTTCTTCACCGATAGAGTCGAACGCGTGCCCAATCGAAACGGCTACGGCGACGGGCTCAAGGAGGCGGGTACGGACGATGAGCGCATCGTCGCGCTCTCGGCGGACCTCACCGCGTCGACGAAGACGAACGTCTTCGCCGAGGCGTTCCCGAAGCGCTTCATCGAGGTCGGTGTCGCGGAGCAATCGATGGCCTCCGTCGCCTCCGGTATGGCTGCGATGGGAAAGATACCGTTCATCGCATCGTACGCGATGTTCTCGCCCGGACGGAATTGGGAACAGGTACGTACGACGATCGCGTACAACGGCGCGAACGTGAAAATAGTCGGAGCGCACGCGGGCGTGTCGGTCGGACCCGACGGCGCGACGCACCAGGCCATCGAGGATATCGCGCTCACGCGCGTCATTCCTCGCATGGTGGTCATCGCGCCGTGCGATGCGAACGAGGCGAGGAAAGCGGTCCGCGCGGCGGCGAAGTACGTCGGACCCGTCTACATCCGGCTCTCCCGCGAGGCGACGCCGGTCATCACGACGGTCGGTTCGCCCTTCGAGATAGGGAAGGCCGAGGTCTACCTCACGCGTAACCGCGTTCACAAGCGGACCGCGGGTATCATCGCGACCGGTACCATCCTCGCGGAGGCGATGCTCGCGGGGAAGCGACTCAATGAGCGCGGTATCGGGGCGTCGGTCATGAACATGGCGACGATAAAGCCTCTCGACACGAAGGCGCTCCTCTCGTTCGCGAAGGAGCATGACGTCATCGTGACGGTCGAAGAGCATCAGCGCGCGGGCGGCCTCGGGAGCGCCGTCGTCGAGTACCTTTCGGCGGTTCTTCCGAAGTGGATCGTGCGAATAGGCGTCGATGACGAGTTCGGGCAGTCCGGCGAACCGGATGAGCTCCTTCGACACTATGGTCTCGATGCGGATTCCATCGTCAGAGAGACGCAGAAGTTCTTCGGTTGATACGATGAATGGCCATGTAGGAAAAGATCCCGCGCTGCGGGATCTTTTAGACCTCCTTCGGGACGTAATCGTGGGGCGCTTCGCGGAGGTACTCCTCGATCTTATCGCGAGAGAGGAGCCCCGCCTGCGCGCCGATGTACTGGACGACCGACATCGAGTTCACCGGTCCCCATGAGAGCGCGGTTCGCACATCGTGGCCAAGGACCATCGCGCTCACGAACGTCGACGAGAACGAATCACCCGCACCGGTTCGATCGACCGGCTCCTTCGGGTCGGGGTACATCGGCATGAACCACGCGGTCTCTCCGTCGAGCGCGTACGCGCCGCCTGGTCCGTCGGTTATGACGGGCGTCGTCGGACCGAGCTCCTTTATGCCGAGGAGAAGTTTCTTGAAGTCGCTCTCGTCGGTCTGGAGGATCTCCTGTGCCTCTTCCTTGTTGCAGAAGAAGATGTCGGTCTCCGCGTAGAGGTCGCGAAGCTCCTTCGTACCGAGCCGTATCTGAAACGTACCGGGTTGGAAGGCGAGCCTCGTCTCGGGGTGTTCTTTGAGGTACCGCGCGGCGATGTGGTGGAGTTCGACGCCGTTCTCGCCGATCGACGAGAAGTAGAGAAAGCGGGGCGGCACTCGAAAATCGGGAAGCGTGTACGGGTACTCCTCGTGCTTGATGAGGATGGTACGCTCCGCACCGTAGCGAAGGACGTAGTGGTAGTTCGTCTTCTTGCCCTCGTGGACCTTCACGAAGTCGGTGTCGACGCCTTCGGTACGAAGCGCATCGAGGCAGTCTTTGCCGTTTCGGTCGTGGCCGAGGTTCGCGACGAGGGCGGAACGGAGGCCCAAACGGTGCGCCGCTACGGCTGCGTTCGGCGAGTTGCCGACCGCGTTTATGACGGTGACGTCTTTGTACGGGAGTTTCTCGCCGAACGCCATTTCGAGCTTCTTTCGCCCCTTGTCGTCCTTCGTTACCCGCGCGTCCTCGTTCGAGAGTTCGATGAACGCGTCGATCGTGATGTCACCGATCGCCACGAAGTCGTACTGCTGTGCCATGATGGCCTCATTGTACCATCCGAGAGAGCGTGACATGGTATAGTGATGTGGTTATTCGATAGCGACACAGAGAACACCATGGCACTCGTTTACATCACGCGGCACATCCCCGAGATCGGCATCAATCTCCTTCGCGCCGCGGGCCACACCGTCGACGTAAGCGCGAAGGACGGCGTCCTCACTCCCGATGAGCTCCGCGCCGCGCTCTCCGCGAAGCCGTATGATGCGGTCATCATCCAGCTTACCGATACGATCGACGCGAGCGTCTTTAGCGCAGCGCCGAGCGCCAAGATATTCGCGAACTACGCGGTCGGCTACAACAACATAAACCTCGATGACGCGAAGACTGCGGGCGTCACCATCACGAACACCCCGGGCGTCCTCACCGATACGGTCGCGGAGTACACGATCGCGCTCATGTGCGCCGTCACGAAGCGCATTTCCGAGTCGGAACGGTACCTTCGCGCGGGGAAGTACGAGGGATGGGCGCCGGAACTCTTCCTCGGCATGGACCTCAAGGGGAAGACGCTCGGCATCCTCGGTGCCGGACGCATCGGGTACGAGGTCGCACGGCGCGCGGTTCTCGGCTTCGGGATGAAGGTCATCTACAATGATATGAAGCAGGTTGACGCGCTCG
>DASTSP010000008.1:0-6500 GCA_035760625.1 Minisyncoccota bacterium | reverse complement strand
ACCGACCGACGGACGGAGCGTACGCTTTCCGCAGATGATTCCCCTCGAGGTGCACCATGTACGCTACGATTCGTCGTTTGTGGCGCCGGTACGTCGTCCACGCGCGGTTCGCCATGAGACTGTACTTCGCGTTCCTGTGGCAACGCGTCGCGCTCGTCGAGGCGCGTATGACCTGGAAACGATACCGGTCGTTCACGCTACGTCAGATGCGGCACGAGCTTCCGGAGTTGAGAGAGGAAATGCGCATCAAGCACGAACGGTGGATGATGGTACCGGTCATCTACTGGATCGACGAGTACTTTTGTAATCCTGGCTGTCCGCACTGTGGGAATCGCCTCCTCCAGCGCTGGCAGACCATCCGGTACGTCTCGCCCGCGGGAGAACTGTCCCGCACGCAGTGGCTCGTCCTTCACTGCCACCACTGCGGCAAGGACTCGAACGGGTCGATGCTCTTCTCCCGAGACCGCATCCGCTACCCCGACCCGCCTCCCCGGCGGCCGGAACGGATTCACGCACGAGTCACGACACCGTGACGAAAACGCCCGAGCACTGCTCGGGCGTTTTTTCGATCCAAAGACTCGGAGACGAAGGATATGTTCACAGAAACTGCTCAAGGTCTCGCGAAGCGATTTTGTATCGCTTCTCACCAATTCAAGGCGCCCCCCGTCTTGTACTCGGTCACGCGCGTCTCGAAGAAGTTCTTCTCCTTCGGGAGGTCGATGGCCTCGCTCATCCACGGGAACGGGTTCGCGACGCCGAATTGTTGTGGGAGTCCGACGCGTTCGAGGCGACGGTCGGCGATGTGCTCGATGTACTGGCGGAAGCCGTTCGCGTTCATGCCGAAGATGCCCTTCGGGAAGACCTCCTGCGCGTACGTGTACTCGAGGCGCGCCGCCTCACGGATGAAACCGACGATGCGCTCCTGAAACTCGACGGTCCAGAGTTCCGGCTGTTCCTCCCTGATCGTGTTGATGAGCTGGCAGCCGAAGTTGAGATGCATCGACTCATCGCGCATGATGTACTGGATCTGCTCCGCGGACCCCGTGAGCTTGTGCTGGCGCTGGAAGCCGAACATGACCGCGAACGAACTATAGAAGAAGATGCCTTCGAGAATGAGGGAGAAGATACAGAGGTTCTCGAGGAACTTCTGGTCCGCCTCGAACGTGCCCGTCTTGAACGTCGGGTCGAAGATGCCCTCGTTGAACGAGAGGATGAAGCTCGCCTTGTTGTAGATGGCGTCACGCTCGCGGTACATGTTGAATATCTTCGACTCGTCCATCGCGAGGGACTCGACGATGTACTGGTACGCGTGCGTGTGGATGGCCTCCTCGTACGCCTGGCGAAGAAGGTACATGCGTATCTCCGGCGACGTTATCTGCCGGTACGTCGCGATGACGATGTTGTTCGCGGCGATCGAGTCCGCCGTCGTGAAGAACCCGAGAATGGTCTCGAACGCGTGCCGCTCGTCGTCGGTGAGCGCGGTCTGCGACTTCCACTGCTCGATGTCGAGCTGCATGCTGATCTCCGTCGGGAGCCAGTGGTTCGCGTTCGCCGCGTTGTAGTAGTCCCACGCCCACCTGTGCTTCATGGGGTAGAGCTGGATGACGTCGGCGTCCTCGCCGTTTATCGCGCGACGCTTATTGATGTCGACCGGAGGCGCGTTCTTTCTGATTGGCATGCTCGTGGGGTTAGAGAACTGGGTAAGGGACTATCTATTGGCAGGATTCGCAGATGGCGTCCTCGGCGACGTGAAGCTTCACGTTCGGTTTCGCGGGGACCGTATCCGACTTCGCCTCGTCGCGCACCTCCTTTACGAAAGGCGACGGCGTAGAGATAGGCGACTTCATGGCGAGGACGGTCGCAACGGGCTCCGCAGGCGCGACCGAGACCGGTGACGGCGTTTCTTCGACAGGCTTCGCGCCCGTTTCCGTTCCCTTCCGAAGATGCGTACCGGCGGTACCGACCGTCGACTTCTCGACCTGGGTCGCGGCGAGCGAGCGGAGGTAGTACGTCGTCTTGAGACCCGCTTCCCACGCGTACACGTAAAGATCGGAGAGCTCCTGGCCGGAGGTGCCGCTGAAGAAGATGTTAAGCGACTGCGATTGGTCGATCCACTTGCCGCGCGCGGCGCCCGCTTTGACGAGCCAGCGCATGTCGATCTCGAAGGTCTCCTTGTACTTCACCTTGAGCTCGACGGGGATCGAGGGGATGTCCGCGAGGCTACCGTCGTTGTACTTGATCGCCTGAAGCATCTCGACACTCCAGAGCCCCGCGCGCTTCAGGTCATCGACGAGGTGCGGGTTGATGATGACGAAGTCGCCCGAGATGTTCGCCTTCACGTAGATGTTCTTGTAGATCGGTTCGTTCCCCGGAACGACGCCGCTTATGTTCGCGATGGTCGCGGTCGGCGCGATCGCCATGGTGTTCGAGTTCCGCATGCCGTACTGCTTCACGGACTCGCGGACGACGCTCCAGTCGAGACGTTCGCTGCGGTCGGTGCCCGTCGGGATGCCACGCTCCGCCTCGAGGAGCGCGATCGTGTCGATGGGGAAAATGCCGCGGTCCCACTTCGAGCCTTTGAAACTCTGATACGCGCCGCGCTCGCGAGCGAGCTCGGAGGATGCGAGTATCGCGTAGTACGCGATGACCTCCATCGAACTGTCGGAGAACGTGACGCACTCCTCGGACGCGAACGGGATATTCTGCATGTAGAGGGCGTCCTGGAATCCCATGATACCGAGGCCGACGGGGCGGTGTTTCATGTTCGAATTGCGAGCTTCGATCGTCGGGTAGAAATTGAGGTCGATGACGTTGTCGAGCATGCGCATCGCGGTCGTGACCGTCTCCTTAACCATCGCTTCGTCGAAGCGGCCGTTCACGATGTGAACCGGATAGTTGAGCGAACCGAGGTTGCAGACCGCGGTCTCCTCCGCGGACGTATTCAGCGTTATCTCCGTGCAGAGATTCGAATTGTGGACGACGCCGACATGGTCCTGCGGCGAGCGAACGTTCGATGGATCCTTGAACGTGACCCACGGGTGGCCCGTCTCGAAGAGCATCGAGAGGTGCTTCTTCCAGAGGTCGCGCGCTTTTATGCGCTTAAAGAGTCGAAGCTCTCCGCGGTCCGCCATCTCCTCGTACTTCTCGTACGCCTCCTCGAACTGCTTCCCGTACGTCTCGGTGAGGTCGGGCGTCTCATCCGGGGAGAACAAGGTCCAATCGCCATCCTCCTTCACGCGCTTCATGAAAAGGTCGGAAACCCACGCGGCGGTGTTCATGTCGTGCGTGCGACGGCGCTCGTCGCCGGTGTTCTTCCGAAGCTCGAGGAAATCCTCGAAGTCGATGTGCCAATTCTCGAGGTAGACGCACGTCGCGCCGCGGCGCCGTCCCGAGCGGTTGATGGCGACCGTCACGTCGTTCGCGATCTTAAGGAACGGAATGACGCCCTGCGACGTGATGCCCGAGGACTTGAGGACGGCGCCCGTGCCGCGGAGCTTCGACCACGCGGTGCCGATGCCCCCCGCCCACTTCGAGAGCATCGCATTGTCGCCGTACACTTTGAAAATGTGCTTGAGATCGTCCTCGACGACGTTGAGGTAGCATGACGAGAGCTGCGGATGCGGCGTACCGGCGTGGAAGAGGGTCGGCGTCGATGGCACGAACCGGAGTCTCGACATGACGTTATAGAACTCCACCGCCCTTCCCTCTTTGTCCTTCTCGTTAAGTGCGAGGCCCATCGCGATACGCATCCACATCATCTGCGCCGTCTCGATGACACGCTTCTCGTCGAGGCGAACGAAGTATCGGTCATGGAGCGTCTCCATGCCGAGGTACCGGAAGAGGTCGTCTCGCGAGGGCTCGATAGCCGCGGCGACCTTCTCGAGGTCGAACGAGAGAAGTCCTGCGTCGTACTTCTTCGCCTCGACGCCGAGCTTGATGTTCCGTACGAACGCGTTTCGATACGCGGCGGTTCGCTCTTCAGCGGAGAGCGAACGGGTATTCCCGATCGCCTCGTCGGCGATGCGCCGCGCGAGCTGGCGCGACGCCACGATGGAGTATGCGGGATCTTGCTCGATACGTGAGCGAAGCACGAGGGTCGCGAGCTTCGCGATCTCGGACGTCTTGATACCGTCGTAGACCTCGCTCTCGAGCTGCGAGACGAGTTCGTCGAGGTCAATCTCCTTCTCGTACCCGTAAACGAACTCGGCGAGGTACGCCCGCATCTTCTCGCGAGAGAACTGCTCGACCGAGCCGTCGGAGCGCCGAACCGTAAGGCGCTGTTCCTCGATCTCCTTTATGACCTCCTGCTTACGCTCTTCGCTCTGCTTGTACCGGTAGAGGATGTACGCCTTCGCGACCGTGAAGTATCCGCGCTCCATGAGCGTATTCTCGACGAGGTCCTGCACCTGTTCCACCGTTGGGCAGTTCTCCTTGCCGTCGCACATCGTCGTGAGGTTCGCGACGACGCGGCCGGTCATCTGCTCGAGAGCCGCGTCGTCGATCGGCACCTGCTCCGCCGCGAACGCCTTCTTCATTACGACGACGATCTTCGTCGGATCGAACGGTACCGTCGTTCCGTTCCTCTTAATGATGGTGGTGATCATAAACCGGTTCTGCTTACGTTGGTAATCTCCCATCCCGACATTGGTCCATTGGTCGGAAAAACGGAGAGGGTTTTTTAACAGCCCACCTATTCCTAAGTGGTCATATCTCCAAGCGACACACGAAGAGCATTATGTCGTGATTTGATGATACCACCGCCCCGAATCATGACAAATAATGGCGGAAATCCACAGTTTCGGGGTAGGACAGGGAGAAAACGACCATTTTCCGCAGGGACGCTTCGTCCCGCGCACAAGCCGTCCTGTGGATAGCAACAAAAGGGTTCCGCCTGCAAGACTTGCGAGAGGCGTATCTCTGTTTCCGAATCACGAACGCGAGCCGTTTTTGAGCTCGTCTCGTATCTCGCGGAGCAGTTTGACCTCCTCCGGCGGCTCGGGCGGAAGCTTCTCCTCTTCTTCCTCCTCGCGGCGATGGAACCGGTTCATGGCCTTCACGACGAGGAATATGATGAGCGCGATGAGGACGAAGTCAACGACGTTCTGGACGAAGAGTCCGTACTTGAACGTGGACGCACCAACGGTGAAACTAAGGGCCGAAAAGTCGACACCGCCGATGAGGAGACCGATCGCCGGGGTGATGATGGTATCGACGAGCGACGAGACTATCTTATTGAACGCACCACCGATGACGACCGCGATAGCGAGGTCGAGGACGTTCCCCCGCATCGCGAACTGCTTGAACTCGTTGAAGAATTTTCTCATAGTGGAAATTCGCGGCCGCTTACCCTACACGCCGACGATGATGCGGACCGTGTAGTAGCCGAGCGCCGCTCCCATGGCGAAGAGGAGGATGGCGCCGCCCACGATGTCTGCCGTGCTCATAGCGACATTGTACCAAAGGCCGCCTTTGACCGCAGCCCATACCTGTTGTATAAATAGTGCTCATCCGTCGGATACGGATGCGTTCACGGCAGTCCGGCTCATCACAATAAGGGAGACAGCGTCATGGAAATGGTGGCGGCATGGCTTCACGAACCGTCGGTGTACTTCACCCTCGCCGCGGTGGTCCTCATCGTCATCCTCACAGGGGTGCTCCGAAAGCACCTCAGAAGCACGCGGTACGAGCGGCACGCCAAAAACCGTCGAAAGGCGGAGGCGCGCGCGCTCGAGAAGCAGCACATCGATTCGTACATCGGCGGCGAGGCGCTCACGAGCCACGCGTTCCATAACGGAGACTGACGTAAAAGGCGACCCATGGGTCGCCTTTTCCTATGTCGAAACGTCGTCTACTGAAGCGTGAGCTCCGACTGCGCATCTCCTTCACCTTCTTTCTTCGGGCCGAGGACGTCCTCGAGCATCGCCTCGAACCGCTCGCGCATCTCCTTCGCCTTCTCGTCGCGATCGGTGCCGTACCCCAGTCCCGCCGCGTGCTCGGCGGATGCCGCCGCGAGGCGCGTGAGCTCCTCGTAATCCTTCTTGAACTCCTCAACGTATGTCTCGAGCGGACTCATCTCCGGCTTACCGAATGATTCGAGCATTCTGATTCTCATAGATACATTCTGACAAGAGCCCTTCCCTCCTGCAAATGGGAAGGGGGATAACGAGGCGGCTACTGGATCGTCCCGCTTTTTCTAATTCGCTTCGCTCATAAGAACACTGGACGCGGCTCGCCGGCCCAAAGGGGCCCCGGCTCCGCCGTTCGATTCCCAGTAGCCGCTCCAGACAGCAACAACCCCGAAGCTTTCGCTTCGGGGTTGGCTGATCTGGGCGACGTCGTAGAGGAAGTTAGAACTATATTTGAGAGAAAGAATGATGCAACGATATACATTCCCCATTGGAGTCTTGCTATCGGATAGAAAGAATCACTTCCAGATAAGTCCATTAAAAGTATTTATCAGAATGTTAGAATTATTTAAAGTGAAAAGAAATAAGTATAAG
>DASTSP010000007.1:0-12853 GCA_035760625.1 Minisyncoccota bacterium | reverse complement strand
ACGATGGCGTCCGGCGACCAATATACGATGGTGTTTTTGAGCCCAGACGCGAGATATCGCGCGAGCTCGTCCCACACCGGGTCCTCCTGGCCGATCTCGTACGGCTTTACTCCTCGACGCTTCTCGAGGGCGCGGCCGGATACGAGGTTTTGGAGGGTCGGCGGAACGTGGCGTCCGAGAATCGTCTGGTCGATGTCGAGGACCTGGTGTCCCGGCTCGAATCCGACGCTCGTTACGTCGAGCCGTCCATCGACGAACCGGGCTCCGCCCACACCCGTCGAGACGGTGTGGTACGCGACGATACGATACCCCTTCCCCGCCCCGAAATGGACCTCGCCGAGCCCGACCATCGCGGTATCGTTCTCGACGTACACGGGCGCATCGAGCGCGCTACGGAGGTCGAGGACGAGGTTCCGTCCTACCCAATCGGCGAGCTCGGTCTCGCTGATGATGCCCGTCTTCTCATGGTTGAGCGGTCCGCGGATGCCTCCTGACACGCCCTCGATGGGTTCGCCTCCCGCCACCTCGCGCATCTCTTTTAGGAGCGCTTCGAGCCCCTCGCGGTACGTGCGGGGCGTATCGAACTTCGCGACGCGCTCGAGGGACGCGAGGTCGCGCGACGCGGCGACGCGCGTTTTCGTACCCCCTATGTCGAAGTGGATGAACATGGTGCTACGCGAGGAACTTTCGGGTCGCGGCCTTGTAGGATTCGACGTTCGGCTGATCGAACGCGTCGACGCTAAGGAGGTGCGCGAGACACATGACCTCCGCCATGAGCGAGTTCATGAGAAGCCCGACCTCGTACGCGGTCGCACCTTCGAGCTCGGTCGCACGGTATGGAAGGTGCTCCTTCGAGTACGATCGTAGGACGCCCTTCACGATGGCCTCGCTCACCTCGCCGACGCTCTTACCCTTGAGAAACGGTACGTGCGAGAGGAGCCAATGGGAGCGGAGCGCCCGATACGCGCGGACGTCGCGGTAGTAGACGAAGTGCGTGTACATGCCCGCATACCCCGAGAGGAAAAGTTGGGCGGTCGAGTGAAGGTCCGCGCCCGTTGAGACGATGGGCAAAAGCTGGTGCGAGAACGTAGCACCTCGCACCGTCATCCGCTTGCCGATGCTCTCGGCGAGGAGCTGTCGATACCAGTAGCCGAGGTGCGCGAACCGGCGATTGAACGTGAAAAAATTGACCGCACGGTACCCCTCAAGCGCATGGAGCGCGAGAATGGACGCCGCCTTCTGCGTACGCGCGAGCGGGACGCGCGAGAGCGCGTCCCGTGCCCCACGGCGGAGCGAGCGTACGTCGAACCCGAGGAGCGAAAGCGGCACGATGCCGGCGGCCGAGAGAACGGAAAAACGGCCGCCGACAGCCGACGGGATGGTGAGGCAGAGCGCTCCCTTTCTCCGCCCCGCATCGAGGAACTTCGTGCCCTTATCGCTTATGAACACGAGCCGATGATGAAACGCATCGCCGAACCGGCGTTCGCCGGCCGCGATCGCCTTCACCGCGTTGAGCATCGTCTCGGTCGTCGTTCCGGACTTGCTCACGACGATGACCGCGAGCTTGGAGGGGTTCTTACATTCCGCAAGGAGCGTCTCAAGACGAAGGAGCGCCTCTCGGTCGAGCTCGTCAATGACGGTGAAGCGAGGCGTCGTCTCGCTCCGGAGCGCATGGTACACGGCGAGAGCGCCGAGGCTTGAACCACCGATGCCGATGAGAACGACGTGGTCGACGGGAGTAAGTCGAGAGACGGCGCGGTCGAGCTCCGCCTGATACGCCCGATCACCCGGAAGGAGGAGCGCCGACTCGGGCCGCCCGTAGGAGAGGGTCGCATCGAATCCCTCGACGAGGCCATCGGTATAGCGCACGAGCCTCTCTTCGAACGCGGCGAGACGCGTCTGCGACAAAGCGCTGTGTTTGAAGAGGGTCTTCATAGCGGTCGTTAGATCTGTCGCGGCGCGACGAGGTCGACGTGCTTCATGACGTAGTCGTACGCCTCATCGACGGAGTCGACGACGTGGAAGAGCTCGAGGTCCTCCTTCGCGATCGTTTTGTACTCCTTGTAGAGCCGCTTCTCGAAGAATTCGATGAGCGGTTCCCAAAACTCCTTCCCGTAGAGAACGATGGGGATGCGAGATATCTTCTTCGTTTGGACCAACGTCACGATCTCGAAGAACTCATCGAGCGTGCCGAAGCCGCCCGGGAAGTAGATATAGATCTCGGACGCGAACGAGAGCATGACCTTCCGCGAGAAGAAGTAGTTGAAGCTCTCCGATTCGGACACATAGGGATTCAATTTCTGTTCCGCGGGGAGTTTGATGTTGAGCCCGATCGACTTACCGCCGACCTTAAAGGCGCCGACGTTCGCCGCCTCCATGATGCCGGGTCCCCCGCCGGTGATGATGGTGAAGCCTTTCTTCGCGAGGTCCGCGGCGAGCTGTTCCGCGGCTTTGTACATGGGATCGGTGGGGTCGAGACGCGCGCTTCCGAAGAAGGTCGCCGCGGTCGAGTACTTCCGGAGGACGTCGAATCCGTTCACGAACTCCGACATGATGCGGAAGATGCGCCATGACTGAATGGCATCGTCCTGCTCGAATAGATCGGTGACGACTCGACAATGCATATCTCGGCCGTCGCGTTTCAATTTGAACTTCTTCGTCGTCGGGTCGCTTTTCACGGGGATGGAGACTCGTATCTCGGCCGCGGGATCACGCTTCCCGAGGAGCCCAAGCCGAAATTTCTTGACCGGAGAGGTCTTTTTTGTGGTTGCCATGAGCACATTTTATCACGCGCGTGGTCGAGAAACGCGAGATATGCAGTGAAAAAGTGGACGTGAGGTCACGTCGTCCACGGTATGTCGTACGCGTCGAACTCGGAAAGCAATTTTTTGCCGTAGAGGAGGCGGGAAATGACCTCGGCATGACAGAGCGCACCGGTGAGCGCGTTATGGGGTTCCGGCTCGTCGGGGATGCCGCAGTAATTGAGAACCGCGTCGAGGTTGAGCGCGGAGCGACGGTGCTCCGGGTCGATGGGCGGCGTCACGCCATGGGTGACCATGTGCATGTAGCAGAGCGTGTGCGTGTCGATGGTGCGGTGGGCGAGGTCCCACGAGAGACCCTCGCGCTCCGAGGCGGCCTTCAGGAAGTCGCGGTCGAAGGAGACGTTCTGTCCCGCGAGCGTTCGGTCGGCCATATGCTGCGACCACTCGAGGAACATGCGAACGACCTCGCCCTCGGGCTTCTTCTTCGGATCGGTGACCTCCTCGACGCTGAATCCCGTGATGGCGAGCGACTCGTCGTTTATGTGCGCGCCGTCCCAGATGCGGCACTCTTCGTAGAATCGGTTGTCCGGATCGCTGAAATCAATCGCGGCGAGGGAGACGATCGAGTTCTTATCGTAGTTCGTCCCCGAGGCTTCGGTGTCTATGACTATCATGGGACTAGGATACCACGGCGCTCGCGACCTGCCGGCCGTTTGCTACAATCGGACCATGGACGTCTCCATCGAACCGTCGTGGAAGGAAGCGCTCAAAGAGGAGTTCGACGCGCCGTACTTCAGGGAACTGAGCGACACGGTCCGAAATGCGTACCTCGCCAATTCCGCCGTGTATCCGCCGCCCCGAGATGTATTCCGTGCCTTCGAGCTCTGCCCCTTCGAGAGGGTCCGCGTCGTCATACTCGGACAAGACCCATACCACGGTGCGGGACAGGCACACGGACTTTCCTTCTCGGTCAGAGACGGCATGGGTCTCCCGCCGTCTCTCCAAAACGTCTACAAAGAGCTCCATGACGACCTCGGCGTTCCCATGCCGACCTCCGGAGACCTTACCCGGTGGGCGAAGCAGGGCGTTCTCCTTCTCAATGCGACGCTTACGGTCGAAGGCGGCAAACCCGGCTCGCACCAAGGTCTCGGGTGGGAGCGTTTCACCGACGCGGTCATCCGAAAACTCTCGAGCGACCGCGAGCACCTCGTCTTCATCCTCTGGGGGAAGTACGCGCAAGAGAAGGGGGCGCACATCGACGGCTCGAAGCACCTCGTCCTCCGTTCTCCCCACCCTTCCCCCTTCTCGGCTCGAAGCGGATTCTTCGGCTCGAAACCCTTCAGTAAGACAAACGCGTACCTTAGGGAGCACGGCGAGTCCCCCATCGACTGGTCGTGATACAATGCGGCAATGAGCACTAAGACGAAGATACTTGTCGTCGACGACGAAAAGGACCTCCGCGAAGCGCTCGCGTCCGCGCTCACGGACGCGGGGTACGACGTGAGCGCCGCGGAAGACGGCAAATCGGGTCTCGACGCGGCGCGCGCGCAGAAACCCGACCTCATCCTCCTCGACATCATGATGCCGAAGATGAACGGACATCAGGTCCTCCACGAACTGCGCCGGGACGCATGGGGTAAGACCGTTCCCGTCCTTCTCCTCACGAACGCGGACGACGCCGGCAACATCGTGACGGGCATCGGAGAGAAGAGCGACGAGTACCTCATCAAATCGCAGACGAGCCTCAAGGACATCGTGACGCGCGTGAAGCAGTACCTCGCCGGATACCACAACTAGATTCCCTTACAATTCGCCGCAGGCGCGTATCCCGCCGCCTCTGCCTCCTCCTTCGTCGTGAACCAGATCTTGTTCGATTCTTTGATCTGCGACGCGCCCGGACACCATGGGAGGTGGTATTTCGTCCCCGTTTTCGAGGCGACGTACCCGCCCTCGACGGCCGCCTCTTCGCGTTGGGTATCCGTTGCTAACGCATCAGGAACGGCGGCCGTTTCGAGTACCGGTCGGGGGACCGTCCGCTGCCCCGCAGAAAGTCTGCCGAGGGCAAAGGAGGCCACCGAAACGCCGACGATGAGCGCCGAAAGGAGGATGTCTCGCGACATGAAAAAACCCTTGAACTTTGAGGATAATTCTTGTATACTCACCCGGTTCATTATACACCGCGGCGAGGCCTCCTCCCCCGGTCCACAGAAATAATCGTATGTCAACCAAAAAAGCAGGCGGCAGCGCGAAGAACCTCACCGACTCGCAGGCGCAGTACCTCGGCGTAAAGCGCGCGGACGGCGAAAAGGTCAACGCGGGCGAGGTCATCGTTCGACAGCGCGGCACGAAGATCGAAGCCGGCAAGAACGTCGCGGTCGGCAAGGACCACACGCTCTTCGCCATGAAGGCGGGCATCGTGAAGTTTGGGCGCGTCCGAAAGACCAATTTCACTGGAAAGACGACCACGAAGACCAAGGTCGGCGTCGAGGCCGCCTAAGGCAAAAGAAAACAGCGTCGCGAGACGCTGTTTTCTTTTGCCTACGCCCCCTTCTCCACTATCGTCACCGACTCGATGACGACCGGCGTCTTCGGCATGTCTCGCCCGTCCGTCTCGACCTTCGAGATCTTGTCGACGACGTCCATGCCCTCGATGACGCGTCCGAAGACCGGGTGCTTCGAGGTAAACGGCTGCTTGTCGAAGTCGAGACCGGTGTTGTCGACCGTATTGATGAAGAATTGGCTCCCGCCCGAGTTCGGTTGGCCCGTGTTCGCCATCGCGATGGTGCCCCGAACATTGGAGAGAAGCGGGTCCGAGACGAACTCGTCTTGTATCGTGTACCCGGGACCGCCGGTCCCGTACGTCGAGGGGTCGTCTCCCTTCGTGTTCGGGTCGCCCGACTGGATCATGAACCCGTCGATGACGCGATGGAACTTCACGCCGTTATAGAAGCCGTCTTTCGCGAGTTTGATGAAGTTCGCCGCGGTGATGGGCATTTTGTCCTCGAAGAGCTCGAGCTTGATGGTCCCTTCCGACGTCTTCATGATGGCTACTGGATTCATGGTGTTCGTGATGCCTGGATTATTCGTTTTTAATTCCTGCGGCGAGAGCGGCGCGTCGAGCTTCTGATTCTCGCGTAGGAGAAGTTCTGGCGCCTCGTTCGCTCGATTGACCCACCAGCCTATCGCCGCGACGAGGACGACCGAGAGGCCGACCACGAACGCGATCTGTTTGATGCTTGCCATTCCTTATTTCTTTACGACTTCTAACGTCGCGCTCCCCTTCTCGTCGCCGCGCTCGAGCGCGACCGTATGCGTGCCGATCGATTTGATGGGAGCCGAGAGGACGATGTCGCTCTCATCGAACTCGCAGCCCGCGGCCGCGAGCGCGTGGACGACGTCCTTCGCATGGAGCCCTTTGAAGAGATGCCCCTGCTCGTTCGCCTCGGCCTCTATCGTAACCGGCTTCGCCGCGCACGCCGCGAGCGCCGCCCTAAACGTCTCCATGCGCTCCGCCTCCGCCGCCGCGTTCTTCTTCATCGCCTCGCCGAGACGGCGGACGTTCTCCGGCGTCGCGGGAATCGCGAGTTTTCGCGGAATGAGAAAGTTCTGCGCGTGCCCGCTCGGCACGTCCTTCACCTCGGATTTGCGTCCGAGGCGCGCGACGTCTCGTATCAGAATGACCTTCATGTTCGTGGGTTATTGGTAAGAGACACCCATCATAGCAAATCCCCCTCGTGATTCAAACGAGGGGGATTCTCCGGCTTTCAGTGTTTCTTGAGGAAGTCGAGAGCGGCGTCGAGCTGGGGGTCCTTCCCCGCGTCTCGGTCGTCCGCCGAGCGTTCGACGGTGATGTCCGGTTCAATGCCGTTCCCCGTGATCCACTCACCGTTCGGGGTAAGCCAGCGCGCGACGGTCACCTTGAGGTTCGCCCCGTTGTCGAGCTTCACGAGCTCCTGGACCGAGCCCTTTCCGAAGGTCTTCGCGCCGATCAAGGTCGCGACGCCATGTTCCTTGAGGGCGCCGGCAAGGATCTCCGAGGCGGACGCGGAGCCCTCATCGACGAGGACGACGAAGTCGTCGGGCGTGAAGTGGCGCAGTTCCTTCCCCGTGCTTCGGTAGAGCTGTTCGTCCTGTCCATCACCGAAGTTCTCGCGGACGACGACCTTACCGACCGGGAGGAAGTAGCTCGCGATCGAGACCGCGCTCTCGAGATACCCGCCCGGATTCCCGCGCAGGTCGAGGACGAGATTCTTCTTACCGCTTCGCACGTACGCACGGAGCGCGTTCTGCATCTCGCTCTCCGATATCGCGTTGAAACTGTAGAGCGTCACGATGAAGACGTCGCCCCGAATCTCCGTCTTGCTCGTCGGGATGACGATGTTGTCGCGCTTCACGGTGAACTCGCGGTACTCCGATTCGCCCTTCCGGAAGATGGTCAGGTTGACCTCGGTGCCGACTTCGCCGCGAATGCGCTTCACCGCCTCGTCGACGCTCATGCTCTCGGTCGACTCGCCATCGATGCGGAGTATCATGTCGCCGGCCATGATGCCCGCCTGCTCCGCCGGACTCTGGGGGAGGGGCGAGATGACGGTGAGCACGTCATCGCGAATGCCGACCTCCATGCCGACGCCGCTGAAGTTGCCGCTTATGTCCTCGTTGAAGGAGTTCGCCTCCTCGGGCGGCATGTAGACCGTGTACGGGTCACCGTACGACCGCACCAAGCCCTCGATGGCGCCCTCAATCTTCTCGCCGTTCGTGACCGGCGTCGAGGTGGTCGTGACGAACTTCTCGTTGAGGAGATTCCATACCCGCCAGAACTCGCTCATGTCGACCGACGTGTCGGCCGCGGTCTGTGGCATCAGGAACGAGAAGACGTTCGCCTCCAGTTTCGTGTCGGAACCGATATGGATACCCGAGAAGAACGTCGCGGTCGCGAGAAGGACGGCGAGCCCGACCCCGAGTAGGGTCGGTCTGCGCGGTGCGTCGTCTCGGTCATCTCGCTCGTCTTCGTGCGTGGTGATGTCGTCCTGCATGAGAGAGATTATCGCACACTCTCCCCCAGTTATACAAAAAAGAACCGTTGGCGACGGACGTGCGTGATAAAATAGGGACATGACGGAACGCTTCGCGCAAGGGAAACTGCGCTGGATCAATATGAAGCGGCCTACGCCGGCCGAGATCCACAAGATCATGCTCGAGCTCGAGCTCCCACCCGTCCTCATGGGGGACCTTTCGAGCGCCGTTCCGAAGAATTCGGTGTGCCGCGCCGACGACACGCTCAAGCTGACCCTCGATTTCCCGGCGGTGAAGAACATCTCCCCCGAGCACCAGCTCGAGGTAAAGTTCTTCGTGACGAGGGATACGCTCCTCACGGTCCACTATGAGGAGATGGAGGGCATCGACCGCTTCAAGCGCCAGCTCGAGCTCACCTCGACGCTCCGGAAGCGACAAGTGCATCTCTCTGGCGCGCACCTGTTCATCGCGCTCTTCAATAACCTCTACGATGCTACCTCGTCAAAACTAGACTACCTCGAGTCGAAGCTCTCGGACATCGAGACGGAGATCTTCTACGACAACGAGAAGAAGCTCGTCTTCGACATAGCGCAGATAAGCAAGGTCCTCATCTCCTTCCGACACGTCATGCGGAGCCATGAGGACATCCTCCACGACCTCACGCCGCTCTTTACCGACCTCTTCGGTTCGTCCTTCAAGCGCGACTTGGAGAACCTCGGCGACCACTACGATTCGCTCGCGCGGCGGCTCGCGACGGTCTACGAGACGATGACCGCGCTCCGTGAGACGAACATCGCGATGCTCGAGACGAAGCAGAACGAGATCATGAAGATATTCACGATTCTCGCGTTCACGACGTTCCCGCTCACGCTCCTCAGTTCGCTCTTCGGCATGAACACCGATTCGACCCCCATCGTCGGTCTTCGCGGCGACTTTTGGATCATCATCGGCGTGATGGTCCTCGCGACCATAAGCTTCTTCGTGTACTTCAGGCACAAAGGCTGGATGTGAGATGACGAATCCGCGGTATTTGCTACACTGAATTTATCTATGGGATTCCTCGATTTTTTCGTTTCGAAGCGCGCGGACGAGGTGCCTATGTACTTTGTGAACTCCGCGACCGGGAAGAAAGAGCGCTTCGTTCCGCGAAAGGCCGGACACCTCTCCATGTACTCATGCGGCCCGACGGTGTACGACCACATCCACATCGGGAACCTCCGCGCATACCTCCTCCCCGACCTCGTTCGCCGCGTTGCGACGTACAACGGGTACGAGGTGAAGAACGTCATCAACTTCACCGACTTCGGCCACCTCACCGATGACGCCGACGCGGGCGAGGACAAGATGATGAAGGCGCTCCGCCGCGAGGGGAAACCGATTACGCTGACCGCGATGCGTGAGGTAGCAGAGACGTATATGCGGTCGTTCAAGGACGACAACGCCGCGTTTCGAAACCTACCGCCGACGTACTACACGCCCGCGAGCGACTACATCCGCGAGGAGATCAAGCTCGTCGAGACCTTGGTCGAGAAGGGGTACGCGTACGAGACCTCGGACGGCATCTACTTCGACATCTCGAAATTCCCCTCGTACGGCGTACTCGGGAACGTGAACGTGAGCGAACAGGAGGCGGGTGCACGCGTCGCGGAGAATCCCGAGAAGCGCCATCCCGCGGACTTCGCGCTCTGGAAGAAAGGCCTCCTCGGTTGGGAGAGCGCGTGGGGAAAGGGCTTCCCCGGGTGGCACGTCGAGTGCACCGCGATGGTCTTCGCGAAATTGGGAAAGCAGATAGACGTCCACACGGGTGGTGAGGATCTCAAGTACACGCACCACAACGGCGAGATCGCAGAGGCGGAAGCGACGACCGGAAAATCGTACGTCTCGTACTGGCTCCACAACGCCCACCTCAAGATGGACGGCACGAAGATCGCGAAGTCCCTGGGAAACGGCCTCCGACTCCAGAACCTCGTCGACCGCGGGTACTCTCCCCTCGTCTATCGCTACTGGCTTCTCACCGGTCACTACCGGACGCCGATGAACTTCACGTTCGAAGCGCTCGACGCGTCGAAGCAGGCGCTCTTCCGGCTCAAACGCTTCATGTTCGAAGAATGGAAGAACGAATCGGGCACGATCGACGAGGCGTACCGGAGGCGCTTTCACGAAGCGATAAACGACGACCTCGACACGCCGAAGGCGATCGCCATCATGTGGGAGCTCGTGAAGGACGGGAACGTGAAGCCTGCGGACAAGGTCGCGACCATCCGCGAGATGGACACCATCTTCGACGTCGGCCTCCGCGACGAGGCGAGCGACGTCTCGCGCGAGCTCGGCATCGTCGGGGCGGATGAGCTCCCCGATGACGTCCGAACGCTCCTCGACGAGCGCGAGCTCGCCCGAGCCGCGCGTAACTGGCCGGAGTCCGATCGCATTCGCGAGGCGCTCAATCTCAAAGGGTACGTCGTCGAAGACGGGCCGCAAGGGCAGAAGGTCTCGAAGAGTACGTAAGAAAAAAACGGGCACCCATAGGGTGCCCTTTCGCTTACGCTCACGTGATCCAGACCGTCGACGCCTTGATCTCCGAGAACACCTGCCGCGTCTCGATGTCGGCAGCTTCGCGCTCGTTCGCGGAAGGCTCGTAGCCGGCGCAGTTCGATGATTCCGTATCGGTCTCGTGATCCGCTCTCGTCCGTCCGCATCGCGCGCAAACGAAGTCGTTTGCCATGTGGCCTCCGCCGTGTCCAAAGAACGGCTTCACTATACCACAAATCGGTATCCCCAGGACATCCCCAAACGTCCCTTCCCTGCCCGTTTTTACCCCCGTGCTACAATGCATTCACCATGGATGAGACACGCGAAGACGTGAAGCAAACCGCGACGAAGAGCAGACTCCTCCGGACGCCGCCGCAGAACCTCGATGCGGAGCGCGCGCTCCTCGGCGCCATCATGCTGAAGCCGGAGGCGATGCACGACGTTTCGGTGACCGTCTTCCCCGAATCGTTCTACGCGGACAAACACCGCGAGATCTACCGCGCCATCCTCGATACGTTCATGCATGGCGACCCGATCGACCTTCTCTCGGTGACGACGAAACTGAAGACGCGGAACCTCCTCGAGCGCGTCGGCGGGGCGAGCTACGTGACGGAGCTCGTCGAATCCGTGCCCGCGGCCGGAAACGCGATCTACTACGCGGAATTGGTCCAGAACAAATCCATCCTCCGCGGGCTCATCAATGCGGCCGACGACATCGCCGAACTCGCGTACAGCGACCCCGAGAACATCGAAGAGGCGATGGACGTCGCCGAAAAGAAGGTGTACCAGGTGACGAACGCGCCGACGACGCAGAAGTTCACGCCCATCGGTAGCTCGCTCACAGAGGCGTGGGACCGCTTCGAGAAGCTCAATTCGTCCGAGGACGCGCACCGAGGCATACCGACCGGCTTTAGCGCGATCGACAACCTCCTCGCCGGCCTCCAAAAGTCCGATCTCATCATCCTCGCCGCGCGTCCCTCGATGGGTAAGACGACGTTCGCGCTCGACATCGCGCGTAACGCCGCGCTCCTCGCGGGCGCGTCGGTCGGCATCTTCTCGCTTGAGATGAGCGACCAACAGCTCGTCGACCGCCTTCTCGCCGCGGAGGCTGGCGTCGATTCGTGGAAACTCCGCACGGGAAAGCTCTCCTCCGACCACGAGTTCGAGGCGGTCCAGGCGGCGATGGCACGCCTCGCAGAGGCGCCCATCCACATCGACGACCAGCCGGGCAACAATATTTTGAAAATGCGCTCTTCGGCGCGCCGACTCAAGAACGAGCACGGCCTCGACCTCCTCATCGTCGACTACCTCCAGCTCATGAGCCCGACCGCGACGAAGGCATCCGACTCGATGGTCCAGCAGGTCACGGAAATATCGCGTTCCTTGAAGATCCTCGCCCGCGAGCTCGACGTCCCCGTCGTCGCGCTCTCCCAGCTCTCGCGCGCGGTCGAACAGCGTGGCGGGAAGCCGCGCCTCTCCGACCTCCGCGACTCGGGCTCGATCGAACAGGACGCCGACGTCGTCATGTTCATTCACCGCGAAGACAAGATAAACAAGGAGTCCGACCGACCGAACATCGCCGAGATACTCATCGAGAAGCACCGAAACGGCCCCGTCGGTTCGGCCGAGCTCTACTTCGACGAGAAGCACGTCCGCTTCATAAATATCGATACGCACCACACGATGGGCGCCGCGGCGGGCGATTTCTAAACTCTCATGACGCCCTTCGACAAACTCGCCCGCTACTTCGAGAAGTTCCCCGGTATCGGCTCACGCCAAGCGCGCCGATTCGTGTTCCATCTCCTCACCATGGGAGAGAGCGACCTTCGTGAGTTCGCCGAGCTCATCCGCACCATCAAGGACGAGGTCACCGAGTGCCCGTCATGCCACCGCTTCCACTCGGGACGCGCGAGCGAGCGCTGTGCGCTCTGCGAGAGCGCGGTTCGCGACCGTTCGAAGCTCCTCGTCGTCGAACGAGATACCGACATCGACGCGATAGAGCGAAGCGGCGTCTATGACGGCCTCTACTTCGTCTTAGGCGGTACCGTCCCCCTCCTCGGCACCGAGGAGGTGAAGGGGCTCCGCGGCGGCGCCTTGAAGCACACGGTCGGTGAGCGTGCGAAGGAGGGCCTCTCCGAGGTCATTCTCGGCTTCTCGGTGAACCCGGACGGCGAGAACACCGGCCGGTACGTCGAATCGCTCCTTCACGAGCTCCTCGCCGCGAACCCCATTAAGCTCTCGCACCTCGGACGAGGTCTCTCGACGGGCTCCGAGCTCGAGTACGCCGATCCGGAGACCATCAAGAACTCCCTCAAGCATCGCGAATGAAAAGACCGGCTCCTGCCGGTTTTTTCGTATTTAGATTGCCTCGATACGCACCGCGGCGTGCTTCTGCCGGTGACCGATCTTGCGGTCGCGGTTCGATTTCGCCTTGTAGCGAACGATGGTGATCTTCTTCCCCTTCTTCACGCCTTCGAAGGTCCCCTTCACCGTCGCGCCCTTGATGTACGGCATGCCGATCGTCGCATCCTTGCCGTCGTCGACGAGGA
>DASTSP010000006.1:0-14012 GCA_035760625.1 Minisyncoccota bacterium | reverse complement strand
CGAAGAAAACGATGATACCGATGAGGAGGACGAAGGATTCCTTAGACATGCGTAGAGTATACCGTGTAAGCTTGAATTGAAAAAGCGTTGTCAACCGCGCGAGACGATGATGACGAACTCGCCGCGGACGTGGTCGGGGTGCTCGGTGAAATAATCCCGAACTTCTGCGGGCGATCCTGCGATGACCTCCTCGTGGAGCTTCGTGAGCTCGCGGGCGACCGTGACGCGGAAGTCCGTGGGGAGCTCGGCCGCGAGCGATTCGAGCGCCTTCGCGATGCGGTGCGGTGACTCGTAGAAGATGACCGGTACCTCGTACGCCGCGAGGCGCTTGAAGAACGTCGCGCGGCCCTTCTTCTGCGGTGCGAAGCCGAGGAACGTGAACGCGTTCCCCGGAATGCCGGCGATCGAGAACGCGGCGGTCACCGCAGACGGCCCCGGTATCGCCTCGATGGTGACCTGGGGAAGTTCCCTTCGAACGCGCGCGACGAGGAAGACGCCCGGATCGCTGATGCCCGGCGTCCCCGCGTCGGTCGCGAGTGCTATGTGCTTCCCCGAGGCGAGGTCGGCGAGTATCGCTTTGTGCACTCGCTCGCTCGCGTGCGCGTCGTAGCGTTTGAGCGAAGCCTTGATGCCGTGGCGCGCCGTGAGCTTCCCCGTCACCCGCGTGTCCTCACAGAGGACGTACTCGGCCTCCTTGAATGTGCGGAGCGCGCGGAGCGTCACGTCCTCGAGATTGCCGATCGGCGTCGCGACGATGGAGAGTTTCCCTGCCATGGCCACACGCTACCACGGGCGCGGCAAAGAAAAAAGCGGCACCCGAGGGTGCCGCTTCACTACCGCATTTCGACGTCCTAGTTGCCGAGGATGGACGGTTCCCTCACCGGGAGTGCCCAGCAATCGGGCATCCGCATGGCGAAGTAGTTCACGATGGGGACCAGGAAGGTCTCCCACGGTTCCGCGACGAACTCGAGACGCGTGCGGTAGAGGATACCGCACGTTTCGTGCACGCGGTCGCAAGCCCACGCCATCTCCTTCCGGAGCCCGCGCACGCGACCGTCGTCGTTCGCGATGAGCGGTACGCGCATGAGCGTCCCATGCTCGTCGCGTTCTGCCTCGATGAAGATGGCGTTCGCATAGCGCGCCATCGCCTCGGCGATGGTCTCCGCCGTGATGCGGCCGTCGAAGCCAGAGGTGAAGAGCATGCCACCGACCTCCTCTCCTCTTTGCTGAAGCACGCGGATGCGGTCGATGCCACGGATGACCCGATACTCCGCGTGGTCGTTGAGGAGGACCCCCTGGAAAGAGGTCTTCTTCGCGAGCCATTCCCTCCGTTCAAGGCTAAGTGCCCCGTCACGCGTTCCGCTTCCCAAGACGACGACGTACGTCCTTCGGGCCATGTCTTATCCTCCTGTCGAATACGGGTTTTAGTGAGCTTCTAAATTTAATTATGAAGTAAAATCGGTATTTGTCAACATGCCCGCGACCTTCGTCACGTCCCCGGCCCCCATCACGAGAATGAGGTCCTTAGCGCTCGCATGGGCACGCAGGTCGGAAACGACGCCTTCGAACGAGTCGCACGCCTCGGCGACCTTCCCCCGCATGCGTATCGCTTCGGCGAGCTTCGTATGAGAGACGCCGCTCTCGTTCTCCTCCCGTGCGGCGTAGATCGGGAGAACGAGCGTTCGATCCGCGAGGGATAGCGCGGAGACGAAATCATCGAATAGCGTATGTGTCCGCGAGTACGTATGCGATTGAAAGACGAGCGTGAGTTTCCGGTCTGGATAGAGCTCGCGCGCGCCGCGTATCGTCGCCGCGATCTCCGTCGGGTGGTGGCCATAGTCGTCGTACACCTTCGCGCCGTTCACCTCTCCCTTATACTCGAAGCGACGCCACGTGCCCGCGAAGTTCTCGAGCGCCTCTTTCGCGGCATCCGGCTTCACGCCGGCGAAGACCGCCGCGGCCTTCGCCGCGGCGGCGTTCATCTGGTTGTGCATACCGGGGACCGAGAGCGAGAGCGCCGGATCGAAATACTTCCCATAGTCGATGACGGTGACCGAGAGACCCTCGACGACCGGTCGCACGCTCGGGTTCGCGAGGTCGGCGATGATCGCACCGCCCTCCTTAACCTGGAGCGCGAACTCGCGGAACGCGGCTTGGACCGACGCGAGGTCCGGATAGTAGTCGACGTGCTCGTGCTCTATGTTCGTGATGACGAGGATGTCGGGGCGAAGCGAGAGGAAATCGCGGCGATACTCGCACGCCTCGGCGATGAAGTACTTCCCCTTCCCCGCCCGATAGTTCGACTTCGTCGACGCGCGCAAAGACCCGACGACGGCCGAAGGGTCGAGATTCGCGCGCTCGAAGATGTCGATGAGCATCGCGGTCGTCGTCGTCTTCCCGTGACTCCCCGCGACCGCGACGAGGTAATACTCGTTCGCGATCATGCCGAGCGCACTAAAGTAGTTCATCGTCCTGATACCGCGCTCGCGAGCCTCGACGAGCTCCTCATGGTCCCTCGGCATCGCCTCGGTGTAGACGACGAGGTCGACGTCATCGGTGACGTTCGAACCCGTCTGCGTCGGGTAGAAGTGCATACCGAGCCGCTCGAGCGCACGCGTTATATCGGACGGCGCGCGGTCGGACCCGCTCACCATCTTTCCGTCGTGAAGGAAAAGGCGTGCCAAGGCCGACATCCCGATGCCGCCGACGCCGATGAAATGGATATGCTTGAAGTTCATGCTCCTAAAGTTCTCTAGCCTGCCGCTCGTGCACCGCGTTCACGAACTGGTCGTTCCGGTCGTACTCGTTCTTGAAAATGCCGAAGGACGCGAAGCCGGGAGAGAAAAGAACGACGTCGCCCGGCGACGCGAGCCGAAGCGCCTCCTCGACCGCCTCCTCGAGGGTCTTCGCGACGCGCGCGTCTAATCGTCCACGAAGTCGCTCTGTCCCCGTTCCAGGGAGGAGCACGACCGCCTTCGCGTGGTCCCCGATCGCGGACACGAGCGGCGCGAGATCGATGTTCTTATCCGCTCCGCCCGCGATGAGCACGATGTTCTTGCCGTCCGCGACGGCCCGGAGGCCCTCGCTGGTCGCCTGTGGCGTCGTCGCGTTGTTATCATTGTATACCTTCACGCCGTCGATCGTCCCGAGGTATTCGAGGCGGCCCGGTACGCCCGGGAAGCTCGCGAGGCCGTCCACGATCTCCTCGTCGGTGAGGCTCGTCGCGCGGAGGGCCTCCATCGCGAGCGCGGCATTGAGGCGGTTATGCTCGCCCGGCATGGAGAGGAGGCAGTCCTCGGGGAGGATAGACGCGTCGACGAGGCGAACGTCCATGGTAAGTTCCTCACCCGTCTCCCGCATGAACGCCTCCGCCCGCTCGAAGACGGCGCGCGTCGTCACGAGGACATCCGCCTGCTCTTGGTATCGAAATATGTTCGCCTTGTCGGCGAAGTACGCCTCCATATCGCCCTTGTAGTAGTTCATGTGGTCTTCCATGAAGTTCGTGAAGACGGAGATATGCGGGCTCATGCGCTCCTCGCCGAAGCCCTGAAGCTGCCACGAGTCGAGCTCCATGACGGCGAGGGACCCTTCCTCGACGCGTTCGAGGAGCTCGAGGTTCGAGACGCCGCGGACGTTCCCACCGAGAAGGACCGCTGCGCCCTCGGTCGCGTGACGGAGGACGTGGTCGATCATATGGGTGACCGTCGACTTCCCGCGCGTGCCGGTCACGCCGATCACGGGAACACCGGAGAGCTTCGCGAAGAGCGCGCCGCTCATCGCGATCTTCGCGCCGTCCTTCCGTGCGGCCGCGATGTACGGAGAATCGAGGGGCACGCCGGCCGCTTTGAGGATGATGTCCCGGCCAATGAAGTCCTCCATGCGATGCTCGCCAAGCACGTACGTGATGTTCGGGTACGACGAGAGACGCTGGAGCGATTCCTTGAGGTCCGCCGCAGGCTTCATGTCGGTCACGATGAGCTCCGCCCCGGCGCGCGCGAGGTACGCACTGTCGCCGACGCCACGTCCAAGGAGCCCGAGTCCCATGACGGTTATCTTCTTCCCTTTGAAGTATGCGCCCAAGTCGTTCATACGTGTGACCCGATGTCTCGGGAGCTCATTTGCGAACTTTGTCCGCGCTTTAGGATTTGAACCTAAGACCTTTCGAGTATCAGTCGAATGCTCTACCAACTGAGCTAAGCGCGGACAAAATGAACAAAAGTACTGAAAGTATACAGCCTCTGTAGGAAGTCAGTCGATTCCTTACGGGAACGGTATACCGTTCGTAAAGCTCAAGGTCTTGCGATCGGGTCCCACCGATCTCACTCTAGAACTGAGCTAAGCGCGGACAGAGGGTTGAACCCCTTTAAGCCCACCGATACTACCAAAAAACGTCCATTTGGGCAATGAAAACAAGGGCGGCTTGCCACGGCCGGCCGACCTAGGGTACTGTATCTCCGGCACCACCGTACCCCATAATCAAGGAGAAGCCACATATGACCTGCTGGACGCAGGGAGGACTCGTGCTCCGCGCGAGCGGTGCGCGAGAACAGGAAGGAACGCCCCACGAACCGCTCTCCGACGAGGACCGTGCGAGAAGCGAGAAGCGACGCGCGCGGAAGCGCTTCGAACGGCGGAGGAAGCGAGCGGCGAATCCGAAGAAGTCATCGTGAACGATGGGCCGGCGCGTATGCGCGCCGGCCCTTTTCCTGCGTGGCCGTGAAAGAAAAACGCCGGACACGAGGTCCGACGTTTGCCGATGGAGTCGCTCTGTCAGCGACCCTTCGAGCGGTGGGCGATGTACGCGTCGCACGCGGTCTTCCCGTGCGAGCACGCGAGGTACTTCGCCTCGCGGCTCTTGGGGTTCTCCGCGGCCTGCTCGATGCGCGCCTCCTCTGCGGCGACGACGTCGCCCGCGGGCGGCGTCGAGCGCTCGATGAGGAGCGCGGTTGCACCGAGTACGAGGAGAAACGCGAGGAACCGCATGACCGACAAAAGCGAGTGCCGCTTCTTCGTCTTCATGGTGCTCTCCCTTGTTGGAATCTATCTATTATTATGACAGTAATTGATATATTTGTCAATGTGTAGAAACCGCGCCTGTTCGCGGTTTTTTAGCGTACTATTGGTACATGGACCTTCAGACGCTCTTTACGAATCTCATCGCGTTCACGAACGCGACGCTCATTCCCTTCCTCCTCGCGATCGCGTTTCTCGTGTTCATCTGGAACGTCGTTCGGTATTTCATCATCGGGGGCGCGGATGAAGGCGAGCACGAACACGCGCGCTCGCTCGCGACGTGGGGCATCCTCGCGTTCGTCGTCATCCTCTCCCTCTGGGGCATCGTGAACCTTCTGGTCGACGGCTTAGGTCTTGCGGACCCAACCCCGGTGACGCCCGACTACATCGGCTGGCAAGAGGCACCGGGACCCTAGACGATACGCGCACGAGCGAAAAACCGCCGCGACGTGGTCGCGGCGGTTTTTCATATGGTCATACTACTCCGAGAGTACGATGCCGAAGTTCACGAGCATGCCGCGGAAGAAACTGCCGGTGTAGCCTCCTATTCTGATGAAGCTGTCGCCGATCGCGCCGCCGACGCGTCCTATCCTGTTTATGGCATTCTCGATGAGGCCGGGCTTCTGGGGCTCTGCCTGCGCCTCCGGTCCCGCTTGGCCCGACTTCGCACCACTGCAGCTCCAGTCGTCGTTCGCCGTCGAACAAGCGGAACCTATAGGCGAGCACGCGGCACCATCCGTCGGCGTCGATGTACATGCAGGCGGCATAGGGCTAAAGTGTCCCGCTGTATGCGTCCAGTGCCCCGAGGACTCACCATTGCCGTCATTGTTCCCCTGCTGGGCATTGCCGGCCACCGTCATCGTCGCGGTGACGACGTCGGTCGTACCGACCTTCCTAAAGGATGAACGGACTTGGAGTCCAGGGATGTTCCAAACCGGGTTGCCGTTCTTGTCGACCGCGTTAACACCCAAGGTTCCGACGAGTGTTTGATTCTCGGGATGAAAATGCCACTCGTCGTTTCCATTAAACGGTGCCCATTCCGAACAAGGAGTATTCGGGTCGGTATTGACGCCGGTGTTCGGGTGATGGAGCACCTGATAGCACGCCTCGACCTGACCCTGAATCGCATTATGGATGGTGAAGACGACGTCGTTCCCGTTCATCGTCTGATTGCCGTTATCAATGGAAAGCGGGCCGGTTTGCGTCGTTTGGTCGGAGCCGCTTAGGGGGAGCATCGTGACCGTCGGTATCATTCGGTCGAACTCGTCACCCACGGCCCCTGTCGCGTCGAAGTATCCGTCCTTCGAGTATTTGACGCTCGCACCGGCGAGGGTGAGACAGAGGGACTTGCTGTCACTGTCGGAGAATCTAAAGTTGCCGTCCGCGTCCGTCGTCGTGGTGAGTTTCGAGCAATCGAAGCCGAGATATCCGGCCGTTATGTGATGGGGATTCACCGTGACGCCTGCGAGGCCCTTCGTGCCGCCTGAGGCGCCGTCGATGACGCGCCCGTAGTACTGCGTGTACGATTCACCAACGGTGTTCTTACACTCGAACGCGCGGTCGGGGTCGTGCTTGATGCACATAGCACCAACCGTCGTACAGGCCGACCCGTCCGTGACGCTCACGTCGCAGACGCTATAGTTCCTATAGAAGTCGCTGTACGTCTGTTCTCGCCACTTGTACGAGTCTTGGGCGCTTCCACACGACGATATATGCGACTTGAAATCGTTCGCGATGTTCTGACAGCGCGTACAACCTCCACTCGGGCTAGACGGGTCGACTCCCTGCCCCGCGGGACAGTTCATGTAGTTGGTCATGCCGCCGTCGTTGCCCTGTCCGAGCTTTGTGAGCGTAATGGATTGGTCGCCGTTATCGTACGCGTACGTGTCGAACTGGTCCTGCAATTTGGGGATGTACGCGGTGTAGATGACGTCGGTCGCGCTGTTCGGCAATGCGCCCGTTCCGGTGACCGCGCACAAATACTGCGGTGCGGACTGATCGGGCAGAAGCCCGCATGAGAGAACGCTGTCCCCCGAGCAACCTCCACCCACGCTGTTTCGGAATATGCCGTTCTCACAGCTCGTCCACGGCGCGTTCGACCGCGTGAAACTGAAAGGCGGGTTCGTGCCGAAGACCTCCTTCGCCTTTGACCACGACATACCGGAGAGCGTCACCTTGAACGCCTCTTTCGCACCGAACGCCGGCTTGTCGATACCGAGACCGAGGGTATACGTCTGTCGCTCCCTGCGGACATGGAGGAGCTGGCACACCGACTTACCCGAGGCACCGTTGTACGCGCGCATGCCGCCGTTCGGGACCTTCACGACGATGTCCCGAGGTGTGCCGGTCAAGGTCGCCGTCTGCTTGAAATTGTACCGCTGGTGACACTGCGTGGACGTACCCGTTCCCGTACACTGTCCGAGCTGCGGACAGCCGTCGGCGCCATACGCACTGCCGTCGAGGCATTGCTTCTGCCCCATCGTTATGGCGGAGTCGCTGAAAGAGAGGTCGACGTTCTCGGTGAGGTTCCCGTGGACGGAGAACGTGACCGGCTCGCCTATTTGAATGAGGTCCTGCGTCCCATCCGGCGTCACATAGAGCATCGGCGTGATGAGCCCGTACTCGCCGAAATTGAGATCTTCGCAGTTCTGCGCCATCCAATCGCTCGCCGTGTCGGCGCTCGCCGTGTGTACGCCGACGAAGAAGAGCGCGAAAAGGAGCGCGAGATGCAATTTTTTCATATGGGTACATGATACCGCCCGCGGTAAGCGCGAGACAGCGCGTTTATGCACAGCGACGCACGAAAAAGCGCGAAGGCGCTTTTCACTGATGAAACATGAAAAGGCCACCGTTAGGGTGGCCTTTTCATGTTTCATCAGCGTTCTCACTCTCTTTTGTCTTATCCTGGCCGCGTCTTTCCGCGGTGTCCAGATACCGTTTTGAAGGTTGGGTATCATCCCTTCTTTTGTGCTCAATTGAGGCACAAAAGGTCGACCAATTAGCCGTTTCATAGTTCGGGTTACCCCGGACCAACGACGTGTCCAATTGGAATTAATCCACGACCAGCTTCCGCTAGCCGTGCCTTGTTACGACTTACTCCCTGTCACCGAACTTACCGTAGATCGCGACGAGCGCGAGCTTCGGGCACTTCCGGCTCCCTTGAGTTGACGGGCGGTGAGTACAAGGCTCGGGAACGTATTCACCGTGGCGTTGCTGATCCACGATTACTAGCGATTCCGACTTCATGAAGTCGAGTTGCAGACTTCAATCCGAATTGAGGGTGGTTTATAAAGATTTGCTCCGCCTCGCGGCATTGCGTCTCGTTGTACCACCCATTGTATCACGGGTGCAGCCCAAGGCATCTAGGGACATGCTGACCTGGCGTCATCCTCACCTTCCTCTCCCGTGAGGGAGCAGTCTCGCCTGACACTTGTAACAGGCAACGAGGGTTGCGTTCGTTTCCCCACTTAAGGGAACAGCTCAAGCCACGAACTGACGACGGCCATGCATCACCTGCCATACACCCTCGAAGGCTTCCTCGCTTTCACGAGGCGTGCAGTATGGTTTCTAGCCTTGGTAAGGTTCCTCGCTTAGTGACGAATTAAGCCCCATGATCCACCGCTTGTGCGAGCCCCCGTCTATTCCTTTGAGTTTTAAGCTTGCGCTCGTACTACCCAGGCGGTCCGCTTATCGCGTTAGCTACGCCACAGAGAGGGTCGATACTCCCTATAGCTAGCGGACAACGTTTAGGGCGTGGACTACTCGGGTATCTAATCCGATTCGCTACCCACGCTTTCGTGTTTCAGTGTCAGGAGAGTGCCAGTGTGCTGCCTTCGCTTTCGGTGTTCCCCATGATATCAACGGATTTCACCCCTACACCATGAGTTCCGCACACCTCTCACTTCCTCTAGTGTGACCGTTTCTCGCGCGAGTTCCGGGTTGAGCCCGGAGATTTAACACAAGACTAATCACACCACCTACACACCCTTTACGCCCAGTAAATCCGGGTAACGCTCGGGGCTTCTGTATTACCGCTCCTGCTGGCACAGAATTGGGAGCCCCTTATTCATGAGGTAACGTCAATAAACTTCCTCCCTCATAAAAGGTGTTTACGTCCCTAGGGACTTCATCCACCACGCGGCGTCGCTCCGTCAGACTTTCGTCCATTGCGGAAGATTCTCGACTGCGGCCTCCCGTAGGAGTAAGGACCGTGTCTCAGTTCCATCGGTGGGGGTCAGGCTCTCACCTCCCCTATCCGTCGTAGCCTTGGTACGCCGTTACCGTACCAACTAGCTGATAGAACGCAGGCCATTCCTCAAGCGATAAATCTTTACCCCGAAGGGACCATCACGTATTATCCTGCCTTTCGGCAGATTATCCGTGACTTGAGGGTATGTACCTACGTGTTCCTACCTCGTCTGCCATGGGTCTGAACCCATTCGACTTGCATGCCTCATCCACGCCGCCAGCGTTCACCCTGAGCTAGGATCAAACTCTAAGTTTAAACAGGATCTGAGTCACCGAAGTGACTCGTTGATCTTGTCGTCTCGAAGTATGCGGAAACTGTACTATTCGTTTCCCTTCGAGACATTCCAAGGATAAGACAAAAGAGAGTGCACGTTCTTTCGAACATGTTCGCTTTTGTCTTTCGTTCGAATGTTTTCACATTCTAGCTGATGCGTACCATCACGCTCTTTCGAGCGTAACTATACGTACGAATACATATGGGTTGCTACATATGTATTCGGTTATTCGATTTTCAAAAAACGATGTCCTCCACCTTCTGGATGAAACGTAAAACGCCTTCTAGGCGCTCTATGCCTCAACCCAAAATGGACAGTGGCGCTATTATACAGGTCTCGCATAAAAGGTCAAGCGGTTCCTCGCGAAATGAGCATCGAGGACCGTCGCACGCGGGACCGGAGAGGCTCCGGCCAAAAAAGAGCGGAAAACGGGCATATCCCGGGCGAGCGGTTGCGGTTCCTCGCGCCGCCGCCTACACTATCGATGATGCACACTCCCCCTGAGACGGTCGTCATGTCGGTCGGCGGCTCCCTCATCGTTCCCGACCAGATCGATTGTCTCTTCCTCGCCGACCTCAAGAACCTCGTCGAACACCAGCATACGAGCTTCGGTCGCCGTTTCGTCATCATCGCGGGCGGCGGCAAGACGGCACGCCGGTACCAGGACGCGGCCGCGACGGTGACCGAGCTCGACCCCGAGGATCTCGACTGGATGGGCATTCATGCGACCCGACTCAATGGCCATCTCCTCCGTACCATTTTTCGCGAGATAGCGTACCCCGAGATGATCACGAATCCCGACGACGTCAGAAACGTCCCAAGCGATGCGCCCCTCATCATCGCGGCCGGCCATCGGCCCGGTGCGTCGACCGATCTCCGTGCCGTCCAGATCGCGACGATAACGGGTGCGCGAAAGCTCGTAAACCTCTCGAACATCGACTACGTCTACACCGATGACCCGAAGCAGAATCCTCACGCCGAGAAGATAGCGGACATCCGCTGGGACGATTTCATGAAACTCATTCCGACCGAGTGGAATCCCGGCCTCTCCTCTCCGTTCGACCCGGTCGCCGCGCGCGAGGCGAAAGCGCATGGCCTCGAGGTCAGTATCATAAACGGCGCGCGCTTAGACGAACTTGAGCACTACCTCGACGGCCGCCCCTTCATGGGCACGCGCATCCACGCCTAACCTTCGTGCCTCATCTCGGCAAGGAACGCATCGACGGTGCGGTGGAGGTCGCCGATCGAGCCGTTATTCTCGATGAGATGGTCCGCTTCCTTGAGCGCGCCCCAAATATCCTGCTTCGTCGGGTCATCGGGATTCGATTCCTGTCGCTCCTGCGTGAGCCAGTGCTCGAAGCTCACCTTGTCCTTCTCACTCCCCCGTGAGACGGCGCGTTCATAGCGGACCTCGGGCGCAGCGTCCACGCCGATCACGACCGCGCCGAGCTCCTTGAGCTTTCGAACCTCGGCGACCGCGCGAAGCGATTCGATGACGGCATCGCCGCCCGCCTTCTTCGCATCATCGTAGAGCGTCTCGATGATGTACGCCGGGCCGTGCTCCTTTCGAAGCCGGTTGCCCACTTCGATCATGGAGTCGCGGTTGACCGGCATGCCGAGGCGCGTGAGTTCCTCGGTTATGAACGCGCTCGCGGAGTAGTGCGTGAAGCCCTTCTTCTTTAGGTAGTCGACGACCGCGCCCTTCCCCGCTCCGAACGAACCAGCGATTCCGATGATCATAGACTTGCCGTGCTTCCACTAAATAAAGTACAGATGGGCGCGGGCGCCTTACCGGCGCTGTTCAGGTCGTATGATATTTTCTCCTGAAAATATCGACGACCTCTTGCGACAGTCCCCCGGACTGTCTCACCCTTCCCCGCTCCGAACGAACCAGCGATTCCGATGATCATGCCTTCCGCTGACGTTTCTCGATGACGGTTAAGAGCGGCGCCGCGAAGAATATCGACGAGTACGTACCGGCGATCATACCGACGATAAGCGTGAGCGAGAAGTCCTTCGTCGATGCCGGGCCGAGGAAGTAGAGCGCGGCGAGCATGATGATGACGGTGAGGGACGTGTTGATGGACCGGGCCATGGTCTGGAAGATACTCGACCACACGACGTCGGTAAACGGCTCTCGGCGATTCCGCTCCTCGTTACGTCGCAGGTTCTCGCGGATGCGGTCGAAGACGACGATGGTGTCGTTTATCGAGATACCGAGGGTCGTGAGGATGGCGACGATGAAGAGGACACCGACCTCCGCGTCTCGCGAGTGGCCGAGGTACGCGAAGAGGCCGGTCGGGATGAGAATGTCGTGGAGGAGCGTGACGATGGCGACGATGCCGTACTTCCACGACGCGATCGGCTTCGAGACGTGACGGAACGCGAACGCGATGAACGCGATGATGGCGAGCGACACGAGCGCGATGGCCCACCACGATTTTCGGACGATCTCCGCGCCGATCGAGGGGCCGACCGAGTTGAATTGCACCTCCTTCGCCGCGCCGAGCGAGTTGAGCGCCTCCATGAGCCTGTCCTTCTCGCTCTGAGAGAGTTCCTTCTGACGGAGCATGTAGTCGTTCTCACCCGAGGCCTGCACGCGTATCTCGCCGAGGTCGAGCTTCGAGACCGTTTCGTTCACCGATTCGATCGGCGGACGCGAATCGTACGAGACCTCAAGGAGCGAACCGCCGGCCACGTCGATGCCGGGACGGAGGCCCCAGACGAGGATAGCGGCGATCGAGAGCGTCGCGAAGATCGCCGGGACGGCGAAGAGGTACCCCTGATGTTCTTTTATGTTCATATTATCGAGAGAGGCCTGAACTGAGTAAAAACTTCCCGATCTTGCTCTCGACGTCTATCGGGATGGCTCGAAGAAGCGTGCGGGAGACGGTGATCGCGGAGAACATCGAGACGAATACGCCGATCGTGAAGACGAGCGCGAATCCCTTGATGAGCGCGGTGCCGAACCAGAAGAGAATGATACCGACGATGATGTGCGCGATGTTCGAGTCGCGGATGGCGAGCCACGCGCGGCTGAAACCCTCGGTTATCGCCTCTTGCGCGTGCTTCCCCGAACGTATCTCCTCCTTGATGCGTTCGGCGATGAGGATGTTCGCGTCGACGGCGAGGCCGACCGAGAGGATGAAGCCGGCGATGCCTGCCGCGGTGAGGACGACCGGGATGAGCTTGAAGAGGGCGAGCATCGCCGCGACGTACACGATGAGCGCGATGACCGCGATGACGCCCGGGAGACGGTACCAGACGATCATGAAGGCGCCGAGGATGATGAACCCGACGATGCCGGCGTACATACCCGCGTGGAGCGCGCTGTCACCCAAGGTCGAACCGATGGTCTGCGTCGAGACGAGCGAGATGGGCACCGGGAGCGCGCCGAAGTTGAGGTTACGGACGAGCTCACGTGCCTCATCGGCGGTGAAGTTGCCCGAGATGACCGCATGGCCGCCCGAAATACCCTCGTTGATGCGCGGCGACGAGACGATATCGCCATCGAGGAAGATGGCGAGTTGCTTCCCGACGTTCGCCGAGGTGATCTGTTCGAAGAGATCGGCGCCCTCACTATTGAACGTGAGCGATACCGTCGGCTCGTTCGCGAGACCGGTCGCGGAGCCTTTTCCGAAGACGAGTTCGGCGCCCTTAAGGTACCTCCCCGTGAGGCCCGTATCGATGTATGGGTTCGACGAATCCTTGCCGTTTACCTGGACGTTCGATATCTGCGCGCCGGACGTCGATGACGCGAGATTCTCGGCAGCTTTCTGCGCCGCGAGCGCCTCCTCGTCGACGAGCTTGAACTCGAGAAGCGGCGTCTTACCGATCTCCTTGATGGCTTCATCGACGTTCGTCACGCCGGGAAGCTCGACGACGAGGCGCTCGGCTTGCTTCCCCGCGACGATGCTCGAGCGCTCGACCTGCACGACCGGTTCCGCGACGCCGAAGACGTTGATACGCCGTTCGATGACCTCACGGAGCGTGTTCATCGCGTCGGGAACCTCCGTCGGGTCGAGCTTCGAGACGTCCGCCTCGTAGACGAGGTGACTGCCGCCCGCGAGGTCGAGCCCGAGCTTGAAGGGATACTTCGAATCCGGATGAACGGTCGTCGTGTAGACGAAGTACCCGACGAGCGCCGCGAATACGACGACGACGAGCGCCCGAAACCCGCGAATGAGTCCGTCGCCCTTTGTGCCTCCTTGTTCGCTCATGGAAATCTCACTTAGCTGGCTAAATATGGGGAACACTATACCACAGCCTGGTTTTTCTCGGCGCAATCCACCACATTCGAGAGGAGGATGGCAATAGTGAGGGGGCCAATGCCCCCCGGAACGGGGGTAAAGAGAGATGCCTTCTCTGCGACTCCTGGGTCCGCGTCACCGCGGAGCTCCCCTCCCTCGTCGGAGGTACCTGCGTCGAGGACGACGGCGCCCGCTTTGACCATCGCGGGCGTAAGGAGACCGGGGA
>DASTSP010000005.1:0-4271 GCA_035760625.1 Minisyncoccota bacterium | reverse complement strand
GCCTTGATGCCGGTCGCCTCCTGCGGCCGGAACGCCACCTTCTCCGCCTTCGCCTGATTGTATTCGTCCTCCGTGATGAAACCATGCTCGAGCATCTTATCGAGGACGAGGTCGTGCCGGCGTTCGAGCGCGTCGAAGTGGCTCCCGTACGGCGAGTAGTACGTGGGGAGTTGCGGAAGAGACGCGAGGTACGCGGCCTCAGAGAGCGTCACGTCGGACGCATGCTTCCCGAAGAACGCCTCGGACGCCTCCTCGACGCCGTAGATGGTGCCGCCGTACGGGACCTCGTTGAGGTACGTGCCGAGGATGTCCTCCTTCGACATGATCTGCTCGAGTCGAATGGAGAGAATGATCTCCTTTATCTTTCGCGAGAGCGTCTTGTTCGGCTCGAGAACGGCGTTCTTGATGACCTGCTGGGTGATCGTCGAGCCGCCCTGACCGCCGAGAAGATCGCCGCCCTCGAGGTTCGCGATCGCCGCGCGGAGGATGGCGAGCGGGCGGACTCCCTTGTGCTCGAAGAACGTGTCGTCCTCGATAGCGACCGTCGCGTTCTTGATGTGTCGCGATATCCGCTCGTACGGAACGACGGTACGCCGAACGTCCTGGTGGAGGTCGTAGAGGAGAACCTCGCCGGTCCGGTCGTATATCTTCGTCGATTGTTGGACGCGTCTCTGTTCGAACGAGGAGAGGTCGGGGATGTCGAGCGTCGATATCCAGACGAGCGCGACGCCGGCGCCGATGAGACCGAGGACGAGGAAGATGATGGTGAGGTCGATGAAGAGTTCCTTCGTATGCTTCCTCGCCCAGGTCGTAAAACGTGTCATATTGCAAATACTAGCATTCTATTGCGTATAGATAAACGCGAGGCGAGTGTGATACAGTTATTCCAATATCGCGATGAATTCCCCATGAAACCAAGCACCGACGCCATGAAAATAGACGACCTCCTCACGCGCGGCGTGGCGGAGATCATCCACGAGGAGTCGCTCCGAGCGCGGCTCACCTCCGGCGAGCGGCTTCGCGTGAAGCTCGGCATCGACCCGACGAGTCCGCACATCCATCTCGGGCGCGCCATCACGCTCCTCAAACTTCGCGACTTCCAGGAACTCGGTCATCAGGTCGTGTTCATCATCGGCGACTTCACCGGTCAGATCGGCGATACGTCGGACAAGGAGAGCGAACGGCCGATGCTTACGCGCGACGTCATCGAGGAGAACCTCACGACGTACCTCGAACAAGCGGGGAAGATTCTCGATATGGACGCCGTCGAATGTAGGCGAAACTCCGAGTGGCTCGAGAAGCTCACGTACCGTGAGATAGGCGAGCACGCCGACCTCTTCTCGGTCGCCGATTTCATCGCGCGCGAGAACATCAAGCGTCGGCTCGACGCGGGGAAGCGCGTGTCGCTCCGCGAGGTCCTCTACCCCTTGATGCAGGGATACGATAGCGTCGTCGTTCGCGCCGACGTCGAAATAGGCGGCACCGATCAGCGCTTCAATCTTCTCGCCGGACGGACGCTCCAGGAGCATGCGGGCGAGCGGCCGCAGGACGTCGTCATGAACCCGCTCTTAAACGGCACTGACGGGAGAAAGATGAGCTCGAGCTGGGGGAACACCATCGCGCTCACCGCCGATGCGGCCGATATGTACGGCAAGGTCATGTCTATCGCCGATAGCGAGCTTCTTTCGTACTTCATGATGTGCACGCGACTCCCCATGAGCGAGGTCGACGCGGTGAAGGACGCACTTGCGAGTGGCACGAACCCGCGCGACCTCAAAATGCGCCTCGCTCGCGAGATCACGCGCATGTACCACGGCGATGCCGAGTCGGAAGCCGCGGAAGCCGCGTTCGTCGACACGTTCCAAAAGGGGAACGTACCGGAGGATGTCCCCGAGGTCGGCGGCGATTTCGCGGCGGAACTCATCAAGGCGGGCATCGTCGCCTCGAAGACGGAACTCCGGCGGCTCATCGAGGCCGGCGGTGTGCGGAACGCGGAGACGGGGGAGAAACTTTCCGCGATCCCAGAATCCGTGAGCGAACCAGTGACGCTCAAGGTCGGGAAGCGGCGATTCGTACGCCTTGTCCCCTAGACGCGTCGCACGCGACGAAAAACGCCGCGGTGATCGCGGCGTTTTTCGTCATACCTCGTCTCGGTCGTCGAACGAGTCGTAGTCCATGTCCTCCTCGTCCTCCTCCTCGTCTTCGAATATCTTGTTCGTTTCCTCCTCTTCGTCCTCCGCAGGGAGCGCGAGCGGGTCGAGTTCCGGTTTGATGAGCGGGTCGAGCTCGTCGTCGATGAGCGACTCGTCATCGAGCTCGCCGAGGAGCGCGTCGTCGATGTGCGCCTCCTCGTCGTCCTCCTCGTCCTCTCTCATATCGTTGTGTGCGGAAAACAGCATGTTCGTTGCGTGTCTTGGTTACTTAGTAGTTCGAAACCTTTGTATCAGACTCTCGTTTATTCCGCAATAGATGCGGTCGGGTACGATAGGGCTTAGGCGCGATGGTGCGCGAGCGCCGTGATGCCGACGGCGATCGCGTCATATTCGTCGTCGTGGCCGCGTTCCGGTGCGCCCGCGCAGAGCCTCTTCACCATGTCGATGACCGCACGCTTGTCGCTTTTCCCGTACCCGGTCACGGCGACCTTCACCTCCTGGGGTCCGAACTCGCGGACCTCGCAGCCCGCGGTGCGCGCGAGGTATATCGCGATGCCGCGCGCCTCAGCGACGGCGATAGCGGTCGTCGCGTTCGCGTTGAAGTAGAGCGTTTCGATCGCGAGCACGTCGGGCGCGTGGGCTTCGAGCAACGCGGCGACCTCGGCGCCCGCCGCATGGAGCCGGTCGGGGAGGGTCGTATTCCGCTCGGTGAGGATACACGAGGAATGGACGAGAACGGGCGCGCTCCCCGTACCCGTAAGGACGGCGACGCCGAGACGGTCGTAGCCCGGGTCTATGGCGAGAACTTTCATGGAAATCGGTTTATCACTCGGGGAGCTCGGCCTCGTCGGCGGTCGTGTAGATGTCCTGCACGTCGTCGTTCTCCTCGAGGGCCTCCACGAGGTTCGCGAGCTTCTCGCCGTCGGCGTCCGAGAGCGCGATGGGCGCCGTGGGGACGTAGCCGTCACCGGTCTTCTGAAACGCCCAGAGCGCGGAACCAGCCGCGCCGAGCGCGTATCCCTGCTTCGAGAGCGTGTGGCGTATCTCCGGAGTCGTCCGGTTCGGGTTGTCGGTCACCGCGGTGATGAGGATGGCGACGCCGCCCGGGCCGTACGTCTCGTAGAGGACCTCGGAGAGCGATGAGCCTTCCGCGCCGGCGCCCTTCTGTACCGCGCGGTCGATGTTCTCCTTCGGCATGTGGTCCTTCTTCGCGCGCTCGATGACCGCGGCGAGGCCGGGTGACGCGAGGTTGCCCTTCGCCTTACGCGACTCGACCGCGATGAGGCTCGCGTACTTCGAGAACACCTTGCTCTTCTCTGCGTCCGCGACCTCCTTCTTGCGCTTTATCTTCGACCACTTGTTATGTCCGGACATGCCTAGATTCTGTTATGAACGTAGTGAATTAGAGAATCTTGGCCGTCGTTTTGTGCGCCCCACGGCGCCTCAAAACGACGAACGAGATCTCTCCCACAACGAGCACCCAATGATAATTGCTGCATGATAATCGCTCCGGCGAATAATGCAAAGTCTACGAGCGTGCGAGGTGCGCGTACGCGGCCTCCGACGCGACGCGTCCGCGCGGCGTGCGCTCGAGGAGCCCTTGGCGAATGAGGTACGGTTCGAAGACGTCCTCGATCGTCGACATCTCCTCACCGGTCGCGGCCGCCATGGTATTGAGGCCGACCGGCCCGCCGTTGAACTTCTCGATGATGGCGGAGAGGAGCGCGCGGTCCGGTCCCGTGAGGCCGAGCTCGTCGATCTCGAGAAGCTCGAACGTCTTTTCGATGATCGTCTCGTCGAGGTCGCGTCCCTCGAGCTGGGCGAGGTCGCGACAGCGCTTCAAGAGGTAGTTCGCGGTTCGAGGCGTCGCGCGGCAGCGCTTCGCGATGGATGCGAGGAGCGCGTCGCCCGCGCGGACATTGAGGAGCGACGCCGAGCGGCGGAGTATCTCCGCGATCTCGTCCTCGGAGTAGAACTCGAGACGGAACGTGCCGCCCGAGAAGCGCGAACGAAGCGGCGCGGAAAGCATCGAGATGCGGGTCGTCGCGGCGACGAGCGTAAACGGCGGGAGGTCGAGCTGGACCGTGCGCGCCGAAGGTCCCTTGCCGATGATGATAT
>DASTSP010000004.1:0-2378 GCA_035760625.1 Minisyncoccota bacterium | reverse complement strand
GTCATCGTCCTCATCTCGCAAAACCGTGAGGCTCGAATCGCCGAGCTTCGCGAAGAAGTAGAACTCTATGTGAACACGTATTCCGAGGCAGAGATCACGAAGGTCATGCACCTGCTCATTTTACTCTTGGAGAAGAACGGCATAGACATATCGAAAGAGACGGACGTCCAAGACATGCTTACCAGCCTCGAAGCCGACAAGATCGAAAAGGAGCTTGAGAGGCAACTCCACTAGCGTGCGCCTGCGATACCGCAGTTCTCGTACGTCGTCGTGCCGTTCTCGGTGATGAACGCCGTATCTCCCTTGTTCCAGAACACGAACGATTCGTCCTCGCGCGCGTAGCGCGCGCCCGACGCGGAGATGGCGCGGGGGATGGACATGTTCCGTTCGTCGCCGAGGACAAGGTCGACGAACAGGTCGTCGGCCGGATAGAACGTGGCGTCGATGGTCTTCCCCGCGTCGCACGAGAAATGCGCGAGTTTCGGCGCGGCCGTCGTGCAGTAGCGCTCCCATGGCCGCTCGCACTCGCCACGCGCATCGCACCATGAGTATCCTGCGGCGATGAGACAACCGTGCTCGTCTCGGTCGCCACCGATCACGGCCGGCGCTTCGGGCTTCGGCTGACGAAGGACCGCCGCATATCCGATCGCGAGCGCGATAGCGACGAGGGCGAGGACCCGTCCGTCTAGGTACTTTCTCATGTAGTAAGTATACGCCGCCCGTTCGGATTCACCACTCGTCTCAATCTTCTCCGATACCATCGATTCCATCGCGCTATGGCGGCGCGGTTCCTCGATACCGCGACGTCAAAAACGTCGCACTGAAAACGGCGACCCGAAGGTCGCCGCGTGCTGATCACGGGCCCCGAAACACTCCGATGAGGAGCGTCACGACGAACGCGATGAGGAAGATGTAGAACAGGAGCTTCGCAACGCCGACCCAGGCGACGACCACGACGTTTCCGAAGCCGAGAACGGCGGCGACGAGGGCGAGGATGAAGAACACGGCGGCCCAATAGAGCACAGACTCTCCTTTCGCTGGTGGAAGACTCCGAAGAATCTACGCCCATCGACACGTGCTGTCAATCATCGCCGAAGAAGCCGTACCAGTGCTTCGTCGAGCGCGTCACCTCGGTGCATGTCTCGAGGTCGTGCTCGAAGAGCCGCTCGAGCTCCGCGGCGAAGCGTGGCACGTCGGACACGAGGTTCAGTTCGTAATTGAGCCAAATGGAGAGCCAGTCGAGGTTCGAACTTCCGATCGTCGCCCATGTGCCGTCGATGACCATCGTCTTCGCGTGGAGAATGGCGCGCGAATAGTGAAAGATGCGGACGCCGCGCCGGAGGAGCCACGCATAGAAGAGGCGGCCGAGCATATCGGCCCAAACGTTGTCGGAGCGCCGCGGGAGAAGAATACGGACCTCCGCCCCTTGGTCCATCGCATAGAGAAGCGCGCGCCGAAGGTCGCGCGTGAGCGCGAAGTACGGTGTCGTGATGGACACTCGCCGCTTCGCCTTCGTGAGCGCGCGGACCATCGCGCGATAGAGCGTCTTATCGCCGAGGCGATACGAGTTTCCGGCGAGGTAGAACGGCCCTCTCCCATCCTCGGAGAGGAGCGTGCCGAGCGGCTTCATGCGCTTCGCGTGGGACCACGACGTCTCGAAGAGCGCCGACGCGTCCTCGACGATCGCGCCCCGAACGACGACGCTCGTATCACGCCAGTACCGCGCGCGTTCCTCGAGAATGACGCCCCCTATGTGCGCCTCGGCGTCGTCCACGACGACGAGCTTTCGGTGGTCGCGGAGAAACGCGGGAACGAGGCGCCGGAGCGAACGCGGTACGACCGCTGCGTGGAAGAGAACGTCGACACCCGCTTCCTCAAGGCGCTTTCTCGCGGGTGACTGGTAGAAGAGGAAACTGCCGATCGCGTCCGCGAGAATGCGAACGCGTACACCCTCCCCCGCCTTCTTCGTAAGGACGTCGACGAACACGTCGACGAAAGGGCCCGTCGCGCCGACCGCGAACTGGAGGACGTCGATCGTGCGCTTCGCGCGGCTCATCGACGCTATCATCTCCTCCCACGCCGCCTCGGAGGTCGTCGTGAGAGTCCACGTGGAGACAAGGTCCATACGAGTACGGTAGCGAGCCGGCGATGATGCCGTCATGAAAATCGCTTCATTCGTACTTAATCGAGTTGTTGCTATGGTACAGGTGTGTACTTACTCGATAATTTCCTACCATGGCAAACGATACGAGTCCCATCGACATCCAGAAGTACCTGAAGGGAGTGAACTATCCGTGCTCGAAGCAAGAGCTCGTCGAGGCGGCGAAGCGCGAGGGCGCGCCGGAGAACGTCCTCGGCGTCTTGAACGCGATGAAGGA
>DASTSP010000003.1:0-3543 GCA_035760625.1 Minisyncoccota bacterium | reverse complement strand
GTCGCATGGTCACTTGCTTGAAGCGCCGCGAGGACGCGGCGCGCGGCCGTTTGGAGTTCCTCGAGATTAGCCGCCGTCAGTCGTTCCATCCGAGCATTCTAGCATGTAAAGAAAAAGGCCGGTTTTCGATCCAAAAGGATCGAAAACCGGCCTCTCGCGGACAGGCCGCCGTTAGTAGTAGCACTCGTGCCGAACCGAGAAGCGCCACCGCCCGTCGGGGTCGACGGAGACATCGAGCTCGCGGTCCTCTGCGCCCGCGTTCGGACAACTGAGGACCGAGAGGTTCGCGATGGCGACATCGATACGACTCGAACCCTCGAGATACGTGACGCGCCCATGGCGGCTCGTTCCCGAGGGACCGAGGTGGCTCCTGCACGTGAAGGACTGGTAGTCGAGCGTGCAACCGCCCCGGTCGCTCTCGTAGTTGCTCGCCGACTTCGCCCACGCGATGAGGGGCTGCATGAACGAGCAACGGTACAAGGGCCACACGGTCGCCGGTTCGTGGGGCTCCCGCGCCCACACCTCCGGGTACCCGACCTTCGCGATGGCGTCCTTGTCGAAGGGCGCCGGACAGCTCGCGCGCGAGCCGAGCGCTTCCGCCTTCCCGTATGTATGCCGCACCGTGACGCCGCCGCACGCGGAGAGGGCGATGGCGATGCCGAAGAAGACCGCGACGTTCCAAAGAACCTTCATTATCCCCTCCTTTGGGGTATGGAGTATAGTACAATTATACAACGAATATTGTATGCGTCAATATCCGTTTCTGGCTTAAAATAAGGTTGAAAATCCGACTCGCCGCTCCCTTGCCCGTGGTACCATAAGAGAGAAATGGCAGAGTTCAATGACTCGAACACGAACGCCCGCATCGACGAGCTCCGGCATAGGGAGGAGGAACGCCTCGTGCAACAGCTCGCGCCCTCGTACGGCTACCCGTACGTGAACCTCGGCGACGTCCCCATCGACGTTTCGGCGCTCAAACTCCTCTCCGAGGCAGACGCGCGTCGCGGCGAGCTCGCCGTCTTCGCACAGGCCGGACAGAACGTCTCCGTAGCGGTACGCAATCCGAAGAACCCGGAGCTTCAGGCGCTCCTTGAGAAGCTCGCGAGTGACGGCTATACGCCGACCGTGTACCTCGCCTCGTTCCCGTCGATCGACCGCGCGTGGGCACGCTACCACGACATCGGCCGCTCGACCGTTCAGGTGAAGGGCGTTCTCGACGTCGACCCCGAGCTCATCAAGGCGTTCGCGAACGAGATCAAGTCGAGTCTCGACGTCGCGGGCAAGGTCGCGGAGATCCAAAAGGAGAACAGCGTCGTGAAGACGAGCAAGACGATCGGTGCCATCTTCGGCGGCGCACTTTCCCTCGGCGCCTCGGACGTCCACATCGAGCCGGAGGCGCTCGCCGTCCGCGTCCGCTACCGGCTCGACGGCGTTCTCACGAACGTCTGCGACATCGATAAGGACATCGCCGCGCACATCGTCTCGCGCCTCAAGCTCCTCTCGGGCCTCAAATTGAACGTACGAAGGGAGGCGCAAGACGGCCGCTTCACCTTTGACATTGGAACGCGCGAAGTCGAAGTCCGCTCGTCGGTCATTCCCGGCGCGTACGGCGAATCGATGGTGATGCGCCTCCTCGACCCGAACGCCTCGTCCTTCAAGCTCGAAAACCTCGGTCTCTCGGAGAAGCTCCATAGCATCATGGAGGAGGAACTGAAGCGACCGAACGGCGCGATCCTCACGACCGGACCGACCGGCTCGGGAAAGACGACCGCGCTCTACTCGTTCCTTCTCTCCATCCATACGCCCGAGATAAAGATCATCACGATCGAAGACCCGGTCGAATACAAGCTCCCCGGCATCGTGCAGACGCAGGTGAGCGAAACGTACTCGTTCGAGGAAGGGCTCCGTTCCGTTCTTCGCCAAGACCCGGACGTCATTCTCATCGGCGAGATCCGCGACCGCGAGGTCGCGGAGACGGCGATACATGCCGCGCTCACCGGTCACCTCGTCTTCTCGACGTTGCACACGAATAGCGCCGCGGGCGCCTTCCCGCGGCTCATCGACCTCGGCATCGACGCGAACATGATCGGAAGCGGCGTCAACATCATCCTCGGCCAACGCCTCGTTCGTCTCCTCTGCGACGCGTGCAAGGTCGAGCGTCCGATCACGACGGAGGAGCAGAAGCTCATCCAGGGCGTGCTCGGACAATCGATCGCCATTCACACGATCTTCGATGCGAAGGGATGCGACCGCTGCGGCGGGAGCGGCTACAAAGGCCGAGTCGGCGTCTACGAGGCGATCAAGATGGACGAGAAGGTCCGCGAGGTCGTCGCGACGGACACACGAGAAGCCGCGATCCGCGAGGCGGCGAAGCATCAGGGCATTCCCTCGATGCAGGAGGACGGCATCATGAAGGTTCTCGGTGGCCTCACGTCGCTCGACGAGGTCGCGCGCGTCCTCGACCTCTACAACGCGGGCTGACACGCGAAAGGGGACCCGAAGGTCCCCTTTTTTCGGCCGTCGAACGGATAACCCTTTAAGCAATAGCTTCCCGGAAGAAGTGACCCTCCAAAGCTAAGGAATAGCCCAGTGATCGCGCTCGAAGCGGGTACCAGAGTACCCTCGCCTTGAGAGCCATGTATTGCTTAGAGGGGTATCGACTCGACAGAACGCCGCGCGAATACGCCCTTTTTTGCCCGATGCAAAAGAAAAGCATTCGAGTGTCCTCGAATGCAACGAACGATTACAGGCTATTTTAGCATGGTAGTCAGGTTTGTCAACCCCCTCACCCCGCCCCGGTTTTTCGTATACAATAGGGCCCATGAGCGACCAAGCGACGACGCGGCCTTCCTTCGAGCGCGATAGCGCGGGCAATCTCGACCAGACCCTCCGCCCGCAGACGTGGGAAGAGTACGTCGGTCAGCCGAAGACCAAGGAGAACCTCCGCATCCTCCTCACCGCCGCCCGCGAACGCGGCCATGCCGCCGAGCATATCCTCCTCTACGGTCCGCCGGGGCTCGGGAAGACGACGCTCGCGCACCTCATTTCGAAGACCTTGGGCACGAACATGCGGACGACGTCCGGCCCCGCGATCGAACGCGTCGGTGACCTTGCCGCCATCCTCACGAACCTCTCGCCTGGCGACGTTCTCTTCATCGACGAGATCCACCGCCTCTCGAAATCGATCGAGGAAGTACTCTACCCGGCGATGGAGTCGGGGGTTCTCGATATCATCATCGGCAAGGGACCGTCGGCGCGCACTGTCCAGCTCGACCTCCCGCCCTTTACGCTCGTCGCCGCGACGACCCGCATCTCGATGCTTTCCGCGCCGCTTCGTTCGCGCTTCTCCGGCGGCACGTTCCGTCTCGAGTTCTACTCCGAGGACGAGATCGCGGAGATCCTTCGCCGCTCGGCGTCGCTACTCAATGTCCGCGCGGACGACGCGCTCCTCGCATCCATCGCGAAGCGCTGCCGCGCGACGCCTCGAACCGCGAACTACCTCTTGAAGCGCTGTCGCGACCTCGCCCAGCTCGAGGGACGCGA
>DASTSP010000002.1:0-3279 GCA_035760625.1 Minisyncoccota bacterium | reverse complement strand
CTAACGCGGAGGCGGACGCGCGTAAGGAGCATCCGAACGATCCCGAGGCGTAGCGAAAGTTCGTGAATAGGAGGCTCGGACTCATCGATAAGAAGGACGTCGAGGAATGGAAGGGCTCCCTGGAGGGCCACTCCTTCCTCGACCCGCGTCAGCCTTCGTTCATTGAGCGCTTAAGGAATTTCCTCCGAAGAAATTGAAGATCGGGCCAGGACGCGTTCCTGGCCCTCCTCGTATGAAACCGAAAATCATCGTCATCGTCGGACCGACCGCCTCGGGAAAGACCGCGCTCTCGGTCGAGCTCGCGCTTCGACTTCGAGGCGAAGTCGTCTCCGCCGACTCGCGGCAAGTATACCGCGGGTGCGACCTCGGGACCGGCAAGGTGACGCGGGAGGAGATGCGCGGCGTGCCGCACCACCTCCTCGATGTGGCCGACCCGAGAGAAGGTTACACGGTCGCGGATTTCGTCCGAGATGGACGGACCGCCATCGACGATATTCGCTCGCGGGGCAACGTTCCCATCGTCGTCGGCGGTACATTTTTCTATATTGATGCGCTCCTCGGTCGCGTGAGCGCACCTGACGTGCCGCCGAACGAGGAACTTAGGGCACGGCTCGAGCCGCTTCCCGCACCGGACCTCTATGAGCTCCTCCGCATGCGTGACCCCGCGCGCGCCGCGGCCGTCGACCCCGCGAACAAGCGCCGGCTCATCCGCGCACTCGAGATAGTCGAGGCGAAGGGTATCGTGCCACCCCATGCGCCAGACGAAGTGTATGACGCGCTCACCATCGGCATTCGCGTCGCTCCGGCCGTTCTCCGCGAGAGCATCCGAGCGCGTCTCGAGGAGCGCATCAAGGCGGGTATGATCGACGAGGTCGTCGATCTCGAAGAGAGCGGCATCCCCTTCGAGCGTATCGAGTCACTCGGAATCGAATACGAACACATCGTCGCATTTCTCAAAGGTTCCTGCGACGAGGTTGAACTGCGTGAGCGCATCACGACAAAAAGCTACCAGTACGCGAAGCGCCAGATGACCTGGCTCAAGCGCGATGCGACCATTCGCTGGGTAGAGCCGGGCGATATACAGACGACCCTGACTCTCGTAAAGGATTTTTTGTCATAAAAAACGGCCCGTCGAAACGGGCCGCGATACGATACTTCACTTGAAGCGTGATTTGAGCTTGTACCATTCCCTCCAGTGCACGTCACCCGCCTCGAGGAATTGGTGGTAGATGCGATTGTCCGAGAAGTTCCGGTGACGATGCGACCGATAGAGCGTCTCGCAGATCTCGTCGTCCTCGCGCGCGCTCTGCTCATACGCGTGCTGGAACCGGCGCGCCGCTTCCTTCCGGCGCGCCTCGGGTACGTTCTTGTGCACGTAGTACTCGACGAGATTCGCGTTCCCCGTCTCGGCGTTGCCCGGGTCCTCATTGACGAGGTAGCTCATCGCGAGGAAGAGACCGCCTTCGTACAATTCCGGCATGAGAAACCCGTTCCCGTAGAGCGACGCCCACACCGCGAAGATATCGGCATCGATCGGGCGCTCGACCGACTTGAACTCGTCCCGGATCCATAAGTGGAACGTTGCCCAGCCGATATCCTCCTCGGCGAGACCGCGCTGCATGAGGAATCTCCGTTCCTTCTCGACGTCGCTCCGTGCGCGCACCACCTGGATGCTGTACCCCACCTTCGCGCCCTGCTCTGAGAACTCCCACGCGTACGAGTCGCAGTTCGCGACCGCCGCGAAGGTCTTCTGGTGGTACAGGGGAACGTGGTACCCGTCGAAGTAATTGACGAGCATGAGCTCACGAGGGTACGGGATCGGATAACGCTCCTCGCCCATGAAGACGAATGCCGAGGTGTCGAACGCACCCCTTGGAAGACTGAGCGACGCGCCGAATCTGCTGAGGGATTCGGTCTCCTCCTTCCGAAAACCGACGAGGTTTCCGTTCCAGAGCGCGACGTCAGGTTTCGAGAGCGACACACCATGGCAGGACTTGAACTGCGGCGCCGCCTTGAGCTGTCCCTTGAGGTCGTACGTCCACTTATGTATCGGACAGCGGAGGTTGTCGACGTCCTGGACGCCCGGCGTCTCGAGGATCGGCGCACCCGCGTGGGCGCACGCGTTTCGCGAGACGTGAAACTCCGTGGCGGCGACGCGGTGCACGATGTACTTTCTATCGTACGTGAGGTACGTCTCCCCGACGGCGAGGGACGACACCGAGCCGAAGTAATCGCCAAAGGAAGGCGCCTGACTCCCGAGGTACCAATCCGGCTTGTCGCCGCGCGACGTCATGTCGCTCTTTTGCATGAAGTGCTCCTTTCGTGAAGTGTGAAAGACCGAATTCGTAGCCGCGCGCATGGTACCCCAATGGGTGGATGAGGGCAAGCGGACGGGGTTTACGTGCAACGTTTGCGGTCACGAGTCACTAACGCGTGATGGGATTCGATTGTTATCGGTTTTGCGGGGTCAAGTTTCTAAGTCGCTACGCTCCTAAGAACTTCCTCCCCGGACTCGCTTGTTTTGCGCCTCGTATAGCGCAAAACACAGCTCCGTCTCCCGCAAAGGTCCGCGAGCAAAGCAGTTTGCTCGCTATACGAAAATAACCTGCATTTTTAGCAGGTTATTTTCGTATACCTTTGCGGGCCCACGAGGATTCGAACCTCGGTCGCTGGTTTTGGAGACCAGCATTCTACCACTGAACTATAGGCCCGTTTCCGCCAAACCATCCTACGAGAAAGGATACAACGGGTCAACCGGGTGGAACGAGAACGTCCCAATGGTCCCCTTCTCGCGCGTAAATTGTCCCGTCCTTCGGATTACGATACTGTTCCGCGCCATCGCTCCGCGTCTTGATCTTGTCAAAACTGCTGTAAATGTAGCCATCGAGCGTGTCGTTCACGCGCATATCGTACTTATACCCGCTCTCGTGGCTGTAGGTACCTTCGGCGTGTCCGCCCGTGCTCTCGGTGCCCCCGGTTATGACAATAGTACAGTCACAGTCGTGCTTTAGGTCGATGACATCCTGAACGGTTTTCGTCCGCATGCCGTTGAGCGAGGTTCCTTGTGCTTCCGTCTTATTGACGGTGATACCGGCGGCCGCGAGCGCGGCACGAGCATCCGCGTCGGTATACGTTCCAGCAGCCGGTGTCACCGGCGGGGTCGTTCCCGTCGGCGTGACCGGTGGCGCTGATTCGCACTTCACCTCGTTCCACGGACCGAGGTCGGCACCGGTGACGAACGTCTTCAATATCGTGTCGATGATGAGGTATGAGGAGAGG
>DASTSP010000001.1:0-3963 GCA_035760625.1 Minisyncoccota bacterium | reverse complement strand
GTACCACAGCGCCCCCGTTTCCGCAACAGGCGGCGTCATCCCGCCATTTCCGCGTGGCGCTTGAGGGATGCGATCACCTCATCGAGCTCCCCGCCGAGGATGTCATCGATCGCGTGCCACGATTCCTTGATGCGGTGATCGGTGATGCGATTCTGCGGCACGTTGTACGTCCGTATCTTCTCGGAGCGGTCGCCGGTGCCGATCTGGCTCCGCCTGCTCTCGGAGTGCCGCTTCGCCTCCTCCTCCTCGTGGAGCATTTCGAGCTTCGCGATGAGCATCGCCATCGCCTTCTCGCGATTCTTCAACTGGCTCCGTTCCGACTGACAGCGCACGTCGACACCGGTCGGCTTATGGATAAGGCGGACGGCCGTCTCCACCTTGTTCACGTTCTGTCCGCCGGCACCGCCCGAACGGGAGAACTCCATCTCGATGTCGCCGGGATTGACGTCGATCGAGGGCTTCCGACGCATCGGGAGTACGGCGACCGACGCGGTCGACGTGTGGATGCGCCCCGCCTTCTCGGTTACCGGAATGCGCTGAACCCGGTGCACGCCCGTCTCGTATCGGAGGTCGTCGTACACGTCCGAACCGAGAAGCTCGAACGAAGCCTCCTTGTAGCCGCCCTGCGCGGCGCGCGATTCGGACGCGGTCGCCGTCCGCCAGCCCTTCCGCTCTCCGTACTTGAGGTACATGTGCGCGAGCTCCTCTGCGAAGAGCGCCGCCTCCTCGCCGCCCACGCCCGCACGGACTTCGAGGATGACGCCGTACGGCCGCGCCTCCTCTTCCTTAGACTCGACGACGATACGCTCCATCTCCGCGAAGAGCGCCGCGCGCTGTTCCTCGAGCGAGCGCATCTCGTCTTCCGCGAGCTCCGCCATCGAGGCATCGCTCGCAAGAAGCGCAGCGGCCTCCGCATGCTTCCTCGAGAGCTCGTCGAACTGACCCGCGAGGAACTGTGTCCTCTGGTTCTCCCTGAACTCGGCGAGTTTCGACTGATCGTAATCCATGAACGTTAGTATAGTACGAGACACGATAAAACCGGAGCTGTCTCCGGTCTCACCTTCCCGCTTACGCCTTCTTCGCGCGGCTCTTCGCCTTCTCTGCGCGAGCCTTGAAGCGCTCGACGCGTCCGGCGGTGTCCATCACCTTCTCCTGGCCCGTATAGAACGGGTGCGATGCCGACGACACGTCGACGTACGCGATCGGGTACTCCTTCTTGTCGGTCCAGACGTCGGTCGCCTCGGTCGCGATCGTCGAGCCAACGAGAAAACGCTCGCCGCTCGAGTTGTCATGGAAGATGACGAGACGATAGTTTTCTGGGTGAATGTCCTTTTTCATTGCCGGACCACTATAGCAGAAATGTCGCGTTTGGCAACCGTTTACTGGCTCGAGAGGAAGTCGATGTCGTTCTGGTACTGCTCCGCGTACGCGAGGACGCTCGCCGCGTACCCAAGCCCGTACGTCGCCCATCCGCCGCCCGCGTAGTAACGGGCAGCCGCCTCGCGCTCCGCGGTGTAGCCTCCCCGGGCCGCGCCCATGTCCTCGAGATAGAGCGCGGTCGCCATGATGGCGCTCTCTGGGTCCCAAGGGTCCGCGACCGATTGGCCGAACGCTTGTGCGATACGAGGCTCGTAGCTTCGCCACGTCGACGGGATGAACTGGGTCGGCCCCATCGCCCCGCCGTAGCCCACCGACTGCGGACATGAGACCGGCGTCGCGTACGGATCGCGTCCGAGGCGCTTCATGAGGTCGAGGAAGTACGGGATGTCGCGGTCCGGCTTCATGACGTTCGCGAAGGGCGTCCCCGTGTTCTTACCCTTCCCCGCGCCGGTCTGTGGGTTGACGAGGAGACACTGGCCGACGTTCACGCCAAGGTTCGACTCCTGGCGGAGGATGGCGAGGATGAACGCGGCGCGGACGCCGGTGTACGACGACGCGGCCTTCGCGTACGCGAGCGCCTCTTTGAAGGGAATTCCGCCGCCGTCGACGCCACGGAGCCGGAAGAGCGCCGCATTGATCTGATTCGCCTTCGCCTGGCGGTCCTTCACGATCTGCTCGTACGACTTCGCTTCCTGCTTCGTCGCGGCGAGAAGTTGCTGCTTCTCCGCCTGCGTCTTCGTGATAGTCTTCTTGTTCGTCTCGATGACGTACTTCGCGTCGAGCTCCTTGTCCTGCATCTCACCGAGACGCTCTCGTTCCTCCTCGGTCTGTGCGATGGTCTGCCGCACGTCCCTGAAGTGGTCCTCGAGTCCGCGTTGGACATCGAAGAAGGAGTCGAGGTCGGAGAAGAACTCTGAGAGGTTCTTGCTGTTCAACACCACTTCGGCGAGCGTCGAATCGTCTATCTCGTTCGTACGGCGAATGAGCTGGGCGAGCGACTCCTTCCCCTCGTTTATCTTGTCTTCGAGGTCCTGTATCTTCTCGCTCCTCTCGTTGATGTCCTCGGAGAGCTGGGATATCGCGATGTTCTTCGACTTAATGGTCGCCTCGGCCGCCTTGATCTTCGCGGTGAGCGCCTTCACATCGCTGTCTATCGTCGTCACCTTGTTGCGCGTACCGTTGAGGATTCCCTGCCACTGCGCGATCTCCGCGTTACACTGCGCGAGATCGGCCTTCAACTCCTCTTCCGTCTTTCCGGTCGTATCGTCGTCGCACGCGCCCGCAGCGAGAACCGGCGCCACGGGAAAGAGCGAAGCAATACCAACAATCGTCGTGATGAATGCGACCGCGTATGTCCTCATGTGTCCCTCCAGTATACCAAGATACCGGGCGTCATTTCTAGGCGCTCGTGCACGGGGGTTCGAAAAACGGCCCCGTTCGGGGCCGTTTTTCCGCTTTCCTTAGATCTACGCCGCCTCTGCGCCTTCCGTGGGTTCCTCTTTCTTGCCCTTCTCCTCGACCTCGATCGCGGACATGTCGACGGCCTCGACCGGCGCTTCCTTCTCCTCCTCGACGGCCTGAACGAGGGCGACGACGTCCTCGAGGTCGTTCTCGAGCTTCGCGCCCGCGGGAACCTCGAGATCCCTCACGGTGATGCGCTTTTCGAAATCGTCGAGCGAGGAAACGTCGACGGTGAGGTGCTGGGGGAGGTTCGCCGGCTTCGCGGTGATCTCGACCTCGTGGAGCACCTTCGTGAGGGTTCCGCCCTGCTTCACGGCCGGCGCCTCGCCGACGAACTCGAGGGGCACGTTCACGGTGATCTCCTTGCCCGCCTCGACGGCGTAGAAGTCGACGTGGATGATGCCTCCCTTCCGCGGATCGAACGAGACGTCGTGGACGAGAACCTCCTTCGGTTCTCCGAGCCCATCGAGCACGATGACGCTCGACTCGCCGGTCTCCTTGAAGAGTTTTTCGAACTTGCCCTTATCGAGCGTGATCGCCGTCGCGGTCTCCTTCGGTCCGTACATGACGGCCGGGAGCTTCCCCGCGCTCCGAAGACGCGCAAGCTGCTTGCCGCGCTCCTTTCGCTCCTCAACGGTAAGTGAAAATGTCATATGCCCCATTAGTATTAGTGCCGACTACCATACCATACGTGCCAAAAACCTCAAGTCTTCGGGCTCTACTCGGTGACGGCGTTCTCGGGATTCTGCCCCTTGAGGAACTGAATGACGTTCTCCGCGGCTATCTCGGACATCTTATTGCGCGTCTCCTCGGACGCCGAGGCGATGTGCGGGGTGATGACGGCATTCTCGCACTCGGCGAGGCCAGGGGCGAGCGCCGGTTCGTTCTCGAAAACGTCGAGTCCCGCGCCTCGGATGGTTCCCGCCTTGAGGGCGGCGACGAGCGCCGCCTCGTCAATGACGGGTCCGCGCGACGTATTGATGAGGTACGCGGTCGGCTTCATCATCGAAAGACGCTCCGCGTTTATGAGGTGCGTCGTCGACGGGAGGAGCGGAACATGGAGGGAGACGACGTCGGCTTCGCGGAGCACCTCCTCGGTCGAAGACTTGAAGACGGCGCCAA